>CAYQXR010000030.1:0-31005 GCA_964421625.1 uncultured Gemmatimonadaceae bacterium | reverse complement strand
TCGGTGATGCCGACCGAGATGTTGAAGTTGGTGATCTTGGTCGTGTCTTCCTTGCAGGCGATGAAGTCGAGGATGTCCGGGTGGTCGACCCGGAGGATCCCCATGTTCGCGCCGCGCCGCGTGCCGCCCTGCTTGACCACATCGGTGGAGGCGTCGTACAGCGACATGAAGGAGACCGGCCCCGAGGCCACGCCCATGGTCGAGCGGACAATGCCGTTGCGCGGGCGGATGCGGGAGAAGGAGAAGCCGGTGCCGCCGCCGGACTGATGCACCAGGGCCATGGAGCGCAGCGTGTCGTAGATGCCGCTGCTGCCGTTGGACAGGGTGTCCTCCACCGGGAGGACGAAGCAGGCCGAGAGCTGCCCCAGCGGGCGGCCGGCGTTCATCAGGGTGGGCGAGTTCGGCATGAAGAGCCGCCGGGCCATCACCTCGTAGAACGCGTCGGCGAGCGCGTCGACCGCGCCGACGGAGGCGCCGTAGCTGGCGTCGGGCGCGGCGACCGTGGTGGCCACCCGCCGGAAGAGCGTCTCCGCCGACTCGGCCGGCTGTCCCGTCTCGTCCTTGATCAGGTAGCGCTTGGCAAGTACGGTCAACGCATTGGGCGACAGATCGAGAGCGCCCCGGCCCGGAGACGTGTCCATGGAGAGATTCCTATGAGTGCAAGAGGCGGAAGAAACCGGGGACCTCCGCGAGGCGACCCCCGTCCCGGCAAACCATCCCGACCCATCGACCGAGGGTCGATGACCGGGCAACAACACGAGATCAAGGTACGGGATCGGGCCGACAGGAGCAATCGGAGGAAGGGGCCAGACAGGACCCGGTATACGGCAATCGACATCACAAATCAACCAGTCAGGCAGGTTTTCCACACCCGGCCTACTCCGGCGCCATCACCACCACCTCCCGCACCGTCGATACCTCCCGACCCTCACCCGACACCGTCAGCGTCATCCGGTAGGTCCCCGGCCGCAGCTCCGTCAGCGGGATGGTCCGCGCCACGACGCCGGTCGAGCGGTCGAAGGTCACCTGCTGCCGAATCATGACCGCCTCACCCTGCCCGCCGAACAGGCGGCGCAGCCCGCCCACCTCGCGCCGGATCGCCACCGACACGGCGTAGGGCCGGTCCGGCTGCACCCCATGCACCTCGGCGTAGATCTCCAGGCTGTCGTCCGGAACGTATCGCATGTCCCGCGGGTCGATGGGGACGACGCCACCCCGCGTTGTCCGCCAGACGTTGCTCCGTCCTGCCCGACCGATCAACAGATCCGACAGCACCATACCCGGGCCGTCGAGGCGTGGCAGCACCAGGGTATCGCTGCGATGCATGGCCCCGATGTCGGGACTCAGTTCCGTCGCCAGTCGGGTGGTGACGGTGCCCGGCGGCAGCGTGAATTTCAGGTGAAACGAGGCCCCGCGCGCCATGGGTCCGGGGCGCATCAGAGTCGGGATGGTATCGATCCGACGGAGCAGGTGTCCCTCTGCATCGGCGAAGGCCAACCGCACGGTCACCGGCACCAACGGCCCGGGGCGGGACCGCAGGGCCACGGCGTCGATCACGTAGATCAGATGCGCCAGCGGATGGCCCGCCGAGTCGCCGGCGATGAACCAGTGGGCTTTGGTCCCCAGCATGGTCCGGTACACCCGGGTCCACGAATCGGTGGTGGTGGCCGTCCGGTTGGCCTCCCTCCCCCGCCCCAGCTCTTCGGCCACCTTGCCCGGGTCACCGAAGGGGTCGTCGGTCAGCGCACCGCGGATGGTGCTGCCCCGGATGGTGTAGTCGGCAAAGATGGTCGGCAGCGTGAACACCGTGTACTGCAGTCGGTAGTCGAACGGATCGTAGTGCGCCGCGAAATGGAGCACCATGTCGCCTTCGGGCTGCTGATAGAGCCAGGTCTCACTCCCGTAGGAGCGCCCGCCCGTCTTCGGTGGTTGATAGAACGGCAACGGCGGCTCCACCACCCGTCGCCCGTTGGCATCCAGACGGACAATGGATGCAGCCGAGATCATGCCGGGCGTGCGCGGCCCGTACTCGAGGAACATCGGATACGGCAGGCGGTTGACCGGAACTCCGTGGCGCAGATAGACCCGGCCCCGATCGTCGATGTCGCGGATGTCGGCGGGCGGTGGCGCCTCGATGCCGGTGGCATGGCGGCGGATCCCCGGTTGCAACCGGTAGTTGGTGAGCACGTAGGCCCAGCGGCGGAAGTGTTCCGCCAGACGCTCACCGGGCGCGCGCAGGGCCAGCGCATCGCGTTCGCGCCAGAAGTCCTGGAGCCAGGTCACCCGATCCGCGCCCTGACGGGCATCGAACTCAGCCAGCACCGTGTCACTCACGATCGGCTGCAGATCGTCGCGGTACATGCGCTGGATGGTGGCGTCTCCCTCGCTGAGTCCCTGGAAGTAGACGGACTCGGTGGTGGGCAGTCCCAGTCTGGTCGCGCGGGACGGTGCGACCAGCGGAATGGTGCGGGCCAGTTCGAGCAGTACGCGCGGGGTGGGTCCGATACTGTCGCGCAGCTCGACCAGAGCGACCAAGGCAGAATCCGCACTGCCTTTGCGCCGCTCCAGTTCGGCCCAGGCCAGCAGCAGCATCGGCGTCGGGTAGCGCGCCGCGGTCGAGCGCAGGGCGCGGAGAACTTCGGCGTCATCACCGCTCCGGCGCCGGTCCAGGCTGACCTTCCCCAGACCGATCACGGCATCAACGAAGGAGGAGTCGGAACGCACCGCCCCGCGGTACGCCCGCAGCGCCTGGGTGGGCTCGTCGATCCCGAGCATGGCCACCAACCCACCGGCGTACTTCCCAGTGCGGTCCGGGCGTTGCTCCAGCACCAGCCCCAGGCCGAAACGGGGCCAGGGCCAGTCCGGTCGCAGTTCGAGCGCCCATTCGAACTCACCCTGGGCATGATCAGAATGCGGCTTGCTGCCCAGGGCGGCCAGGCGCCAGGCGATCAACCCGAGCCGCAGATGGAGCATGGGGTTGTCCCGGTCGCGGCGCGCCACTTCAATGGTGCGCTCTTCCAGTGCCAGCAGCGCCGCCTGGTCGGTCACGGCGGTGAGCGAATCCCGCAACGCCTGCAGCGCGGTGCGTTCCGCCGGGCTCTGCGCCTGCCCCGGGGCTGGCAGCAACGCCAATCCCAGCAGCAGCAGTGCACGGCGCAGCCAGGCGCGATCAGGGCACCACATAGACTCGTCGCTGCTGGGCCACTCGGCCGCCCGGTCCCTCAAGGACAACCTCAAGCTGGTAGTCCCCCGGTTCGATGGTACCCAGGGGAATTTCCCGTCGCAGGATCCCGTGGGCCTGGGCAAAGGTGATCGGTGACGCGATGGTCACCACCGCCTGGCGTCGGCCCAGTACGCGACCGATGCCACTGGCCGCACGCGTCAACACAACCCGCACGGTGTAGGGCACATCGGGGCGCAGGCCATCAAGTTCCGTCCACACCTCCAGGGTATCGGAGGGACGGTAGCTGAGCTGCGGATCCAGCCAGACCGTGTCCCCTGTCGCCTGCGGCCAGGGGATCGATACCGCCCGCCGCCCGACCAGCAGATCCGCCATCATCAGCGCGCCGGCCGGGAGGGGCTGCAGCGGGGTGGTGGCGTGGAGCTGGCCGATCTCCGGGGTGATCTCCACCGCCACCCGACTCTGCTTCACGGTGGGGGGCAGCGGCACATCCACCCGGATGGAGACGTAGCTGGCGGTGGGTTTGGGTTGGTCGACCAGCACGGTGGTATCGATGGTGGTGAGCGGCATCCCTGCCGCATCCAGCAGCACCGCCCGGACCGTCACCGGCACCTGGCTCCACGGTTGCGCCCGCAGGCTGCGGGCATCCATGGTGTAGACCAGGTGCCCGAGGCCCCGGCCGTCGCGGGCCCCAGCGCGGAACCATTCGACCCGCCCCGGCAACGTCGTGGCATACTCGCGGGTCCAGCGGTCGGTGGTCGTGGCGGCCTGGATGTCGCGGCGGGCCTGCAAGCGTTCTTCGAGCAGGAAATTGCTCACGGTGACATCATCGGACTCGAGGAGCATGCGGACCTCCGGCATTTCTGCACCGCCGAATACCGTCCGCAGGATCTCCCGGAATGACACGTCGAGTCCCAGCACCGAACTCTGCATCCGGTAGTCCCGGGCATCGAAGTTGGCGGCGAAATGCAGGACCAGGTTGCCGTCGGGGTGCCGGTAGATCCAGGTCTCGTTGCCGTAGTTGTGCGGCACGGCCGGCATGGTGCGCGCCTCAGGCGGCAGCGTGATGGCGCTGTCCAGCAAGTCACGCATCGCCTGCCGGGGCACGGTGTCCTCCGGCCCCCGGGGAAACCGCGGCCACACGATGCGGCGCGACGGCGTCCCGTGGCGCACCAGCGCAATGCCGCGATCGTCCAACTCCGCGTGTCCGCTGCGGTAGATCTCCAGTCCCGCGGCATACCGCCGCCGGACACCGGACAGGGTGAACTCGCGCCGGGCCTGATCCCAGCGCCGCAGGTGTTCGGCCAGACGCTCCCCTGACGCCCGCAGATCCTGCGCATCCCGGGCCCCCCAGAAGCTGCGCAGCCAGTCCGACCGCGCGACGCCAGTCTGCCGGTCGAACTCGGCCAACAGGCTGTCCGCTGCAATGGGAGCCAGGTCGGCGCGGTAGAGTGAGACCACCACCGAGTCGTCGGACCGTGCCCCCTGGAAATAGAGGGTGTCGAAGGGCTGGAGCCCCAGCCAGTCGCGGATCGACGATGGCACCAGGGGGATGGTCCGCGCCAGTTCGAACAGCAGCACACCGGGATGCGCGCCGTGGTCAATCGCGCGGAGGAAACTGGTCAGCGCCGAATCGGGATGGGCGGCCAACCGTTCAACCCGGCCGCGCAACAGGAGCAGATCAGGGTCCTGCGTGTCCCGCGTCACCCGACGCATGGTCACGACCAGCGAGTCGAGGGGCAGTTCGTTGCGGGAATCGAGCGCGACGTCGGCCATGGCCGCCGCCGCCTCGCTGAACTGGCTGTCGGCAGCGAGGGCATCCTCGAAGGCCCGCAGGGACCGACTGGTACCGTCGATCCCGAGTATCGTGAACAGCCCGCCGGCGAAGCCGGTACGCGAGGAGTGGTACTGCGAGGCCAAGCCGAGCCCATAGGAGGGGAACGGCCAGTCGGGCCGCAATTCCAAGGCCCATTCAAACTCACTGACCGCGTGATCGAGGTGTTTGCGACTGCCCAGCTCCCGCAGACGCAGGGCCAGGAACCCCAGTCGCAGATGCTGCATGGGGTCCTCCCGCGACTGTGCCGCCACCGCGATGGCCCGCTCCTCCCAGGCGCGCAGCACCGTGGTGTCGGTGACCGCCGTCAGCGAGTCACGCCACCGTTGCAGCGCCTGCCGTTCCGGGACACTCTGGCCCGCCAGGGGTGCGGCGAGCAACAGGAGCGGCACTACCCCAAGCCATCGTGATGTCATCTTCAGTCCTCCAGATGCAGGACCCGATCGCGGGTGTAGTGGCGCCCGGATGACGTCGTCATCCGAACTCGGACGGTATAGCGCCCCACCGGCAGTGCGGCGGTATCGAGTGGGCGGATCAGCCACGGCGCCGACCGGGTGATCGGTACCTCGATGACCTCGCGACGGAGGATCCGGTCACCCTGACCCAGCAGGCGCTGAATGGCCCGGACCAGCACAAACCCGCCCCTTGGCTGCCGCACCGTGGTCTCGATCTGCACGGTGCTGCCGAGTGGCTGCCCGAACAACTGCGTGGTCACCGTCAGCGCCCGACCGGTCGGCCCGGTAGACGTCGGGGCCAGCCAGGTCGTGTCGCCCGATGGGAGAACCCAGGAAAGGTGGCCTCCTGCCCATCCGAACGCCAAGTCCGCCACGCCCACTCCGCCTGCCCCGCCGCCAGGATGAAGTGCAACCCCCTCCGGCATCGCCAACCCGGCCGAGCCGGAGTGGACCAGGGCCCGACCCGCCATGGTGCCGGCGGCCACCGGGATGGGCATCCGCCCGTACAGGGTATCCCGTTGGAATCTGGCCGTCGTGGGGATCACGAAGGTCACGGTATCGAGGATGGCGCGCAGCGCGCTGTCGGCAGTGAACAGGACCGCCCGGAGGCGGACGTCCACTCCCGGGTTCACGCCGATCTGCACCCGGCGCAGCGCCATGAGTGGTACGGCGTAGAGCAGTTGCACCTCCGCCTGCTCGGCAGTCTCTCCGCCCAGGCCCACCAGCGTGAGCATGCCGGGCAGCGGCTCCCTGAAGTCCGGCGCGACGCGATCCCCATCGACATCCCACTGCACGGCGCGGACGGCACTCCGTCGATCCGCGGCGACGAGTTGATCCCACCGGGTGGACGGGTCGGTGAAATGCCCACCGAGGCGGGCCCGCGAGGCTCGCAGCGACGCAGTATCGCGATGGACGGGCACACCGGCGCTGCGCCCCCGTGGGGAGGGAGCGCCGAGCAGGTCGCCGACCGATGCGCCGCGCCGCCAGACCTCCTGCGAGTCCGGCGCGACGAAGTGGAAGACGCGGCCCGTGGCCGCATCCCCGTATCGCCAGGAGGCACTCGGGGGCAGGCCCGGCAACGGCAGATCCACCAGCACCGTGGGTGCGCCCTGCCGCAGGAACAGCAGGGCCCGCGGATCGTCGAGTACAGCCAGTGTGTCGCGCAGCAGGTAGGGCACCAGGGAGTCGGCGGGCACAAAGGCGGCCTGGGCCGCCGCGAGACGTTGATAGTGCGTCAGCACGCGTTGCCCGGTGCCCAGCAGCCCCAGACCATCCCGACGCCGCATCAGGGAGTCGGCCCAGCGCTGCCGCTCCCCCTCGGGCAGACGATCGAATTGCGCCAGGCCGCGGACGGTCAGCAGGGGCGCGATCTGGGCACGGTACCGGGCAAGTGTCGCGGGATCGGGGCGAGACAGCCCGGCCAGCCAGGGCCGCACCCCGTCGGAGCGGCCTGCCTCGAACCGCGCCACAGCCAGCCGCAGCAGCAATGTTGCGGTAGTATCGCCCTGGTCCAGCAGCAGTTCCAGCGCATGCGCCGCCGAATCGGGGCTGGCCAGTGCACGCTCAGTGACCGCCCGGATCACCAGCAGATCCCGATCGCGGCCGACGGGCTGATCGGCCACCTGGCGGGTGACCTGCCGCAGCACGGTCGCCCGCGCCGTCACCCCGACACCGCGCCATTCACCCACCAGGCCGAGCACCTCCGGCAGCAGGCTCGCGTCATCCCGAAGGGCCCGCGCCAGCGCGGTGGCAGCGCGCGTCTGCGCATCGCCGCCGACTCGACGGCGCGCAGTGGTGGACCGGTCCCCCTCGTGCTCCGCCACCCGCAACTCCGCCATCCCCAACCCCAGCCAGGCCAGCGGCCAGGAGGGCTGAAGATCGGCCGCCACCTGAAATTCGGCGGCGGCCACATCGTACAGCCGCACCCCGGCCAGTGCCCCTCGGCGGAGTCCCAGGAAGCCCAGGCGCAGATGCCACCCCGGATCAACCACGTGCTGCGACATCCCGGCCAACAGACCCTGCTCCAGCGTGGCCAGCGTGGTAGTGTCACGAATCCGGTCGAGCGAGTCCCGCCACTGACCCAGCGCCGCCCGCGTCGCGGCATCCTGCGCCGACAGCGTCGACACACCGCAGAGCCACAGCAGTGCCAGGCCCAGGAGACGGCGCCAGGCCATCGACTTCAAGGAATACCTGCTGCAGCAAAGAACGCGATAACTGCCCGCACCACCGCATCGGCATAGGCCTGCTGCACCACTGCGGTGCGCAGCGCGGCCTCATGCGCGGGCACCATCATGAACAGTCCCTCCGTCAGCATCGACGGATACCAGGTGGGGCGCACCACGGCGAGGTCGCCTCGCGCCACCCCGAGATCGCGGGTGCCCAAGGCCGCCACCAGTTCCGCCTGTGCCAGGCGCGCCAGCGGCAGCGAGGGGAGATGGTTGTAGAAGGTCGAACTGCCGTGATTGCTGAAAGGATTGATACCGTCCGGCAGCGCGTTGTTGTGGATCGAGACGAAGAGATCCGCATCAAGGGAATCCGCCAGGGCAGTGCGAGCCTGGAGGGACACACTGCCGGTGCCGCTGCGCGACATCACCACCTCGGCGCCGGCCGCGCGCAATCCATCACGCACCCGTTCCGCGATGGCCAGGTTCACCTCCGGTTCACAGAGACCGGTTGGTCCGCAGGCGCCCAGCGGCGGATGCCCCGCATCGACCACCACGCGGCGCCCACGCGCTGGTGCGCTGTGGTCAATCGGGGGAGCGGTCCGCGCCTCCAGCAGCAGGTCGCTGCCGTCAATCCGGGTGCGCCAGCCCCACAGCGGGCCAGTGAACCGCAGGTCGAGATCGACTTCGCGGGCCGATCGGGGCGACCACTCCACGGCTGCGAGGGGGGAAGACCCGGCGCCGTACCGAGTCCAGTCGATCACGCTGATGGCATCGTACAGCGTGAGTCGGAGCGCAGCGGCACTCTCGGTGATCCGGAAGGGGACGGGATGCGTCAGCGGAATCCGGATGGTGACGCGCTCACCCGTGGGCGTTGCGGTGAGGGAACCGATCCGTGCGGGAGCATGGTCATCGGCGTGCCCCGCCACCGGGCGGACCGTGGTCCAGGGCACCCAGGCGTAGGACTCCCCGAGGCGCAGTCGGACCTGGCCATCGATCCGCGCATCGGCGCGGGCCCAGGTCCCGCGCGGGAAGAACCAGGTGTAGGTCCCGGCGCCAGGCAGCGGTCGGCCGATCACCGAGCGCCAGGCACCACCCTCCGGCACCTCGTCGAGCCGCACCCACGGACGGGTGGTCACTCGATGGACCTCGATTGGCCAGGGGGTCCGCACCGTATCGCGCCCGAGCACCACCTCCAGCGTGGCCCGGGGGACCGCACCGCGCGCGGCGGCTTCGGTCAACCATTCCGACGTGGCGCGACCGACATCGGCAGGCAGCGTCGCGATCCACCGATCACCACCTGCCCCACGCACCAGGTTGCGTTCATCCCGATCGAAGGCCCGCAGCCCCGCAGCCACCGGCGGCAGGGAGGGATCCGCGTGAAAGGGGATCACGCGACCATCGGGCAGGCGAAGCCGCACGACGGCACCCGGGCTGGCGCGGACGCTCAGCGGCAACGGTTCTCCCGGCGGCAACCACATGCGTCCGCGTGGCGCAAGTGTGGCGGTATCGACCCAGGCCCCGCGTGCGGGCATGACATCGGGCCGAGTCAGGCGGTGCGCCAGTGTCACCCGCTCCGATCCAACCTCGGCCACGAGTTGCAGGGTCAGGTCCCTGGTCCTGGGCACGGCGATCCAGGCGAGCCATGCACCATTTGGTGCAACCTCGACCGACTGCCCGTCGATGGTGAGCCTGGCTCGGCCATCCCCGACACTGCCGAAGACGAAGGTGGAATCACCCACCAGAATGGCGCTCCCCGCCGTGGGGTACTGGACGTGAATGGCCAGCGTTCCTTCGACCGTCGGAATGGCCGGCCAGGGCGTCCGCTGCTGGGCTGGCGCGGTGCCACACCCCACGAGCAGGGCCAGACACAGGTGTCCGAGACGGGGGGGAGTCTGGTCTCCAAGCTTGATTCGCGTTGACGCTCTCATGGGCCCTTCCTATCTTCCCCTCGACCGATTCGCCGCTTCCTCCCACCGAGGGCATGCGCACGCCAGTCATTCTGACCACTCTCTACGCCCTCACCGACCGCGGACGTACCAGAGAGCATAACGAGGATACCTACCTCGTGGCCGACCTGGCACTGGGGGAGTCGCTCGCCGTGGCCGAGGTCGAGGAGCGTCCTGTCGGGGAACGGGGGCTGCTGGCCCTGGTCGCCGACGGCATGGGCGGCGCGGCTGCGGGCGAAATCGCCAGCGACATGGCGGCGCGGAGTATCCACCGCCACCTGGTGGAGTCCTGGCAGCGCGACACCGATGCTTCCCAGCACCGGTTTGCCACCCACCTGCGCACCGCGCTGGAACACGCCAATGCCCAGATCCATGCCTACGCCATGGAGCACCCTGAGTTGCATGGCATGGGGACCACCGCCACGGTGGTTGGTGCCCGAGGGGATCGGCTCTTCCTGGCTCAGATCGGCGACTCCCGCGCCTACCTCGTCCGCGACGGCGAAGCCCGGCAACTCACCCGGGACCAGTCGCTGACGCAGCGGCTGGTGGAAGCGGGCGAACTGACGGAAGAAGAGGCCGAGCGGAGTGAGCGTCGCAACATCATTCTGCAGGCGCTGGGTCCCGATGCGCTGATCCGGGTGGATCTCAGCACCCAGGGCTTGCAGCGCGGCGACCTGCTGATCCTGTGCAGCGACGGGCTCTCCTCGGTGCTGCCCCGCGAGGAACTCACCCGGCTCGCGACCACCGCACCCGACGTACGCACCCTCTGCGAGGCGCTGGTCTGTGCTGCCAACGAACGGGGCGGCCCCGACAACATCACCGTCGTGGCCGCCCGCTTCGACGGCGATGGCCTCCCGACGCGGGCGGAGGAAGCGCCGGCCTACCGGGAGTTGCTGCCAGCCGAACCGGTCACGCCGGCGCTGCATCCGACGCTGGCCTTTCCTGCGATGACCCGCCCTGCGGCCCCGGTGGTTGCCCCCCGCCGCACCCCCACTGGGCTGGCCTTGATTGCCCTCGCCGTCTTCCTGATCCTGCTGGCGCTGTTCCGACTCTTCGGCTGAAGGCGCGCACTGCGTCCTACCGCAGCAGCAGCGCGCCGATCCCCAGCGTCCCACCGAGAATGATCACCACCCAGACGGCCCAGCGCAGCAGGTCGCGCCGGAGGTCGTCCAGCGCCGTCAGACCGGTCCGCTGGCGCACCGGGCCCCACCAGCCACCCGGCCGGACCCGGGCGTAGAAGGCATCCAGGGTCTCGGGCCGCTCCGGCGCAGTCAGCAGCATGACCGGGATCCACACGGCCATCGACCCGAACGCGGTGAACAGCAACCGCTGGCCGGTGTCGAGTCCCGCGAACATCGGGTGATACGTCAGCAGCGCCAGACCCAGCCCGGCAAACATCGCCGCCAGTTCGGCCGCCGCATTGATCCGCCACCAGAACCAGCGGAGCAGCAGCACCAGGCCGGGGCCATTGCCGATCAGCAGCAGGAAGGTGAACACCTGCCCGACGCTCTCCAGGAAGAACGACACCGTCGCCGCGATGACGGTGAGCACGATCGAGGCCCAGCGCGCCATCCGCAGCAGATGCTGGTCGTCATGGTTGCCACTGAAGCGGGCATACAGATCATTGACGACATAACTGGCGCCCCAGTTCACCTGGGTCGAGACCGTCGACATGAACGCCGCCAGCAGCGAGGCGAAGACCAGCCCCAGCATCCCGCTCGGCAGGTAGCGCTTCATCAGCATGGGGTAGGCCATCTCCGGATCGGCGAGACCGGGCAGCACCACCAGCGCGCAGAGGCCCACCAGAATCCAGGGCCAGGACCGCACCACATAGTTCAGGATATTGAAGGCATGTCCCGCCTTCTCGGCCTCGCGTTCATCGGGCACCGACGAGAGCCGCTGCACGAACATCCCGCCACCATCGCTGTTCCGGAAGGCCCACCACTGGATGGCCATCCAGCCGAAGAAGCTGGTGAGGGGCAGCAGCGGGTCGGGACCGGTCGGGACCAGGTCGAGGTGCTGGCCCTGACCGCTGGCACGGAGCTGCCCGGTGAGGTTGGCCAGCCCGCCGACATCGTGCAGGGCGTACATCATGATGACCACGGCCCCGACCATGGCCATGATGTACTGCAGGAAGTCCGTGGCAAGCACGCCCCAGAGTCCGGTCGCGGCGGTGTAGATGAGTGTGATCACCACGATGGGCACGACAGCCCAGAGGCGAGGGTCACCCGGCAGCGCGGTGAAGCCGTCCAGCAGACCCAGCGCGACGATCACCTTGCGCATCGCCAGCATGCCGTAGCCGATCGACAGACAGTTGAAAGGCACCGCGAACAGAAAGGCGCGCGACCCCCGCAGCACCGCCGCCGCCCGCCCCCCGTAGCGCAGCTCGGTGAGTTCCATGTCGGTCACCACATTGGCGCGCCGCCACAGCTTGGCCAGCACCACAGCCATCAGCACGTGCGCAAAGGCGAAGGACCACCACTGCCAGTTGCCGGCCACCCCGCTGCGGGCCACCACCCCGGCCACGTACAGCGGTGTGTCGACATTGAAGGTGGTGGCGGCCATGGACGATGCAGCCAACCACCAGGGCACGCTGCGACCGCCGACAAAGAACTCGGCGATATTGCGCGCGCCCCGCCGGGCCGCGATCAATCCCACCGCCAGCGACCCGACCAGATACAGCGCGACGATCCCCCAGTCGAGTGGGCTCATCGGCTCAGCTCCATCAGGGTCAGCGCGACCCCCGTCTGCATCAGCGGCTGCCGATGCCATGCCACCAGTACCGGCGACGTCCCCGGCAGCGTGGCAACCAACCGCTGGTGACCGAACAGGACGATGGCATCCACCGGCCCGGCAGCGGCAATGGCCTCCAGCCGGGCTGGGGCAATGCCGCCACGCCCCTTCCCCGCGCGCGCCTCGCAGAAGACCAGCAGCACCCGACTGCCGCTTCCATCCGACGGGCCCTGCCGCGGCCGCAGTGCCTCGGCAACCAGGTCCGGCGACGACGACACTGGCCAATCACCATCGACATCGTCGTCGATCACCAGACACTCGATCGGCATCCTCAGCGCCGGCGCCGAGCCGCGCTGCCACCCCTGCCCCAGCAGGCATCGCACCACCGCCGTGACATCGAGTGGAGTCGGGGATTGCGTGCCGGGCGAGGCAACCTGTTCGAACAGCGTCGCCCGCCGGTTCTGTGCGGTGGCCATCCGGGCCGCGTCGGCGGGATCATCCATCATGCGGGTGAGGGTGTTGGCGACCAGCGCGACATCCCGGGGATAGAGCAGGACATCGACACCGGCGCGCACCACCTCAATGGCCGCAGCATCTTCTGACAGACCGGCCGTGGCACCCGCCATCATCAGGGCATCGGTCACCACCGGTCCGGCAAAACCGATGTCATCCCGAAGCAGTTGCAGGATCGGGGCGGACCGCGTCGCGGGCAAGCCGGTCGGATCAAGCGAGGGAAAGGCCACGTGGGCCGTCATGACGGAGGCGACACCGGCTGCCACGGCGGCGCGGAACGGCAGGAGGTCCTCGGCGAGTTCTGCGCGGTTTGCTTCGACCACCGGCAATCCGCTGTGCGAATCGTGCCGCGTCCGCCCGTGTCCGGGATAGTGCTTGACGCAGGCGGGGACGCCCTGCCCCTGGCAGCCTCGAATCCAGGCGGCGACCTGCTCACCAACCGCCGCGCCCGCTGCGCCGAAGCTGCGCGTTTGCACAATGGGATTCTCGGCGAGGACGTCGAGATCCGCGACTGGCGCAAACACCCAGTTGATGCCCACCGATGCGGCCTCCTCTGCCGTCATCGCACCGGCGCGTACCACCAGATCGAGATCATCCAGGGTGGCCAGGGCGCGTGGCGGTGGCAGCGGCGTCAGCCCATGGATCTGCTGCCCCGCGCCGCGTTCGAGATCGGCGCCGAACAGCAGCGGCCGACCGGCGAGGTCGAGGCATCGCCTGGTGAGATCGCGGACCGTGTCACGGGTGCCGCCGAAGAGGATGTAGCCGCCCACCCCGAGTGCGAGCGTCTGCCGAATGGTGTCCATCTCGTGGTCGAAGCGACCCTCGCGTGCGCGCAACGCGGGCAGCAGCAGCGCGGCGGGGTTCATACCGGCACCACCGAGCCGAGCACCCGCGGGCCACTGGCGCCAGTCACGCTGGGCAGGTTGCCGGACTCACCGCGCAATGTGCGCCAGCCGATTACGGCGAAGGCCACGGCCTCCTTGGCATCGCCGTCGAAGTACTGTGCATCGAAACGGTCGAGCCGCGTACCGTGCGCCTGGCAGCGCTCGCGCAGTTCGTCCATCAGCACCGGGTGATGTAGACCGCCACCGGACACCAGCACCTCCTGCACGGGGGGAAGTATCACATGGAGAAAATGATCGATCGACGCCGCAGTCAGCGCCACCGCAGTGCGTACCCCATCGGGACCGGGCAGGCGCTGGGCGAGTGCATCGGCGTAGGCCGCGCCAAAGCGTTCGCGCCCGGTGCTGCGTGGCACCGGCATATGGAAGAAGGGATCGGCCAGCAATTCCGTCAGTACGTCGTGATGCACACGCCCCTGTCGGGCCAGCGCGCCATCCCGATCACAGGACCAGGTCGGCTCACAGCGGCGGGCCAGGGCATCGATCACTGCCATACCGGGCCCGCTGTCCCCGGCGAGCACCGGGTCGGCGGAGGCCGGGCCCGGAACCCGGGTCGCGTTTCCCATGCCGCCGATATTGAGCAGTGCCCGGGGGGCGTCACCGGCAAAGCAGAGGGCATCAACCAGCGGCACCAGGGGCGCGCCCTCGCCGCCTGCGGCTACGTCACGGGCGCGCAGATCGTGCACAACCGGTACGCGGAACACCTCTGCCACGCGGGCCGCATCACCGAGCTGCCAGGTTACGTGGGGCGGCTCATGCCAGATGGTCTGCCCGGGGAACACAATCCCCTGGAGCTGGGTTGGCGCCACCGACCCGGCGCGCAGCACCTGCGTCACCGCCTCGCAGGCCCAGGTCCCCAGGTTCGCATGGAGCAGCGCGGCGTGCCTGGCAGAGGCACCTTGGAGCACCGCTTCGAGCTGGCCACGCTCTGCGGCCGAGTAGGGCCGGTGCGTGTAGGCGAGCAGCATGGGGGGGTGATCTGCCCGACAGCGGACCAGCGCCGCATCCATCCCGTCGAGTGACGTGCCCGACATCAGGCCGACCATGAGAGCGTCGTCAGTCATCGCCATGCCTGGGTGGAGGACCGATCAGCGCGCGCAGCCGATGATCCGCTTCCGCCAGGGCCTGGCGGGCCTGGTCGCGATCGAGGCCGCAGCGCACCATCGCGATGGCGGTGCGGACCTCCCCGTCGGCGGCCGCAAGCGCCTCTCGGGCGGCCTCCCGTGGCAGGCCCGTCACCAGCATGACGATGCGCTCGCCGCGGTCGTGCAGCTTGGCATTGGTGGCCCGAAGATCGACCATCAGATTGCCCCAGGTCTTGCCGAGGCGGACCATCACGCCGGTGGTGAGGGTGTTGAGCACCAGCTTGGTAGCGGTGCCGGCTTTCAGGCGAGTCGACCCGGTGAGCAGTTCGGGGCCGACCGCCACATGAATCACCTCGTCGCACAGTGCCACCAGTTCGCGCGGCGGCTCGGCGCAGGTCAGCAGCGCCGTCGTGGCTCCCAGAGACCGGGCCTGGGCCAGGGCACCGCGCACGAAGGGCGTGCTCCCTGAAGCGGCAATGCCCAGCACCAGGTCCGGCGCCGCGATGCCATGCGCGAGGATGGCCCCAGCCCCGGCGGCCTCATTGTCCTCGGCCCCTTCGACGGCCTGCGTGAGGGCGGCGGTGCCGCCTGCGATGATCCCCTGTACCAGCTCAGGCGGTGTGCCGAAGGTGGGCGGGCACTCGGAGGCATCCAGCACACCCAGGCGCCCCGACGTGCCGGCACCGACATACACCAGGCGTCCGCCGGCGCGCATGCCCGCTTCGAGGCGGATCAGAACCGCAGTGATCGCCCCATGGGCACGGCCCACCGCCTCGGGCACCTCCCGATCCGTCGCCGTGAAGAGCGTGACCAATTCGTCCGGCGACAACTGATCCAGATCGGTGGAAGCCGGATGGCGGCGTTCCGTGGCCCGCAGGGGGCCGGTCATGGCAGGGGCCGGATGGCTGACGTGAACATGGGAACGCCTTAAGTTACGGATCTCGTCGGAGCCCGACAACTCCCCGGCCACCGTTCTCCCCGCGAGGTCCCGTGCCCGCTCTCCATGGTCGAATGCTGCAATTCCTCACACTGCTCAGCGCCGCAGCCCTCCCGCTGGCCGCCCAGCAGGCGCCAACCATTCCCGCTGAGTGGCGCTTCACTGGTCAGGCCCGGACGGCTGCCGGGGATTCGGGCATGGTCGCCTCCGGCAGTCCGATCGCCAGCGCCGTCGGCCGCGACATCCTGCGCGCGGGTGGCAACGCCGTGGATGCGGCCGTGGCGGTGGGCTTTGCCCTGGCCGTCACCCACCCCGAAGCCGGGAACATCGGGGGCGGTGGGTTCATGGTCGCCCGCCTCCCCGACGGCGAGACGGTCACACTCGACTTCCGCGAGACGGCCCCGGCCGCCGCGAGCCGGGACATGTACCTCGACGCCGAAGGCAAGCTGACGGACCGGCGCCTCTACGGCGCGCTGGCCTCCGGGGTCCCGGGCTCGGTGGCGGGCCTCGCCGAGGCGCACCGGCGCTACGGGAAGCTGCCCTGGGCGCGGCTGGTCGAACCGGCCATCGCGCTGGCAAGGGACGGCTTCATCATCGACGCCTACCGGTCCCGGTCGCTGCGCAGTGCTGCCGCGCGACTCCGTCGGTTCCCCACGTCGGCACAGCAGTACCTGATCGACGGCGCCGAGCCCGCGGAAGGAACCCTGTTCAAGCAGCCGGACCTGGCGCGGACCTTGACGCGCATTGCCACCGAGGGACGCGATGGCTTCTATCGCGGTCCCACCGCCGATGCCATCGTGGCGCAGATGCGGGCCGACAGCGGCATCATCACCCATGCCGACCTGGCCGGGTACCAGGCCAAGTGGCGGACACCCGTGACGGCCACGTACCGCGGCTGGACCATCGCCTCGATGCCACCGGCGTCGTCCGGTGGGGTGACGCTGGCCATGATGTTCAACATGCAGGAGGCGCTGGGCCCCCTGCCGCCCTTCGGGTCGGCGGAGTTGCTCCATCGTGAGGCCGAAGTGATGCGGCGTGCCTTCATGGCCCGCAACGCGCTGCTGGGTGATACCGACTTCGAGGAGGTGCCGCTGGCACGGCTGCTCTCCACGGCCTGGGCCCGCGAACAGGCGGCGGGCATCGACCTGCAGCGCGCCACTCCCACGCCGGCCTTCGATCCGCGCATTCCGGACGGTACCAGCACCACGTCCTACTCGGTCACCGACGCAGCCGGTGGCGCCGTAGCCATCACCACGACCTTGAACTCGTCCTACGGATCGCACCTGACCATCGGCGGTGCCGGGTTCCTGATGAACAACGAGATGGACGACTTCGCCACGGCGCCCGGCACGGCCAATCAGTTCGGCCTGGTGCAGGGTGAGATCAACGCCATCAAGCCGGGTAAGCGCATGCTCTCGGCGATGTCGCCCAGCGTCGTGACGGATCCGGACGGCAAGCTGCGCCTGGTGGTCGGCACGCCGGGCGGTCCCACCATCATCACGCAGGTGTATCATGTCATCAGCAATGTGATTGACCACGGCATGCCGCTGCCGCAGGCCGTCGAGGCGCCGCGGGTCCATCATCAGGCGCTGCCGGACGAACTGCGGGTGGAGTCGCCCAATGGTTTTGTGGCCTCGGTGCTCGACCGTCTCCGCACCATGGGACACCGGATCGCCACGACCGGCAGCATGGGCGATGTGCAGGCCATCATCCGCACCACCACCGGCTGGCTGGGCGTCAGCGATCCGCGACTTGGTGGTGGCCCCGTCGGCTACTGATCGCCTCTGTTGGAAACACAACGGCCGCTGACGGAATCCGTCAGCGGCCGTTGTCGTGCTGCCTCCAGCCACTACCTGGTGGCGAACGGCTCCTTGAGCACCAGGGTCATCTTCTGGCCCGCATGCACGATGATGTCGCGGTTGGCCGTGGAGGAGGCGACGGCCGCGCCCACCGCACCACCGACCAGGGCGCCGCCCACCGTGCCCTTCTTGCCTGCCACCATCTTGCCGATCAGGGCGCCTGCGGCTGCCCCGGCGCCGGTCTTGGCCACGTCGCCGGCCTGCACGCCGCGGGCCCGCATCTCGAACTCGTATTCGCCGGCCTCGCCCACCATGGCGTACGGCGTCCCGGTGATCTCGATGCCCTTGATGGCGAGGTCGAGCACGCCCTTCTCCCCGCGGGAGTCGGCCTGCGCAATCTCGCGGATGGTCAGGGTCACGATGGCACCGGCGGGTACCACCACCCGGCCGTCGGCAGTGGTGGCATCCTGTGACACCCGGACCTTGACGACGTCGCCGGCCTTCTGGAAGCGCGAATGTACCGAGTCGACCAAGGTGGTCTGGAGCACGGCACCGACAGCCAGGGCTGCGGGCGCGGGCGCCGGAGCCGCTTCAGCCGGCGGCGTTGGTACCGGGTTGCTCGGCGCGGGCGTTGGCTGCTTCGGAGCCGGGGTGGGCCGGACCGGTGCCGGCGTGGCCGGCTTGGCGGCAGGCGGCGTCGGCAGGGTCGGGTCCTCAGTGAGCGTGACAACGGTATCGGGCAATACCACGGTCAGGGGCTCACTCGGCAGCGGCGCGGGTTCGGCTGGCGGAGCCTTCTCGCCCCCGCAGGCCGCCAGCGCCAGAATCAGGGTCAGTGCTGCGGGCTGGAATCTCGTCATGGTTGTCATCCTCTGGTCAAAGTCCGGTTCGGCTGTACATTGGGGCGGCATGCGTACCGCCCGACGTCTGGCACCCTATCTCCGCCGCCACGCGGTAGCCTATGCGCTGGGCTTCGGCTGCCTGCTGGCGTCCAACTGGTTCACCACCCTGGTCCCCCGCTACGTCCAGCAGAGTATCGACTTCATCGCGGCCCAGGCTGAGCCGCCGGGCCTGCGGAACGCCCTCGCCCTCCTGCTGCTGACCGCCAGCCTGGGCGGGGTGCTCCGCTTCGGCGTCCGCCGACAACTTAACGGCGCGTCCCGCGACGTCGAGACCGACCTGCGGGACGACCTCTTCGGTCACCTGCTGGCCCTGCCACCGGCCTTCCACCAGCGGTACGCCATCGGCGACCTGATGGCGCGGGCGACCAACGACCTGCTGGCCCTCCGGATGGTGGCGGGCCCCGCCATCATGTACCTCGTCGACACCCTGGTCCGGACCCTGATGATCCTGCCGGCCATGCTGTCGCTCTCGCCCAGCCTCACCTTCTGGGCCCTGCTCTCCGCCCTCGGACTGCCCCTGGTGATGGTGGTCATGGGGGGCATCATGCATCGCCACTCCCTGGCCGTCCAGGATGCCTTCGGGACCCTCAGTGCCTTCGTCCAGGAGCACCTGGCCGGCATCCGGGTGGTCCGGGCCTATGCACAAGAAGACGCCGAACGCGACGTTTTCACCACACTCGACCAGGACTATGTCGACCGGAACATGCGCCTGGCCCGGACCCAGGGAGTCTTCCACCCGCTGCTGGGGCTGCTGGGCGGCATCGGCGGGGTGGTGACCCTGATCGTCGGCGGACGCCTGGTCCTGGCCGGAGCCATGACCCTCGGCGGCCTGGTGGCGTTCACGGTATACCTGGCCACCCTAGTCTGGCCGATGATCGCGCTGGGCTGGGCCATCTCGCTGATCCAGCGGGGGGAAGGCGCAGCCGAACGGCTCGACACCCTGTTCGAGGCACCACTGACCATCCGGGACCCGGCGGCCCCCCGCGCTCTGCCACCAGCCTCCGGGGGTCGGGCCGTCCGCTTCGACGAGGTCTGGTTCCGCTACCCCGGCATGCCCGAGGACCACTGGGTGCTGCGCGGTCTCTCGTTCGAGGTGCCGCCGGGTAGCTCCGTGGGCATCGTGGGAGCCACCGGCAGCGGCAAGTCGACCATCGCCGAACTGCTGCTGCGCGGCTGGGATCCCGACCGCGGCCGCATTCTGCTCGACGGCATCCCCCTGCCCGACCTGGCGCTGGGCACGCTGCGACAGGCGGTCGGCATCGTGCCGCAGGAGACCTTCCTGTTCTCGGATACTCTGCGCCGCAACGTGCTGCTCGATGCGCCCGACGACGGGCGGCTCGACACCGCCGCCGCGATCAGCCGCCTCGACGCGGCGCTGCCCGATCTGCCCGATGGATGGGATACGCTGCTGGGTGAGCGCGGCATCAACCTCTCAGGCGGTCAGCGGCAGCGGGCCGCCATCGCCCGCGCCCTGGTGCGCGACCCGGGCGTGCTGATCCTCGACGATGCGTTGAGCGCCGTGGATGCCCGCACCGAAGCCGAGATCCTCGATGCGATGGGCCGTGCGATGGCCCAACGCTCGGCGGTCATCATCTCGCATCACGCCTCAGCAGTGCGCGAGGCCGACACCATTCTGGTGCTGGATGAGGGGCGGATCGTGGAATCGGGATCGCACGATACGCTGGTGGCGCGGCAGGGCCGCTATGTCGAACTGTTGGCCCACGAGGAACTGGTCCGGCGGCTGGAAGCCTCCTGAGCGGTCAGCGCCGTCCCGCGCGCGCCAGCGTGCCGAAGTCGACGCGCTGGCAGGGCTGACAGAGGCCGTGGATCTCGACCCGGTGACGGTGATGCTGGAAGTCGTGCTCATCGGCGACCAGCGGCAGCATCCGCTCGAAGCGTTCGGTCGAAAACTCGGTCACGGTGCCGCAGCGACTGCAGATGAGGTAGCCATGCTCACTGGTGGCACGCACAGCTTCGTAGCGTTTGAAGCCTTCGCCGAAATCGTGCGGGCGTACCAGCCCGCTCTCCACCAGGATGTCCAACGCGCGGTAGACCGTGGCTGTGCCGATCCGGTGCCCCTGGTCACGGAGCAGGCGCTGGATGTCGTCCACGGCCAAGTGATGTGACGCTTTGAACACGACTCCTGCCACCAGATCCCGCGGCCGGGAGATCGGCAGGTGCCGGTCACGCAGCCAGGCGCGGAATCGCTCGTGGAGGTCGGTGTCGGGCATCAGGCGATCCCGTCCTCCGCGACCGTGACGACCTCAGGCTCGGCGACCTCAGGCTCGACGGCCTCAGCGCTGACCGCTTCGGCATCCGGCCCAGCATCCGCGTCGTCCTGCGCCGGTGGAAACCAGGTGGCGACCGGGATCGGCGTGGGCGGGTCCTCGTCGTCCGAGCGGACCGGCACCATGGCCAGCAACTCGTGCAGGGCTTCAAGGGGGCCGCTGCCGACTTCGGTCATCGAGGCCTCAAAGCCGCCCCGGGTCTTCCCTTTGATGGTCGCGATGTAGTTGGCAGTACAGATCCGCCGCCGGTCGCCCTCGACCAGCGAGAGGATGGCAGCGCCGTATTCACGCCGATCCCGCCGGAGAGTCCGCATCACCCAGATCCCGTCAACCTGTCCGGGGACAATCCGATCGTGCAGCCAGGTCGCCAGGCGCTCCCATTGCGGGCCTTCACCCGGGCCGCGCGGCATCAGTGCATCAAGCATGGCGGAAGATAGAGCCCCACCCCACCGGAGGCCACCGGAGGCCATTCCGTCCCGGAGTTGCCCGGCGCGGCCGATCCGGCGACCCTTCACCATGCACCTCCCCCGCCTGACCGCCCTGTTCTGCCTGTTGCCCGCCGCCGCGGGAGCGCAACGGGCCGACACGCTCGCGCTGCTCGCCGACATCCGCGTGCAGGTCTCCCGGACGCCCACTCCCCTGCGCCTGCTGGCTGCGGGGGTGACCGTGATCGATTCCGCGCTGCTGCACCGCAGCGGACTGCCGCCAGGGGTGGACGAGGCGCTGGCCTACGTGCCGGGTGTACTCGCCGCCAACCGGTGGAACTATTCCCTGGACCAGCGCCTGTCGATCCGCGGCGCCGGTGCGCGTGCCAACTTCGGGTGGCGCGGGGTCAAGGTACTGGTCGACGATGTCCCCCAGACCCTGCCCGACGGCCAGAGCCAGACCAACCATCTGGACCTCGCCCGCGTCTCCCGGGTCGAAGTGATCCGCGGCGCGGCCTCCGCCGAACACGGCAACGCCAGCGGGGGCGTGCTGGCTTTCAGCACCGCGCGTCCCGGCAGCGGCCCGACACTCACCTGGGCCGCCAGCGGCGGATCCGGTCATACCCGCCAGACCCGCCTCCAAGCCAATGCGCGAGAGGGCACGCTCGGCGCGACGCTGGCACTCAGCGCCTTCCATACGGACGGCCTGCGCCAGAACGCCGGCGCCACGCAGCGCCGCGTCACGGGCGCCGTGGCCTGGGCCCCCACCGGCTACTCCGATCTGACCCTGCGCCTCGATGCAGCCGACGACCCGCGCGCTGACAATCCCGGCGCCCTCACCCGCACCGAACTTGAACGCAACCCCGATTCGGCAGCCGCGACCAATCTGCGCCGTCATGCCGGCAAGGCGGTGCAGCAGACTCAGCTCGCCCTGACCTGGCGGCACACCACCGATCGCCGGGAAACCACGCTGACCACCTGGCACCTCTGGCGCGATCTCGAGAATCCCCTCGCCGCACCGTCCGAGCTGTCGACGCGCCCGCAGGACGGCACCTGGGTGGGCATCGACCGTCGGGTGATGGGTGTCCGCGGCACCACCACCTGGCGGCCGGGGACCGTGGCCATTACGGCGGGTGCCGATCTGCAGCGCATGCGCGACGAGCGCGTCAACCGGCTCAGCATCGACGGCCTGCCGACGGGAGCAGCCTACCTCGACAGACAGGAACAGGTGACCGAAGCAGGTGCCTTCCTGCGCGGCACGCTGCCGCTCCGGCCCGCGCTGTCGCTCACCGTCGGCGGACGGTGGGACCGTACCAGGTTCGCCGTGATCGACCGGATCCAGACGAGTGCCTCCAGCGGCGACCGCATCATGCAGTCACCAAGCTGGTCGGTGGCACTGGGGTGGACCCCGTCGTCCAGCACCACACTGTGGACCACCGCAGCGACATCCTTCGAGACACCGACCACCACCGAACTCGGGAATCTCTCACCGAACTCGGCGCCCACGACGCCGCTCGGTCCGCAGCATACCGTGATGGTCGAGGCCGGCATCCGATCGCGGCGGCAGGCGATCCAGTGGGAGGCAGCCATTTGGCGCAGCCGCACCCGCGACGCCATCGTGCCGGTGGAAGAAATCGGCGGGCGCAGCTTTTTCCGGAATGCCGGTCGGACCTCGGCCACCGGCGGTGAGGTCGCGGCCCACTGGCTGGCCACGTCACGACTGACACTCCATGCCACGGCCAGTGTGATGCACGCCCGATTCGACGACTATCAGCGCACCAGCAGCCAGCGCCTCGACGGCAACCGCCTGCCCGGGCTGCCGCGCGGCAGTGGCCGCGTAGGGCTAACCGGTGCGCTTGGTCGCGGTCTGGCGCTCGATGTCGATCAGGTATTCCGCAGCAGCATGTACGCCGACGACACCAATCAGCTCCAGGCCGAGGGGCTGGGTGCGGGCGTGACGACACTGCGACTGGCGTGGCGCGGCGCGCAGCGTGGTGCGGCGGTGGGTGGCTATCTGATGGTGGGGAATCTGTTCGACCGTCGCCACGTGGCAGCGGTCACGGTCAACGGCGCCGGTGGGCGGGTGTATGAGCCCGCCCCCGGACGCGTATTGACGGTCGGCTTCTCGGTCAGCCGCTGATCAGTCGGCTTCCTGCATGCCGAAGATCACGGCCGCAAGAATGCCCCCGAGCAGAGGACCGGCCAAGTAGAGCCAGAGGAAGGTGAGGGTGCCGCCGCCCATCATGCTGTGCACCACCGTCGGACCGATGCCGACCGCCGGATTGAAGGCCCCACCGGAAATCCCGCCGCCGGCAATCGCGGCGGCCAGCACGGTGAAGCCGATCGCCAGACCGTAGTAGGAGTTCCCGGCCGTGGCCTTGTGGGTCGCGACGTTGAGCACCACCAGCGCCAGTGCCAGCGTGAACAGCACCTCGACCAGCAGCGCCGACACCATGCTGACCCCCGTGCCGGGCGTGGGGGCGAAGGTCTGTCCGGTCACCACATGCACCACGCCGGCCGCAGCCAGCGCGCCGAGCACCTGGGCCACCATGTAGGACACGCAGTCGGCGCTGGCAATCTTGCCACGCAGGCAGAGCGCCAGGGAGACCGCCGGGTTGTAGTGCGCGCCCGAGATGTGGCCGCCCATGTACACCATCACCATCAGTACGGTGCCGATAGCCACCGCGCCGAGCGGCGCGCCGGACACCACGACCAGGCCGATGGTGAACACCAGAAAAAAGGTCCCGACGAACTCAGTCAGCAGTTTCTTCACAGGAACGCTCCAGTGAGATGGGTGAAGGGGTATGGAGAAGGTACGCCAGACAGGCCCGGATCGGAACCTCCCCACCGCCACGGGGAGTGCCGCGCCCGGGTACCCGGACTACAGCATGGTGACCGGATCCCGGTCGATCACCACCCGGACACCGTCCCGCATGCCGAGGAGACGCGGTGCGGCGGTGCGGACCCAGCGGCCCAGTTCCCGGCCCGGACCTTTGAGCAGGAACTGGTAGCGCACCTGCCCCCGGATGCGCTCGATGGGACAGGGCGCCGGCCCGATCACCAGCACTGACGAGTCTTCGCGCGCCAGACTGCGGATGGACCAGTCCACCAGCCCTTCGGCCACCTGCCGCACCACCTCTCCTTCCGGGCCTTGCAGCACCACGCGAACCAGAGCCAGGTGCGGCGGATACGGTGGACTGGACCGCGCCGCGCGTTCGGCATCCAGAAAGCCGCGGGCGTCGTGGCGCACCGCATACTGGAGCGCGGGGTGGTCGGGCTGGCGGGTCTGCACCAGCACGCGCCCCGGGCGATCGCCGCGCCCCGCGCGGCCGGCCACCTGGGCAATGAGCTGGAAGGTGCGTTCGGGCGAGCGGAAATCGGGCAGATGCAGCGCCGTGTCAGCATCGACCACACCCACCAGCGTCACTCCGGGAAAGTCCACGCCCTTGGCGATCATCTGCGTGCCGAGGAGGATGTCGATCTCGCCGCGACCCACCTGCCCCAGCAGACGGTGGTGGGCCCACTTGCCGGCCGTGGTGTCGAGGTCCATCCGGGCGATGCGCGCGGTGCGGAAGCGGTCCTCCAGCAGGCGCTCGAGTTGCTGCGTGCCGGCGGCTCCGCGGGGCTGCATCGACGCACTGCCACAGGTGGCACAGGCCACGGGGATCGGCTCCCGATGGTCGCAGTAGTGGCAGCGGAGCTCCTGCGGATACTGATGCAGCGTCAGCGAAATGCTGCACGCTGGGCAGCTCACCGGCTCGCCGCAGTCGCCGCACTGGACCACCGCGGACCAGCCGCGACGGTTCAGCAGCAGCAGCACCTGCTCGCCCACCGCGAGCGTGGCGGTAACAGCCTCATCCAGCGCGAGACTCCACGGTATGCCGCCCACCCCTCGCACCAGTTCCTGGTGGCGCAGGTCGATCAATTCGACCGTGGGCATCGGCCGCGCGGCCACCCGCACCGGCAACTCGATTCGGGCGGCGCCCTCGTGGGTGGTCCAGCTCTCCAGTGCCGGTGTGGCGCTGCCCAGAATCAGTGAGGCCCCCTCCAGCCGGGCCCGCATGGCGGCCACATGCCGGGCGTGATAGCGCGGCGATTCGCCGTTCTTGTATCCGGTCTCGTGCTCCTCGTCGAGCACGATCACGCCCAGATCCTGCACCGGCGCAAACACCGCGGATCGGGCGCCGACAGCCACGCGCCGCTCACCCTGGCGCAGGGCGCGCCACGCATCGGCGCGTTCGCCGTCCGACAGCCCGCTGTGCAGCACCGCCACGGTGTCGCCGAACATGCCGCGCACCCGCGCCACCGTCTGCGGAGTCAGGGCGATCTCGGGCACCAGCAGCAGCGCGCCGCGGCCGCTGGCCAAGGCCATGCGGATCCGGTCCAGGTACACCAGGGTCTTGCCCGACCCCGTGACCCCGAACAGCAGCGTGCTCTCACCTGTTGGACGATCGGCGAGCGCCGCCAGGGCCTGCTGTTGATCTGCGGTCCGGTCGGCGGGCGGCACCGTCACCTCGAAGCTGTCGAAGGGATGCGTCGCCCGGGCTTCCTCGGTCACGTCGATCAGCCCGCTGGTCAGCAGACGCCGGATCACCGAGGCATCGACCCCCGTCCGCTCGATCACCCGGGCCTGCGCCACCGCCCCGCTGAGTTCGAGGAGTTCGTACACCCGCCGCTGCCCGGGCGAGCGGCGGAACCGCTCGTCGCGCAGGCTCAGTGACAGTGGCTCGCCCCGGATCGTGAGCATGCGGACTGTGCGCTGCTGAGCGCCGGTGTCCGGCGGCACCACCTCGGTCCGGATCATCCCGACCCGCTGAAGCCGACTGACCACTCCCCACACATCACCACCCAAGGCTCGGCGCGCCGCACCCACCAGCGCCGATCCGCCGCGACCCCGGAGCCAGTCGAGCAGCTTCCCCGTCCCCGTCCCGCGCGCGCCCTCGGTTGCCCCATCAACCAGATGCAGTCGCACCTGCGACGCCCCCCAGAACGCCGCGGGCAGCATGGCGCGCAGCGTCCAGCCCAGGGGAGTGCCGTAGTAGTGGCTGATCTGTTGCGCCAGCGCGAGCAGCGGCGGGGTGAGTGCAGGTTCCACATCGGGCAGCGCCAGCAGCGGACGCAGGGTCGCCGGGGGCGGCTCCGTGTGGTCGTCGCCGACGATCATGCCGATCAGCTCCCGCTGACGGACTGCGACGACAACGCGGGCCCCCGCGACAGCGCGATCCGCCAACCCCTCCGGCACTGCGTAGCTGTAGGGCGCGCTCAATGGCAGCGGCAGCGCTACCAGCACCCGCCGCGTGGTCACTGAGCGTGCACGCCCAGTCCGGGAGCGTCGGGGAATCGCACCACACCCCCGTCAATGCGCACCCCGGTGAAGGGGTCGCTGGAGAGCAGCGCCGCACCATCGAGATCGAGGTAATCCGCCAACGGGGCCAGATGAGCCGCCGCCGAGATCCCCACCGAGGACTCGATCATGCAGCCCAGCATGACCTGCAGGTGATGTGCGCGGGCAATGGCGATCATCCGCTGCGCCTCACGCAGCGAGCCGCACTTGGCCAGCTTGATGTTGATGCCATCGACGGCGCCGACCAGACGCGGGATGTCCGCACTGGTCACGCAACTCTCATCGGCCATGATCGGCATCGACGCCGCACGGCGAACCTGGCGCAACCCGGCAATGTCGGTGGGGGCGACCGGCTGTTCCAGCACGGTCACGCCGAACTCCGCCAGCATGGGCAGCTTGCGGACCGCTTCACTGGCCGACCAGGCGGCATTGGCATCCACGCGGATCTCGCCGGCGTGCGCGGAGCGGATCGCCGCCAGCACCCCCGCGTCGTCGGCCCCACCCAGCTTCACTTTCAGAATCGGATAGCCCTCAGCCACGGCCTCGGCGGTCTTGCTGGCGATCCGGTCGAGCGTGTCCAGGCCGATGGTGAAGGTGGTCATTGGCGTGCGCTGCGGATCGAGCCCCCACACCCGCCAGAGCGGCTGACCAACCCGTTTGCCGAGCAGGTCGTGCAGGGCCATCGAGATGGCGGCACGGGCAGCAGGATTGCGGCCGACGGCATGCAGCAGACGGTCTTCGATGGCGGCGATGGCCCAGGGGTCGCTGCCCAGGTGGGTGGCGTATTCCCCCAGCACGGCCGTGACGGTATCGACCGTCTCACCGTAGTAGGCCGTCGCGGCCGCTTCGCCGACGCCTTCAACACCATCGCGGTCGCGCAGCGTAACCAGCACCGTGCGATAGTGACTCTGACCGCCTCGGGCAATGATGAACGGGTGCCGGGTGTGCAGATCGAGGATGCGGGCGTGCAGTTCCATGGCAGAGTTCCCCGGGTCGTTCGGAGGTGGTCAGTGCAGAGCGGTGAGTGTGGCGAGGACACCATCGGCCACCCGCGCGGGCGCGTAGCCGCCTTCGAGCAGCGCGACGATGGGCACATCGGGGAAGGTCTCGCGCAGGCGCTGCACCCAGAGGGCGTAATGCTCCGGCTCCAGTGTGAAGCCGCCTAGCGGGTCGCCGCGCATGCCGTCGTATCCGGCCGAGATCAGGATCAGCTCCGGCCGCGTGTCCACCGTGGCGTCGCGGATGCCGTCCCACAGGCTCTCGACGTAGGTCATCGGTGGCAGCCCGCCCGCCATGGGGCGATTGAAACAGTTGCCGCAGCCGCGCTCATCGACGCCGCCGCTGCCGGGCCACCACGGCGCCTGGTGCATCGACACGAATCGCGTGTGCGGGTCGTCGGCAACCATGGCCTGCGTGCCGTTGCCGTGGTGGACATCCCAGTCGATGATCAGCCGCGGCCCCACGTCCCGACGCCGGGCCTCTGCGGCGAGCAGTGCAATCTGATTCAGGTAGCAGAACCCCATCGCCATGGCGGGGAGGGCGTGGTGCCCCGGCGGCCGGACGGCGGCGAAGGTGTGCGCGTCGCCCGCCAGGGCCTGTTCCAATGCAGCCAGCGAGGCCCCCACGGCGGCGAGTGCCGCTGGCCAGGTGGCCGCATCGACCGGCGTGTCGTCGTCGAAGCTGCCCTGGCCCGCCGCACTCATGGCGGCGAGCCGGTCGATGTAGGCGGGGTCGTGACACAGTTCCAGGACATCACGCGATGCCGGCTGCGCCTCGCGCACGGCGGTGCCGCGGGTGCGCAGCGCGGCGAGCACGGCCTCCAGGCGGGCAGGCTGTTCGGGAAACCCCGACCCCGGCGCGTGACCGAGACAGGCCGCTGCCGACCAGACCTGCACCGGCACGGCGACGCTACCGGACCGGGTGTCGGCGGCGCGGCAGGACGATCACCGCCCCGTCGTCGGGCACGCCGATGGCGGCCAGCGTCTGTGACTCATCACGGATCAGCGCACCCCCGACCTTCATCTCGTACTGGTCGGGATCCCGGGGCACCCGGGCCGCCAGCAGAGCCTCGCGCTTGAGCTGCGCCGCCGTCCCCGTTGGCGACAGCGGCAGCCGGATGGTGTCCCAGACATCGAGCACGGTCACCCGGACAGAGGGCATGGTGGTCATTCGGCAGCCTCCGGTTCGGCCGGTGTCGGCTCCAGCTCGGGCAGCGTCGTCAGGAAGCGCCCCACCAGTTGGTCGAACATCAGGGTGGCCCCCCGAACCCGGGTGCCGCCCTCGACCGGGATCACGGCGATGGCAATCTCCTCACCCCCCTGCCCCCGGTACTGCGCCCAGTCCGCCCCACCCCGTTCAGGGAAGGCGGCCATGGCCGGGTTGCGGTGTGCAAAAAACCGTGTTGCCGCAGCCAGAACCGCTGAACCATCGAGTGCTGTCATTTTTTCGAACACCATGCGTCCTCCGGGGACCAGCGTTCACTCAGGACCGGATCAGCCCTGCCGTCACCACTGCCTCAAACACGGTCGACTGGCCTCGCCACAGATCCCGCCATCCACCGCGGGTGCGCAGCACCAGGACCAGATCGCCAACCGGCGGTTCGGCCAAGCCGTCCAAGACAAGATAGGCGGGCAGTGTCGTCTCCGGCGGTGGCTCCACCTGGTACCAGCGGCCAGCCCAGGCCACCTCGACGCGCGCCGGCACCTGCGGCACCACCTGTTCGACGAACCAGTCGTCCTCGACCCGGAACAGTCCCGGCGTGACCTCGATGCCGCCACGGAAGAACAGCGGGTCGAACGGCTCACCGTCGAGCCGGGCGAAGTTCGCTTCGGCCGCCTCGTCGACCAGTCCCAGATCGTCGCGTGACGCGCGCCACTCCAGATGATGCTGCAACTCGTGGGTCAACGTCTCCCAGGCCTCGTCTTCCCAGTCGAAGGCCTCGTCGAGCGCACGCAGGGCGCGGAACGAGCCGTGATACAGCACGATGCGGCTCTGGGTCCGATCGGCGCCGTCCTCCACGCCCAGCGGGATGCACTCCCCCAGCGTGAAGATGCCCTCGCGATCGGGATGCGGCACCACGCGCGGCGAGACGGTCACCTCGGTCACACCCTCGAGGAAATCCGCCGGGATCCCGGCCACCATCTCGCGGATCAGCGCCTCGAAGCTCGGCGCATCCATCGTCAGCGCGACAACTGGTCCCGGACCCAGGACACTGCCTGGTCGATGCCGATCCGCTGCTGCGTCATGGCGTCGCGGTCGCGCACCGTCAGGGAACCATCGGCCAGCGTGTCGTGGTCGACCGTGAGACACCACGGCGTGCCGATTTCATCCTGACGCCGGTAGCGCCGTCCGATGGCCCCGCCGTCGTCGTAGTCCGCGGGCACATGGCGGCGCAGTTCGTCGTACAGCGCCCGGGCGCGCTCACCCAGTCCGTCCTTCTTCATCAGCGGCAGCACGGCAACCTTCACCGGCGCGATGCCCGGGTGGAAGCCGAGCACGACGCGGGTATCGCCCTCGACCGTCTCTTCGCGATAGGCATCGGCCAGCACTGCCAGCGTCACGCGATCCGCGCCCGCCGACGTCTCCACGATGCAGGGCAGGAAGCGTTCACCGCTGGCCTGCTCGAAGTAGGTCAGCTTCTTCCCGGAGAATTCTTCGTGACGACCGAGGTCGAAGTCGCCGCGGTTGTGAATGCCCTCGATCTCCTGCCAGCCGAACGGGAACTCGTACTCGATGTCGCAGGCGGCGCGGGCGTAGTGGGCCAGATCGCCCGGGCCATGCGGTGTCCAGCGGATCTTCGACGGCGTCAGGCCGAGGTCGTGATGCCATTGCAGGCGGATCTCGCGCCAGGACTCGAACCAGTCCGCGTCGGTGCCGGGCCGCACGAAGAACTGCATCTCCATCTGCTCGAATTCGCGGGTGCGGAAGATGAAGTTCCCCGGGGTGATTTCGTTGCGGAAGGCCTTGCCGATCTGGGCGATCCCGAAGGGGATGCGCTGCCGCGACGCGGTCAGGACGTTCTGGTAGTTGACGTAGATGCCCTGCGCCGTTTCGGGCCGCAGGTAGACCACGGCGGCGGACTCTTCCACCGGTCCCATGAAGGTCTTGAACATCAGGTTGAAGTTGCGGGGCTCGGTGAGTGTGCCGCGCGAGCCGCAGACCGGACACTGCGCCTCGGGCGTACCGGGTTCGCCCTTGAGGCGCGGGTCGTCGGAGCGGAAGCGGTTGCGGCACTGGCGGCAGTCGACCAGCGGGTCGGTGAAGCCGGCCAGGTGGCCCGAGGCCTCCCACACGCGGGGGTGCATCAGGATCGCGGCGTCGAGCCCCTCGATGTCGTCGCGGGCCTGGACCAGAGATTGCCACCAGCGGTCCTTGACGTTCCGCTTCAGGGCGACGCCCAGGGGGCCGTAGTCCCACACCGAGCCGAGACCGCCATAGATTTCGGAGGACTGGAAGACGAAGCCCCGGCGCTTGGCGAGGGAGACGAGTTTATCCAT
>CAYQXR010000029.1:0-31687 GCA_964421625.1 uncultured Gemmatimonadaceae bacterium | reverse complement strand
CGCCCTGGTCTTCGCGCCCTGGTTCGCCCAGCGCTTCATCGAACTCGGGCGCTGATCCCGTGCTCGCTCTGGGCATCGTCGGTCTTCCCAATGTCGGCAAGTCGACGCTCTTCAATGCGCTGACCTCCGCTGGCGCCCTGGTGGCGAACTACCCGTTCGCCACCATCGAGCCCAACACCGGCGTGGTGGAGGTGCCCGACGATCGGCTCGACGCGATCGCCACCTTCGTCCATCCCGAGCGCACCGTGCCCGCCACGGTGCAGTTCGTCGACATCGCCGGCCTGGTCAAGGGCGCCTCGCAGGGCGAAGGGCTGGGCAACCAGTTCCTCGCCAACATCCGCGAAGTCGACGCCATCGTCCATGTGATCCGCTGCTTCCAGGACGACGACATCCAGCACGTCATGGGTGATGTCGATCCGGTCCGCGACCGCAACATCATCAATACCGAACTGGCCCTCGCCGACCTCGGCTCGGTCGAGAAGCGGCTCGAGCGGACCACCCGCGCGGCCAAGACCGGTGACGCGGCCGCCAAGCTCGAGAAGGGCCTGCTGGAACGTCTGGTCGCGGCCCTCAGCGATGGCTTCATGGCGCGCACCGTGGAGCCCACCGACGAGGAGCGCGACATCTACCGGCACCTCAACCTGCTGACGGCCAAGCCGGTGCTCTACGCCGCCAACGTGCGTGACGACGAACTGGCCCAGGGCAACGCGGCGGTTGAGCGGCTGCGGACCCAGCTCCAGTCCGAGAACGAGCCGGCCGAGATCGTGATCTTCTCCGCCAAGGTCGAGGCGGAGCTGGCCGAACTCCCGGCCGAGGACCGTGCCATGTTCCTCGAGTCGCTGGGTGCCACCGAATCGGGACTGGACCGACTGGCCCGCGCGGCCTATCAGTTGCTCGGCCTGCAGAGCTACTTCACGGCCGGCGAGAAGGAGGTCCGCGCCTGGACCGTCCGGCGGGGTGCCAAGGCGCCCGAAGCGGCCGGCGTGATCCACTCGGATTTCGAAAAGGGCTTCATCCGGGCCGAGACCGTCGCCTTCGACGACTTTGTGCGGGTCGGCGGCTGGAAGTCCGCCCGCGAGCAGGGCCTCTCCCGCGCGGAAGGCAAGGAGTACCTGGTCCGCGACGGCGACGTGATGCTCTTCCGATTCAACAACTGACCGGCGAGGCCCCGTCCGATGGGCGGAGGCCTCCTCCGGTCTCCCTCCCCGTGAGTTTCTGATGGCCTGTTCATACTCTGTCCGCGTCCGTTCCGTGCTCGGCGTCGGCCTCCTGGCCCTGGTCGGCTGCACCGACGCCCCCGTGATCGTGGGTCACCCCGCTGGCCGAGAGATCCCCATCACCCCAGCGACCCTGGACTCTCTGCCGGCCCTCGCGACCACGCCGGGCGAGACCCTCTGCCCTGGTACCGCGGCCGATTCGCTGTGCCCGCGGCTCACCGCGTCGGCCAACTGGCTGGCGCCGGATGTGTTCGCCTACTGGGAGTTCAACCGACCCATCCGGCTGGTCCGTCAGGGGCTGACAACCACCTTCGTCTCGGCCGATCCGGCGCGCAGTTACGTCGCCACGCTCGGAGTCGGCCCGGGTCCGATGTCTGGTGGCGTCACGGTGATCGATCCGGTGGAGGGCGCGGCCCTGCAGTTCGATGGGTACGGGCAGCCGATCGGACATCTGACCCTGCCCCCCGTCTCGAGCCTCCATGCCTGGAACTTCTCCGGGCCGGTCGCCTATCTCCAGACCATGGTGCCGTCGACCGCGGACAGCACCATCGATCTGGTGGTCCGGACTGCCACACTCCCCGGCGCGGACGACGCCAAGGAACGGTTCCGGATCAACCTGCCGTGGCTCCGCATGGTCGACGGCCAGACCATCACGCCGCCGCCCCTCTTTCCCAACGCAGCCGTGTTCGGGTTTGATGGGGCCGGCAACGCCGTCTGGTCTGATGGCGCGCACTTCCAGATCCGGCAGACCACCCCGGCCGGCCGTACCATCTGGGCCCTGCTCGGCGACTTCACGGGTCCGGCAGTCGACTCCATCGACATGGACTGGAAGATCGGTCAGATCCGCCAGCCGACCCTGGCCGAGCCGGTGCCCGAGTGGCAGATCGAGGCCATGCGCAGCATCACCGGGGGCACCCGTCATCCGGCCATCACGGCGCTGCACGTCTCCCCCGACGGCTGGACCCTGGTGGCCGGGGCCAACCTCCCGCAGCAGTCGGCGGTGCCCTACTACCGTTTGGGGCCGGATGGCACGCTCAAGGACCGGGTGGAGATCCCCCGGGAGCGGCAGGTGGTGCTGTTCGCCGGAGACTCCATCCTGTTGTTCCAGCGTGCGGCAGACCCGGCGCAGGCCGGGACCCTGGCCTGGGAGCGGCTGGTCCGGACTCCCTGATGGGCTGACGGGGTTGGCCCCCGGCGGGTGAGGCGCTATGTTTGAGGGCTGGTTCAACTCATCCTCCCCCGCTGCCGCACCAGCGCCGGGGCGTCTCCAGACCAAAGGAAGGTGCCGTGTCACGTGCGTATGAAGTGGTGTATCTCTTCGACCCATCGCTCGAAGAGGCCGCCATCACCGAGAAGCTCGACCGCTTCCATGCCATGATCCCGCAGCCCGAGGGCGCCTCCTGGGAGGTGTCGCACTGGGGCAAGCGGACGCTGGCCTACCCGATCAACCGCCATGAATCCGGCTACTACGTGATCGCCAAGTTCAGCGCGACGCCTGAGGCGCTGCCCGAGTTCGAGCGTGCGCTCAAGCTCGACGACACCGTGATCCGGCACTTGATCGTACTCGACGAGGGGGCCCAGATGGCACCGGCTCCGAGCGCCAAGGACGGGGAGGACGACGAATAATGGCCCGCCCACAGAAGACCTGCCCGATCTGCGAAGCGGGCGTGCGCATCGTCGACTACAAGGATGAGCGCTTCCTCTCGCGGTTCCTCTCCGAGCGCGGCAAGATCCTGCCGAGTCGGCTCTCCGGCTGCTGCGCCCGGCATCAGCGGCAGCTCAGCGTCGCCATCAAGCGTTCGCGTTTCCTGGCCCTGCTGCCCTACATCAAGGGGCACGGCGGCTGACGGATGTCCCGACGGCGCCAGGGTTTCCCTGGCGCCAGGTGCTGTCGCGGGCTGCCCCGCTGGTGGTTGGTGGGTTGATGTTGCTGGTCCCGTCACTCGCCACGTCGTTCTGCTTTTTCCTGCTCCCCCTCGCCCTGTTCATTCTGGCCCGGGGTCCCCGCACCACGGTGGCCTGGTTGTGGCTGGCCATGGCCGTGGTGATGGTGGTGCTCTGGCGGGGGCTGCCGGTCAATCTGATCCTGCGGGTCACCGGGGGCGCGACGCTGATTTTCAGCGGCGTGGTGCTTCTGCTGACGGTGGCCGGTGTCCGGTCCCTGGTCCATCGCGGCATGCTGGCGGTGCTGCTCACTGCCCTGGCGCTCACCGGTTGGCTGTCGCACCGGGGGATCTCCTATGCCGAGTACCGGTACACGGTGCAGGTCGAGATCTGGGGCACGCTCCGAACCGGCTCGCCTCAGTTGTCCCTGCCGGAGACTCCCCCGCCATCGCGGGGGCTGCTCACCGGGAACCGGGCCCCCGAGGAGACGAGTGACGTACAGCGCTACGCCGACAAGGCGGCCACTGTGGCCATCCTGCTGCCGGGCTCCATGGCGCTGCTGGCCCTGCTGGGGCTCTGGCTGGCCTGGGACACCTACCAGCGGATCACCCCCCAGCCGATTGCCCCGCCCCGGCGGCCGTTCCACCAGTTCCGGTTCACCGACCATTTCGTCTGGGTGCTGATCATCCTGATCGCCCTGGCCACACAGCGGACGGCCGCCTGGTTGACCATGGCGGGGCAGAACGCCCTGCTGGTGACCGTGGCGCTCTATGCGTTGCGGGGGGCGGCGGTCGGCTGGTCGCTGCTGCTGGTGCTGGCCCCCTTCGCCCAGGGCCTCCTCCTGCTGATGGCCCTGTTATTGTTCCCTCCAGTCTTCGGCGGCTGCGTCGTCATCGGCGTGGTCGACACCTGGTTTGACATGCGGCGGCGGTTGCCGTCCCAAGGAGTTCCACAATGATCGAACTGATTCTGCGCTCGGCGGTCCCGTCTCTCGGGCAGGCCGGCGACCTGGTCCGGGTCCGTCCGGGCTATGCCCGCAACTTCCTGCTGCCCCAGGGCCTTGCCTTCGAAGCCACCGCCGGCAACCGGAAGCGGATCGAAGCCGAGACCAAGGTCCGCCAGGCCAAGCAGAGTGCCGAACGGGCCGAGGCAGAGGCCCTGGCGGCCAAGCTGGGCAGTCTGGCGCTGGCCTTCACCGCCAAGGCGGGCGAGGACGGCAAGCTGTTCGGGTCGGTGACGGCCCAGGATATCGCCGACCAGGTGGCCGCGGCGGGTCATGCGCTGGACAAGCGCCGTATTGAACTCGAGCACCCGCTCAAGACTCTGGGTGAGCACAGCGTCCCGGTCCGGCTCGTCCACGACGTGCACACGACCCTGCGCGTGACCATCTCGCCCGAGGCCTGAGCCCCAGCGTGACGTTGGCGGGGTCACCGGCGTCTCCTCTTTGAAGGGGCCGCCGGTGGCCCCGGTAGTCGTCGTCGAGGAGGCACCCTGATCGTCGCACGTCCTGAGTCCACCGGTGGGGCTTCTCCCACCGCCCGACCGTCCCGTCTGCCGCGCCCCGTGGCCCAGGTCGTCGACGCCATCGACGCCCGGAAGGGCGATCAGATCGTCGTCCTCGATCTCCGGGGGCTGAACGACACGACGGATTTCTTCATCATCGCGTCGGGCACCTCGGACGCCCATGTCCGTGGCATCGCTGACGGCGTGGTGCAGGCCATGGGCACCTCGACGCATCCGGTCCACCATGTTGAAGGGCTGGGACCGGGTCGGTGGGTGCTGCTGGATGGCATCGAGTACATCGTTCACCTGTTCCATCCGGAGACCCGCGCGTTCTATCAGCTTGAGCGGCTCTGGCAGGACGCCCCCACCCTCCTGACCGCCGTTCCCGCGCCCCGCTGAATCGAAAGGAGTCGACGATGTCCCGTCTCACCGGATTCGTGCTCGCCCTGCTGCTTGCCGCCGCGCCCCAGGCGCTGCGTGGGCAGTACTTCGGGCAGAACAAGGTCATGTACTCGTCCTTCGACTTCAAGATCATCGAGACCGAGCACTTCGACGTCTACTTCTACGACCGGGCCCGCGAGGCGGCCATGGACGTGGCCCGCATGGCCGAGCGGTCCTACGCCCGCCTGTCGCGGATCCTGAATCACCGCTTCCGCGAGCGGAAGCCGATCATTCTGTACGCGTCGCAGTCCGACTTCCAGCAGACCAACACCACGCCGGGCGAAATCAGCGAGGGCACCGGCGGCTTCACCGATTTCTTCAAGCACCGCAACGTCATCCCGCTCACCGGGTCGTATGCCGACGTCGACCACGTGCTCATGCACGAGATGGTGCATCAGTTCCAGTATGACATCTGGTCCGGCGGCATTGCCGGCGGCGGTTTGCAGACCATGCTGGAGGTCAACCCGCCGCTCTGGTTCGTGGAGGGCATGGCGGAGTACCTCTCGCTGGGGGAGATCGACCCCCCCACGGCCATGTGGCTCCGGGACGCGGCGGCTGAGGGAAAGATCCCCTCCATCCGTGAACTGGAGACCGACCCGCGGATCTTCCCGTACCGCTTTGGTCAGGCCATCGTCACCTACATCGGCCAGCGTTGGGGCGATGAGGCGATCGGCGCCATCCTCAAGACCTCGCGGACCGGCTCGCTGGAGACCGGGTTCCGCCGGATCATCGGCCTGGATTTCCGGCAGTTCTCCGAACAGTGGAAGGACGCGATCCAGAAGCAGTACCTCCCGGAACTGCAGACCCGGGTCAAGGCCCGTGCGGTTGCCGACGAGGTCCTGAGCGAGGGACGCAGCGACGGGACGCTGCACCTTGCCCCGGCGCTGTCCCCGGACGGCTCGCTGATCGCCTACTTCTCCGAGAAGGATTTCTACTTCGTAGACCTGTGGCTGGCCGACGTGACCACGGGGCGGGCGCGGCACCGGCTGTTCGAGTCGAGCTGGAGTTCCAACTACGAGACCTTCCGGTTCATCAACTCCTCGGCGAGCTGGTCACCCGATGGGCAACTGATTGCCTTTGCCGCCAAGCGCGGCGCCACCGACGACATCCTGATCCTGGATGCCGTGCGCAACAAGGAAGTCCAGCGTCTGCGCGTCGATCTGAGCGGCATCACGACCCCCTCCTGGAGTCCCGACGGGACCAAGCTGGTCTTCACCGGCCAGGAGCGCGGTGTCTCGGACCTCTACATCATCGACCGCGAGACCGGCAGCCTCCGGCAGCTCACCAACGACCGCTACGCCGACCTGCAGCCGGTCTGGTCGCCCGACGGACAGACCATCGCCTTCACCACTGATCGCGGCCCGGACACCGACTTCGACATTCTGAAGATCGGCAACTACCGCGTGGCGCTCTACCATCTGGACGATGGCCGGATCGACATCCTGCCCGGGATGGACCACGGCAAGAACATGAACCCGCAGTGGGCGCCGGACGGTCGTGCGCTTGCCTACGTCTCCGACCGCACCGGCGTGAGCAATCTCTATCTCTATGAGTTCAGCGATCAGGCCTCCTACCGCCTGACGGATTTCTACACCGGCATCCAGGGCATCTCGGCACTCTCGCCGGCCATCTCCTGGGCGCGCGGCGCCGACAAGCTGGCCTTCGTCTACTACGAGCGCGGCAAGTACGACGTCTATACCATCAACAATCCGCGGCAGCGGAAGCAGGCACCCTGGCAGGTGTCCGAACTGGTGGCGGCCGCGCCGCAGGTCGCGCCGGAACCTCGCCCGAGTGCCCCGCCGACAGCGGTATCCGGCAGCAGCGCCATCTACCTGACCCAGGGCGGCAACGTCCGGCGGGCGGATTCGGTCGGCGTCGCCACCGACCCGAACCCGTCCCGGCAGTACCTCGGCATCCGGGCGCTGCTCGACTCGATGACCCTGGGCCTGCCGGACACGGCCAGCTTCGCGGAACGTCCCTATTCCGCCAAGTATGCTCCGGACTACATCGCCCGCCCCAGCATCGGCTACGCGCGCGACAACTTCGGCCGCGGCTTCTTCGGTGGGACCACCATCTCGCTCTCGGACATGCTGGGTGACCGCCAGATTCTGTTCAGCGGTGCGATCAACGGACGGATCGACGAGGCCCAGGTCATTGCGGCGTACTCGAACGTCAAGTCCCGACTGAACTGGGCGGCAGGCATTTCGCAGGACCCGTACTTCTTCTACCAGGGCAGCGGCGTCCTGGAGGCCCCCGGGATGCAGGACGCCGTGTATGTGGAGCAGGTCCGGCGCCTCGTACTGCGCAGTGCCTTCTCGCAGGCGTCCTATCCGTTCTCCCGGTTTGCCCGGCTGGAAGGGCGCGTCAGCCTGGTGAATGTCGACGACGCGATCATGAGCTACAACACGCCGTTCGATCCCTTCAGCGGCTATCAGACCGGCGACCTCTACACCTCCCGGGACCGCCTGTCATCGACCAACTACGTGCAGCCGGCCGTGGCCCTGGTGTACGACAACGCGCTGGGCGGCTATGTCGGCGCCATGCTCGGACGCCGGTCGCGGTTCGAGATCGCCCCGACCGTCGGCGGCTGGAACTTCACCCAGGTCACGGCCGACTACCGACGCTATGACCGCCTGCTGGGGCCCTTCACCATTGCGACCCGACTGATCTACGAGGGGCGGATGGGCCGCGACGCTGACCGCTTCACCATGTTCCTGGGCTATCCCGATCTGCTGCGTGGCTACACCAGCGGGTCCTTCTCCCGGAATGAGTGCCGCAACGTCATCGCCGAGCCGGGCACCCTGACCGGTTGCAGTGCCCTGGACCAGCTCGTCGGGACCTCGTTCGCCGTCGCCAACGCCGAACTCCGTTTCCCGCTGTTGAATGCCTCCCTGGGCTTCATCCCGATCGGCTTCCCGCCGATCGAGGGCGCCCTGTTCTACGACGCCGGGGTGGCCTGGGACAAGGGCTCGACGGTGAAGTGGTCGCGCCCCGAAGGCGCGTCGCTGTCGGATATCCGCAAGCCGCTCCAGTCCATGGGCTTCTCGATCCGCGTGAACGCGCTGGGCCTGGCGATTCTCCGGTTCGATTACACCAAGCCCCTGGAGCGCCCAGGCACCAAACCCTTCTGGACCATCTCGCTGGGCGAGGTCTTCTGAGACGCGCCGGGTACCTCCTCTTCCTGCTCACCGCCTGTGGCGGCTCCGAGGCTCCGGGCGATCCGGGGGTCACACCTCTGGCCGCCACACTGCGGGCCGAAGGCGGTGTCCTTCGGCTCGCGGCGGATGGCGGCACGCCCAAACTGCTGCGCGGCGACTCGCTGGTCGAGACCGCCTGGCGGTTCCCGGGCACCCTGCCAGCCATCGCCCGGCCCCTGGGCTATGATCGCGATGGCCGGGTCGCCTATGCCGTGTCGTCCCGCGGCGGGCTGGTCGGCGTCGCGCTCGACCCACCGAACACGCGGGGCAGGCTTCCGGCCGGACGGGAGTTCACGCCCGCCACCGACGGCATGGTCTACGGGGTCGACACCTCGCGTCACGTGTTCCGGATCGCCCCGCGGGGCACCACCAGCTACCGCAGTGCCGTGATCGCCGAGCCCCGACAGCTCTTCCGGGCCCCCGGTGGCAAGGTCGCCATCTATGGCCCCGAGGCTGGCCTGCTCCAGATTCTGTCGGATCAGGGCGAGTTCCGGCGCCTGACCGTCCCCACCGGATCCGCGTCGGCCTCCTGGTTCGGCGACCTCGTCGCCATCAGTACCGATTCCGGCATTGCCCTGGTCGAACAGACCCCCGACACCATCCGCCAACGGTTCATCAAGGTCCGCGGCCGCCCGGTCACCGCGGCCTTCTCGCCCTCGGGACACCGGATCTACGTGGCCCTGCAGGACGGGGGTATCGCGGTCATCAACCGGTTCAGCCGCAGCGTCAGCAGCACCATCGACCTGGGCGCCAGCCGGGCGACCCACCTGCGGGTCGACCAGAGCGGTCGCTGGCTGCTGGCAGCCCCCGTCAAGGCCGACACCACCTGGCTGATCGACCTGACCCAACAGCGCATCACCGGGGCGTTTGCCACCCCCTGGCGGGAGGATCTCCCCACCGTGGTGTTCGGGCGGAGCCTGCTGACCCGTCATGGCAAGGATGTGGTCTCCTGGGACCTGACGGACACGCCCGTCATGCGCCTGCGCCTCGCCGGCGCCGCAGCAGACCACTTCATCCCAGTGGACTGGCTGCCCTCCCAGCGGCGCCAGCAGGTGGCCGGCGTGACCCGCGACTCCGCCCCCCCCACCCCCGAGACGCCACCCGCCGCCGACGTGGCGCCTCCGCCGCCGCCGGCAACGGCCGCCGGTCAGGGAACTGCCGCCGGGACGGCTGGGGTCGGGTCCGAGACCTGGTATGTCCAGGTGTCCTCGTCGCAGAACGCCGAGTTTGCCCAGACGCTGTCCCGGCAGCTCGTCGATGCCGGATACCCCTCCCGGGTGGTGCCTCCTGCCAACCCGGAGCAGGGCTACCGGGTGGTCCTCGGGCCCTATCCCAGCCACGAAGCGGCCGATGCCGTGGGGCGGCAACTGGGCCGGGCCTACTTCGTCACCTCGCTGGAGCCGCAACCCCACTGACCGTTCCCCCCCGCCCTGCTATTTTGTGGGCGGAGAGATGCCCACCCCCGCACCCCACCGGGGGCCGGGGCATCTGTTGGCGTTCACCTCGATCGAGATGGCCCGCATGAAGCTCACCCGGTTGGAGCTGTCCGGCTTCAAATCGTTTGCCGATACCGTCACCCTCACGTTCGACGACGGGGTGACGGCCATTGTCGGTCCCAACGGCTGCGGCAAGTCGAACATCTCCGATGCGGTGCGCTGGGTGCTGGGGGAGCAGTCCGCCCGGCTGCTGCGTGGCGGCAAGATGGAAGACGTGATCTTCCAGGGCTCCTCCGCCCGTCGGCCGGTCAACGTGACACAGGTCTCGCTCTACCTCGACAACAGCGGCGGCGAACTGCCGACGCCCTACACCGAGGTGGTGATCAGCCGTCGCCTCTCCCGGTCGGGCCAGAGCGACTATCTGCTCAACGGCACCGTGGTGCGCCGCCGGGACTTGCAGGACCTGCTCCGCGGCACCGGGCTCAGCGGCGAAGCGGGCGTGGTCATCGAAGCCAAGATGATCGACACGCTGCTGTCCGACCGCGCCGATGAACGCCGTTCCCTGTTCGAGGAAGCTGCTGGTGTCGGGCTCTACCGCGACCGTCGACACACCACCACACGCCGTCTCGAAGAGACCGCCGCCGACCTGCAGCGACTGGAAGACCTCCTCGCCGAAGTGCAGTCACAGGTGCGCTCACTGGCCCGGCAGAAGGGCAAAGCCGAGCGCCACACATCCCTGATGGAGGAGCGGTTCGCCGTCACCCTGACGCTGGCGCGGCGGCGGCTCGACCGTCTGGCCGAGGAGACGGACAACTTCGAGCAGCGCCACGCCGAGTTGCAGGCCGCGCTTCCCGAGGCCCGTGAGCGCGCCGTGCAATTGGAACAGGCCCGCGAAGAGGCCGCTCGTGCCCGCACGCAGGCGGAACGGCACCGCGCCACAGTGGTCGAGGAGTTGTCCGGTGTCCGGGTGGCGCTGGAGCGGCTCGAAGGCGACCTGGCCGTGGTGGGGGAGCGTCTCACCAACGCGGTACATCGCCGTGAGCGCGCCGCCACCGAACGCGGCGACCTGGAGGTGCGGGTCCAGCAGGCGCGGCTCGAGCTCGAAGCCGCCCGCGAGGAGCGCAGCCGGGCCGATGCCGAGCATCACGAGGTTCAGCAGGAACTGAGCAGTCGCGCGGCCGCGGAGCAGCAGGTCCGTGAGCGGCTGTCGGCCCAGCGCGACGTGGTCCGGCGCATGGAGCAGGAACTGCAACAGGCGGCCCAGCAGCTCCGCTCGCTGGAGGGCGAACGCACCGCGCTCGACGGCGAACTGGCCTCGCTGCGGGATCGCCTGACCCAGGAGCAGACCCAGCTCGAACAGCTCGCGCAGGAGCGCGGCAGCGTGGCGCAGCGATTGGCCGAGGCACGTCAGGCGGCGCTGGCGCAGGAAGAGGCCAGCCGTCAGGGAACGGCAGCGGCCGAGCAGGCGCGTCTACTGCTGCGCGAGACCCGCGACCGCGAAGCCCGCGAACTCGCCGAACGCCGCACCATCGAGGAAGACCTCGCCCGTCTCGGCGCGCGCCGTTCCGCCCTGGAAGCACTCGAACGCGACCGGGTCGGCCTGGCCCCCGCCGCCGCCGCGCTGCTGGCCCAGCGCGAACGCTTCGGCGACCGCATCATCGGTCCACTGGCCGACACCATTTCGACCGACGGCGACCAGGCTGAGCTGGCTGAGCAACTGCTGGGCGACTATCTCCACGGCATCCTGGTCCGCGATGCCGCGACTGTCGCCGAGATCCGCGACTGGCACACGGCCGAGCAGCCGGGCACGCTGATCCTCCTGCCGGTCAATCCGGGGCCGGGCATTCCCGGCGGGACCATCGACGGTCGCCTCCGGGTGGAAGAGATTGCCACCCCCTGGGTCGCGGCCCTGGTGGGCGGTGCCGAGGTGCTGGACGGCACCGGACGCGCGCTGCGCCATGCCAACGGCGTCGTCTATCTGCGCGGCGCCACGGCGCCCACCGGCCCGATCCGTCGGCGCGCCGAATTGCGAACGCTGGCGCAGGGCATCGACAAAGCCACCGCCCGTCTGGCGGAAGCCGATCAGCGGCGCGACGCCACAACGGTCGAACTGGCCGCGCTCGACGCAGCGGCCATCGAGGCACAGCGTCTGGCGGATCAGCAGCGCGAGACCGAGCGCCAGGCGGTGGCGACCCAGGCCGACCTGCAGCGGCGCAGCGAAACACTGGACCGCGAAGTGGTCGACCACGAGCAGCGGGTCGGTCGCCTGGCCGAGCGGATCCAGCGGGCCGAACAGCGTCAGCAGGAGATCGAGACCGAACTGGCATCCGGCAACAACGCCCGGGCCCGGCTCGACGAGGCGCTGCTGACCACCCGCTCCCAGCTCGGCGCCCTCGAGGCCGAGCAGGAGCGGGCCCGTGAGTCGCGCTCGCAGTGGCAGGTGCAGGAGGCGCACATCGCCGCCCGGCAGCGCGCCGCCGGCGACGCCATCTCCCGCGCGGAGCGGTTGATCACCGAAGCCGAATCGAGCGGCCAGGCACGCTCCAACGAAATCGTCACGCTCGATGCCGACACGGCAACGCTGGACGCGCAGCGCACCCAGTGGCAGCGCGATCAGGAGGAGACCAGTCGGCGGCGACAGATCCTCGAGACGGCCGCCCGCGAAGCCGAGCAGGCTCTCCAGGCCGCCGATGCGCACCTGGCAGGCTTGGAGACGGACCTGACCCAGGCGCGGCAGCAGGTCGAGGCGATGAGCGCCGAACACCACCGCCTGGAGCTGGGCGTCGCCGAGGCCAGCGCGCAGCGCGGTCGGATTGTCGAGCGGGTCGAGACCGAATGGCACCGGCCGTTCGAGGCGCTGGTGGAGGCCGCCCCCATGCTCGACCTCGACCTGGAGACCCTCGAGACCGAGGCCCAGCGGATCGCCGCAGCGCTGGAGCAGATCGGGCCCGTCAATGCCCTGGCCGTCGAAGAGCATGCCGAGGAGAGCCGCCGGGCCACCTTCCTCGCGGCCCAGCGCGACGACCTCGTCGCGGCGCGGCAGTCCCTGCTGCAGGCCATCCGGGAGATCGACGGGACCGCCAAGGCGCTCTTCATGGAGACCTTCGAGGCGGTGCGGGGTCATTTCCTGAACGTCTTCCAGACTCTGTTCGGCGGCGGTGAGTGCGACCTCCGGCTCACCTCGCCCGAGGATCCCCTTGAGTCCGAAATCGAGATCCACGCGGCCCCGCGGGGCAAGCGGACCCAGCGCATCCACCTGCTCTCCTCGGGTGAACGGACGCTGGTGGCGGTCTCGCTGCTCTTCTCGATCTACCTGACGCGGCCGTCTCCCTTCTGCCTGATGGACGAAGTCGACGCGCCGCTGGATGACGCCAACGTGGGCCGGTTCCTCCGTCTGCTGGAGGAGTTCAAGGCCGACACCCAGTTCCTCGTCATCACGCACAACCCCCGGACGATGCAGTCCGGTGATAGTATTTATGGGGTGACCATGCAGGAGCCGGGGGTCTCCACCATCGTGGGTGTCCAGATGGGCAACCGCCCGGCCTGAACCAGGGAGTACCAGATGCTGATCGTCATGAAGCCCGATGCCACGCCAGTCGAGATCACCTCGGTGATCGAGGCCATCGCGTCCATGGGCTACGAAGCGCGACCGATGCCGGGGCGGCAACGGACTACAGTGGGCCTCGTCGGCAACGACGGTCGGGTCGATGGCGCCCGGTTCGAGGGCATGGGCGGGGTGAGCGAGGTCATCCACGTCTCGAAGCCCTACAAGCAGGTCTCCCGCGAATGGCGCCCTGAGCCCACCCGGGTGCCGCTGCCCGATGGCTCTGCCATCGGCGGTCGCGAGATCATCGTGATGGCGGGCCCCTGCTCGGTCGAGTCCGAGGAGCAGATCCTCCTCTCCGCCCGACAGGTCAAGGCGGCCGGCGCGAGCGTGCTGCGCGCCGGGGCCTTCAAGCCGCGGTCCTCGCCCTACGCCTTCCAGGGCCTCGGCAAGATCGGCCTGGAGCTGCTGGCCCAGGCACGGGCCGAGACGGGACTGCTCATCGTGACCGAAGCCATGGATCCCGCCGGGCTGGCGCTGGTGGCCGAGACGGCCGACATCGTCCAGATCGGCGCGCGCAACATGCAGAACTACTCACTGCTCAAGGAGTGCGGTCGGCTGCGCCTGCCGATTCTCCTCAAGCGTGGCCTCTCGGCGACTATCCCCGAACTGCTGCTGTCGGCGGAGTACATCCTCTCCGAGGGGAATCCCAACGTGATTCTCTGCGAGCGCGGCATCCGCTCCTTCGACACCACCACGCGCAATGTGCTCGACCTCGCCGCCATCGCGGTGGTCCACGGCCTGTCTCACCTGCCCATCGTCGCCGATCCGTCGCATGGCACCGGACACCGCGACATGGTGCCGCAGATGGCCCGCGCCGCGATCGCGGCGGGCGCTGACGGCCTCCTGGTCGAGGTGCACCCCAATCCGGAGCGGGCGCTCTCCGATGGGGCTCAGAGCCTCTTCCCCGACCAGTTCGACCGGATGATGCGCGATGTGACGGCGATCGCCGAGGTCATCGGCCGCCAGGTCGCAACCCCGGCGGGTGTGGCGGCCTGATGCGCCGCCTCCTCGGCCTGCTCGGCGTCCTCCTCGCGACGCCGCTCGCCGGGCAGCAGCCCGCGACGGGTGAGGCGCGCGCCATCGTGGAGCGGGCGGCCCGGACCTGGCGGGACCTCACCTCCCTGCAGGCCGACTTCCGGATGCGTTCCGAGGATCGCTCGATCGGCAACGAGGAGAGCCGGGGTCGCCTGCTGCAGCGCGGTCCGAAGTTTCTGATGCGATTCCAGAACAGCGGTTTCTATCTCCTCGACGGCGTGTCGGAGTACAGCTATCTCCCCGACGTGGTGAAGGGACAGGTCACTCAGCGGCCCGCGCCCGCCTCGGCGGTCCACGGTGTGAACTATGTCGCCTGGTTCCTGGAGAATCCGGTCGAGAAGTACACCATCAGCTACCTGCGCAGCGAGTCGATCGACGGACGGGTGATGGATGTGGTCCAGATGGACCCCAAGTCGCGCGACGAGTTCGACTTCCGCCGGGCCATTGTCTGGTTCGATCGCGGTGACGGACTGCCGCGCCGCTTCGACCTCGACCGGGTCCGCAATCGCCTGGTGCTCGACCTGAGCCGCCTCCAGCTCAATCTGGCCATCGCAGATTCGGTGTTCCGTTTCGTGCGGCCGCCGAACACCAAGGTGGTAACGCCGTAGGGGGCGGGACAAGGTAACCCAACTCGTAGGGGCGACCGGCCGGTCGCCCGTGCTCGCACCAAGGTCCTCAGCGAAAGGCAGATCGGCATGTTGACCACACTCCTCCTCGCAACCTTGGCGGCGCCAGACACGTTGCCGGGTGAGGCACTCTTCCGGACCGCTTTCGCAGCCGCCTATCAATTCGCTGCCAGAGAGGATCCCGTCATCGGTAGGTCGGAGCACATCGCCGTGGTAACGGACGGGCTCTCCGCCAAGGCTGCAGCAGCCGGATTCCGGTCTGACAGCACCGCGAAGTGGTCGAATCTGCATACCGCGGTCGGCCCCAAGGGCACCCCTCTGGGAGCCACGATCTCCTGCTCCGCCCCCTGGGCCTGTCCCTCGATTCAGATTCGGCGCGTGACCCGAGCGACCAACTCCGGTGCGTGGGAGGCTTCAGTTTTCATTTCGTACTGCCCGAAGGGGAGCGCCTCCCTCACCGCGGCAGAACGGGCTCGGCAGTGCCGGGGTCAGGAAGTACGGATGACCATCCGGTCCAAGGAGGGGGTCCTGACCGCGGAGCAGGTCAGGTGGGGCGGGGCGACGTGATGACTGCGCGCCCCCCACGAGCTCGCGGCTGAAGCCGCGGGGGGCAATCCTGCCTGCCGCGCGACCCTCCAACGAGTAGCGAGAGTCAGTGCCTGCCGCGCGACACCCCCACAAACAGCGACGGCCCGTGTCCGCCGCGCGACTAAAGTCGCGGCTCGTGAGAGGGCGTGAGACGGGCGACCGCCGGTCGCCCCTACAGCCGCGAGCTCGTGAAAACGATGCTCGCATGGCCCAGCCGCGACTTGAGCCGCGCTGCCCACGTGAGTGCCACCGCCACCACCGCCCTGCTATCCTTAGCAGTCCCCCTTGGAGGTTTTATGAAGCACCGCACACAGTTCGGAGGTGGCCCGCTGATTCTGGCCCTGCTGGTGGCCGGATGCGGTCCGGAGTCGGCGGCGTGGGTACCGACGCCCGAGGACTGCGACCTGACGCTGTCGACGGTCTCGTCGTGGCCATCGGACGTGGCCTCGGGCGATACTATCCGAGTCCGCTATATCCCGGGCTCACTCGGCTGTGCGCTGCGGATCGACAGTAGCCAGGTCGTGGCGCTTGGGGTGGACGAGCCGCTGGCGACAAACTTGGGAATGATCACAGCAGTGCGGTCGGATGGGACCATGCTCGCCAAAGCATATTATTCTCAGTCATATGCGCTTCTCAGCCTGGATCCAGCAGAGCGTCGGCTCGCGGTGGTGGGGTGGCTGGGGGAGGGGCCGGGGGAGTTCGGAATCGGGTACTATCCGATTCAGGGCGGGGTCAACGACACGACCTTTCTGGTAGACTTTCGGCGCCAGTGGCGGGTGGTAACGCCGGACAATCGGCTGGTGGGCGAGCGCCCCGCAGGCGAGATGGAGCGAGTGGCTGGGCAGACCTGCCGTCTGAGGGATGGGCGCCTGCTGACCGCGCCGCGGGATGAACAGGGCAACCGAGTGGAGTTGCTCGACACCGCCTTCACAGTGCAGAAGACGTTTCGTCACCCGGATTTCTTCTGGCCCTATGGGAGTACCGGCAAATTCAAGGTGCGGTGCGGAGCGGATGGTGGGTATGGCATCATGGTGGCGGATCGGGACCGGCGGGCAGGAGAGGTCACGCTGGTGTTCTGGGATCCGACTGCGGATCGTTCGGTGGAGCTCCGAGTGGAAGCCCCGTTCTTTGACGGAGGGGAGTTGTACTTTCCCGCGGCCCGCATTGGCAGTGCCACACGGGTAGCCGGACAGGTACTGAATCTGCTCGACCTGGGAAATGGGCGGATTCTGCTGGCCCTGGAGGCGAGTGATGCGCGGTGGCGCCCGACGCCGCGCTCGGTGGAAGGTACTGCCTGGATGCCATCGGCGTTGCAGGACAGCCTGTATGATCTGCATTACATGCTCGTCGATCTCCGACACCGGACGATCGTCGGACACACCATGCTTGATGCGGTGAGTCAAGGTGCTCTGTATTACCAAGGTGCCCGCACCGATCTGCGCTACCGTGTGGTGGAGACGGATGACAGCATGGTGGTGATGCGGTACCGGATGGTGGGGGAGGCTGCCCCGCCGGGGGTGGTGAAGCAGTGAGCACAACGATCGTCCCCACCATCGTCCTGCGATCTTCGCATCCCCCATTGGAGGTGGTATGAAGCACCGCATGCAGTTCAGAGGCGGTCCGCTGGCTCTGTCCCTGCTGCTGGCGGCCGGATGTGCCCCGGAGCCGGTGGCGTGGGTACCAACGCCAGCGGATTGTGATCTGACACTGTCGACGGTCTCGTCGTGGCCCTCGGACGTGGCCTCGGGAGACACTGTCCGGATCCGCTATGTCCCGGGCTCACTCGGCTGCGCCCTGCGCATCGACAGTAGCCAGGTCGTGGCCTTCGGGGCAGACGAGCCGCTGGCGACTGAGCTGGGAACCATCACCGCTGTGCGGTCGGATGGGACCATGCTGGTGAATGGAAGGGCCACGCCAGTCCATGCGCTCCTCAGCCTTGATCCGGCAGAGCATCGGTTGGCAGTGGTAGGGTGGAAGGGGGAAGGACCGGGGGAGTTCGGAGTCGGGTTCTATCCGATTCAGGGCGGGGTCAACGACACGACCTTTCTGGTGGATAAACGGCGCCAGTGGCGGGTGGTGACGCCGGACAATCGGCTGGTGGGCGAGCGCCCTGCCGGTGAGGTGGGGCGGCTGCCGTGGCAGACCTGCCGTCTGGCGGATGGACGGCTACTGATAGCCCCTCGGGATGGGTCGGACCGTCGAGTGGAATTGCTCGATACCGCCTTCACGACGCAGCGGACGTTTCGGCACCCGGATTTCTTCTGGCCCAACGGCAGTCGGTACAAATTCAATGTTCGTTGCGGAGCGGATGGTGGGTACGGGATCATGGTGGCGGATCGGGACCGGCGGCAAGGAGAGGTGAGGCTGGTATTCTGGGATCCCATCGCGGACCGCTCAGTGGAGATCCGGGTGGAAGTGCCATTTTTCGATGGAGGCGAACTCCAATTCACCGCCTCCTTGGATGGCAGTGAAACGCGTGTGGCCGGGCAAGTGCAGAGCCTGCTCGACCTGGGGGGTGGACGCGTGCTGCTCTCCCTGGAGACCAGTGACGCTCGGTGGCACCCGACCTCGTCATCGTACGGCCTCCTCGAGAACAACCCGCCGTTGCGGGACAGTCTGTATGATCTGCACTACGTGCTGGTCGATCTCCGGCACCGGGTCATCATCGGACACACAATGCTTGATGCGGTGAGTCAGGAGGCCTTGTTTTACCAAGCTGCCCGTTCCGATCGATACCACCGGGTGGTGGAGACCGAGGACAGCATGGTCGTGATGCAGTACCGGGTGGTGGGAGCGGCTGCCCCGCCAGGGGTGGTGAAGCGGTAAGAGTTTTGAGTCGTTCGGGCTGTTCCGTGAGCAGTGTGCTCCGCGCGGCTGAAGCCGCAGGGGGCAATCCCGCCTGCCGCGCGACACCCTCACAAGCAGCGACGGCCCGTGCATGCCGCGCGACTAAAGTCGCGACTCGTGAGAGGGCGTGAGACGGGCGACCGCCGGTCGCCCCTACAGCCCCGAGCGCGTGGTGACGACCCTCACATGGCGAGCTGATCGTCGCTGCTTGTTGGAGTGCTGCGCGCCCCCCCTACAACCCCGGATGCAACCGCAGCGGCGTCCGGCTCCGCTGAATCGTCGTCAGCAGGTCGAACGCGCGACGATGGTGCGCCTCCATCCGCTCCCGCACCGGCCGGGAGAGCGCCTGCAGTCGCCCGATCAGTTCGGCGTCGGTGAGATTCCGCCCCTGCCGCAGCACGATGCCGATCACCGTATTCATCTCCGGCAGTGAGTCGAGGCTGGCCCGGAACTCCTGACGGATGGCAGTGATGGCCTCAACCTGACCGGCCTCCAGCCCCAGCGAATCCCGCAGCTCGAGCAGGTCCGTCATCGGGTCGGGGAACATCCGGTACAGCGCCTCGCGCGTCTCCTCCAGGGTGAGCCGCTCCGCCTTGCCCCTCGGCATGAGTCCGAAGCGGGTCAGGTTGGGGGCCTGAGGCGGTCCACCGAGCGCGTAGCTCGCCCCCACCTGCACCCGGAACGGGCTCATGCCCTGCCCGAGACCGCCGGTGTAGTACCGCCCGAACCGCGGGTTGACCTGGTACTGGAAGGATCGGGTCACTGGGTCGAACCCGGTGACATTGAGCAGTGTCCGATCGATGCTCATCCCCTGCCCTCCACCCAGGAGTGACGAGGAGGAGAGGCCGAAGAGGCGAGCCAGGGCCGTCGTCGCATTGACGAGATGGGCCTGGAAACGCAGGCGCCCGGTGCTGCCTCCCGGCGTCAGCCCTGCCCCGGCCCGCACGCCCAGGTCGATCCTGGCACGCCACGGCGCTCGGCAACTGTTGGCCGAGGCCACGCGGCCCGCCTGCGCCGTCAGGCAGTGTGTCACCCCGCCGGAGAGGTCGGTCATCATGGCGGTGAGGGCATCGACCAGCGCCGGATCGCTGCTCCCTGCCGTCGGGACGAAGGCACGATCATTGACCACGCCGTCGCCATTGATGTCGCGGCCAACCATCGGCGTGAAGGCGCGGCCGGACTGCATGTCGATCTGCATGGCCAAGTTCACCCATTTGCTGGTCGGCGTGGTGAGCGTCAGTCGCACCTGATGCGGCCCGGTCTCCCCAATGATCCGCTCCATCGCCGCGGGATCGCCGGCGGTGGTGGACTCGAAACCGCGGACGTCCCGGCGCTCGTGCTGATAGACATACTGGACAGCGATCGGCACCTTCCCGAACAGCGGCTTGACCGGCACCACATCGATGGCCATCTGGATCGTCTGCGACTGCAGGTCGGACTGGCGATAGCGGACCTGTCCAAACCGGGCGCTCGGACGCACCAGCCGATGATTGAACTGCCCGGTGGCCGTGACGATGTCCCCCACCTCGGCGTACACCGGTCGACCGCCCTCGCCACTCAGCGTGAACCCCGGCGTCCGCCGCAAGTTGAGATCGACCCAGCTCTCCTCGTGCCGTCCGAGCGAGACCAGCAGGCTCGGCATGAGATGCAGTCCCGCCGCGCGCAGTCCGCCGACCTGGAGATTGGCGCGCCAGCTCACGATGGGAGTGAAGGCCGGAGCAATGAGCGTAGCCAGGGGGCGGGTCGATCCGAAAACAACGGGGCCCGTCTCATCCAGGCAGCGATCCGGACGTGGCGCCCCGACATCCCAGACCGGAACCGGTGTTGCCTCGCCGACGCAGCGCAACACCTGCGGCCCCCCGTCGATGCCGGTGGTACTGGCGAGATCTCCGATGGCAGAGAATCCGCTGACACCGCGGAAGGCGCCGATGCCTCCGGCAATGGTGAGTCGGCCGTCCTGTGGGATCAGCGGTTGGACTGCACTTCCGCCGCTGGGCCCACCCCCCCGGCGACTGACGGAGACAAGACCCTGATCGGTCATGAAGGTCGAAATGACGGGCGCACTGGAATTCCCACCCCAGGGCGGCGTCCAGGAGAAGCCCAGCCGCGGCGACAGACCACGGTCGCGGGGGAGCCTGTTCGTGACCACGCCGAACAGGGTGTCCATGGCGCCATGGTAGGGCGGGCGCGGCCCGCCCGATCCGAAGTCGGCACGGAACCCACCCTGGACCTCGAGTCGGCCGGGCACCGCGCGCCAGGTATCCCCGAGGGACGCGGCGATCCGGGTGCCCTCATACGGCCTGGTCCGACCGCCCAGGCGACGCTCATAGGCGGAGGGCTGGTTGTTGGCCAGATCCGCCAGGGAGTGATACTGCACCAGACCGAGCCCAGACTCCGCAATGCGATCGCCCTGTTCGGTTGTCAGCGAGAAGCTCGCCTTGACCTGATGTCGGCCATCCCTGGCAAGCCAGGACCCCTGATGCTGCACCTGCCACCCCGAAGTATTGCTGCGATTCAGCACCGAGCTGAACCCGCCGAAGCCGAGCGTCAGTGTACCCCGACGCCCCTCGGCGTCTTCCGTCCCGATCTGGACCGCACCCATGGGGAGGTCCAGCAGGGGATCGATCGCGCGCGCCATGCGGTTGTGGGAAACATGCACTTCGTGGAGCAGTCCGCCCCAGTAGGTGGTCGCTGACAGCAGAATCCGTCCGGTACCCGACCGGTTGTCCCAGCGCGAGGTGGGAAACGCGGTGGCCATCCCGCCCATACCCCCCTGCCACTGCCAGGTTCCGTTGGCTGTCAGGGCAAGACTGGTGCTGCCGTTGAGGCGATAGTCGAGCCGCAGCAGGCCGCTGCCGCTGGTCCTGGTCGGCCCCTTCATCGAAACGCCGGAGGGTGTGACTGGAATCCCGAGACCGGCCATCGTGGTTCGGAGCCGGGCAATCGAATCGGGTGACAGGCCCAGTGCCAGCAGGTCAGGGCCCGGTTCCAGCAATGACCGATTGGGGAGATCGCTCCGGGACACATCGAAGGCGAAGTGCCACTGCCCGCGTCCGACGGCCGCCAGCGGTCCGGCCAGAAAGCCGCTCAGGGTGTTGCTGGCGGGGACGGGTTGCCCGGATGCGGGATCCGCCCAGCCGAGCCGCGGATCACTGCGCTCCAGCCGGAGCAGACCGGAGAAGTAGTTGGTCCCCCGCTTGGTGTTGACCGAGAGCTGGCCACCGGCGAAGTCGCCGCGGGAGGGATCGAACGTCGTCGTGGCTAGGCGGGCATTGCCAATGGCGTCGCGGGGGACACTGCTCCCCGAGAAGGCGGCGCCGTCGAGCAGGATGCTGTTCTGGAGCGGCGATACACCGAGGATGGAGAAGGCCGTATCGCCGACATTGGCCACTCCGGGCAGCGACCCGACCAGGGCCATCAGGTCGCCCGGATTCAGGGCGAACAGGTTGCTCAGCGTCATGGTCTGTCCCTGGCTGCCGACACTGGGGCGATCGCCTGGGGTGGCCACCTGTCTGTTGGGTGTTGCGGTAACGATGACGGCATCCAACACGAAGGCGGATCGGGTCAGGAAGGCATCAGCGATCGAGATGACGGCGCTGAGACTGCCACCGCGCTGGGCCGTCATCGCGAGCGGTGCGAATCCGATCTTCCGGATAACGAGTCGATAGCTCCCCTCGCCCTCGGGCACGACGATGGTGTACTGTCCGGCACCGTTGGTCCGACCGACCAGTGTCGCCCCGGACTGCGCACCCGCGACGACCACCTCGGCGTCGACCACCGGCGTACTGTCGGCCGCGAGTACCCTGCCCCGGAGAATCTCGGTACCACCCTGGGCGGACAGCGGCATGCCGACAAGGCCGAAGGCGCACAGCAGCGCACTCAGGCAGGTCCATCGACGCAGAGCCGGACACAGGAATGTCATTGATGATTCTCCCACAGGTGATTGGGATGCCAGCCCTCGGACCACGGGCCTCTGGAAGGGGACCCGGTTCAGGCGTTCCGGGTCACATCAGGTGCAGCAACGATGCCTGGAGGGAGTCTACGGCCACGGATGCCGCCGCAGCCGCTCCTCGCCCTTGCTGTTCCGCTGCACCACATACACGGTCCCCGTGCCGAATCCCACAACACGCTCGTCGACCGGCAGCACCAGCGTGTGGCGCAGCACCCCTTGGCGGTCGATCACGTCGTAGCGCGTGTCTGGATGGGTCAGCGTCGGTGGAATGCGGACCAGCACCAGGCTGTCGAGCGTTGCAAAGGCATTCATCTCAGGTCGCCCGATGGTTGCGGTCTCATCCGCAGCGCGCACGACGGGTTCCCCCATGCGCCATCCGCTAGTTGGACTCCACCAGTCGACCCGATAGGGAGCTTCCCTGATGACTGCAACCCATCCGTCCGGGGCAATCGTCGCACGCTCTGCCCTGGGGAAGCGGTCGACTGGCGTGCCAGGCGGGTCGGATGGCTTCCCCGGTCTAGGAATGCGCAACGTCGTCAGAGTGTCGACCGCATGATCCGCCAGCAAAGAAACTCGTAGAAGCATCCGAAGCGTGTCCGGGAGCTTCGTCGGCTGCCGATCAACCCCAATTGACGTGACTTCCAGGAGCGTATTCCCGAATCGGTCCAGGGCCATGGCAGGGCCCACGGGGAATCCGGCAAAAGGGTGCCTGGGTGTCGAGACAAGACGGGTACCGTCCAGCACACCGAGCCAGGAGACGGCGGAATCATATATCAGAGTAGAATCACCCTGCAGCGCCGAGACCATGACCGCCAGTTGCGGGGGAACCTCCCCTGGACCGGTCCCCCGACGAATCTCGTTCCGGATCTGATTCTTGTCCAGATCGACCACCACCACTCGCCGAGCACTGGGATCAGAGATCAGCACCCGACCATCCCCTAGCTCGCGGACACTGGAGATGCGTACAAAGACCTCACGCAGGGACGCGGTCGGTGGCTTCAGGGTTGCGGTGGGGGTTGCCTGGGCTGGAAGGCCGTCCAATGCCGCACAGCACGCGACGCTCAACAAGAGCGATCGCGCCCCCCTGAAGACCGGCCTGCTCACCACGCTGCGCGCCTGGCTCATACCCCTCTGATGCCCGGACATCCAGTATCGTTGCAGCATTGATGTTACGGCCACGGATGCCGCCGCAGGCGCTGTTCGCCCTTGCTGTTCTGCTGCACCACGTACACGGTCCCCGTGCCGAAGCCCACGATTCGCTCATCCACCGGCAGCACCAGCGTGTGGCGCAGGGCACCCTGGCGGTCGATCACGTCGTAGCGGGTGCCGGGAAACGCCAGCGTCGGTGTGATCCGCACCAGCACCAGGCTGTCAGGGGTTGCAAGAACCTGAGCCGTATGAAGAGTGTTGCTTGGGAGGGTTCCCTTGGTAGAGAAGCGGGGAATTGTTGTCGGATACTCGTGGACCCACCGTGGATCACGGGTTACAGGTCGTTCCTTCTTGGCTGCCAGCTCGGCCCCCACCAGGGGGACCACAGGCACTGTGATGGGCGAGCCAAGGAGCCACCCGGTGGCCTGATTCCACCAATCAACTCGGTACGGAGAGGTCCGGACGACGACCACCCACCCATCTGGCGCGATCATCGCACGATCTGCCACCTGATAGGGATCGACACGAGCTCCGCTCGTATTGCCTGGCTCGGCAGTCCACGACATGAGCATGGTTGTCAACGTATCTGGCGGGCCCTCGGCAAAAAGGGGAAACCGGAGCAGACGACCGACCGGACTCGGTCGGTCGGTTGGCCCAGTCCACGCGGTCACCCGATTGATTTTGAGATAGTGCCCCTGCCGATCAACCGGCCAGAAGAAACTGGCGCCTGGCACCTGGCGGCGTGCATCCGTCACGGTCCCGACCAGGCGCGTCCCCTCCAGAATCCCGTACCACCCGACCGTCACCGCCGAAATCAGGGAGGAATCCCCACCCAGGGCGACCACGTGCAATCCGAACTGGACGGGACGCTCTCCGGTCCCGGTCACGAGAGGAAGATCCTCCACCCGGTTGCGGGCAAAGTCCGCTACCACAAATCGCCGAGCCTGCGCATCGGCAATGAGCACACGGCCATCCGCCAGCTCGCGGATGCTGCCGATGTTAGCAAAAACCTCACGCAATGAACCGATTGGTGGCTTCAATAAAGCCGTGGGAACCGCTTGGGCCGGGAGGCCGCCCAGGACAAGGCAAGTCGTGACAACCACCTGCAGGAGCCGCCAGGCCCTGAGGAATACCCAGTCAATGGTACTGCCATGATGCATCATGCGAGCCTCTCAACTCTTCATGGGGAGAGACTCCACCCGGGAAGCGGCTTCCCACCGCTCCCCGGAGCGAAGCCCAATCTTAGTGCACGTCGCACCACCAGTTGTTGGTCCAGAACTGTCCCGGCTCGCACCCGTACTGGTCGTCATCACAGACGAAGGAGTAAGGATCAGCGACTTCTCGGACATTGCAATGCACGAGGCACAGATCCCGTGCCTCCTCCAGGTCAGGGCACTCCCACCCTGCCGTGCAGACCCCGCACGACGGCACCACCCTCACCATCCTGGCCTCCCCCGGGGAGGCCTGCAGCACCAAGGCGGCCACCAGCACCGCCGTACCCTGCACCATCCGCCACCGTTCCTGCGTCATTGCTACCTCCTGGGTCACGTCCGTTGCACCGAGATGTCGTCATTCTATGGCCCCTCCCGGCCGAGTGCCACTTGCTACTCCTACGGCCACGGGTGCCGCAGCAGCCGATGTTCTCCCCTGCTCTTCTGCTGTACCACGTACACGGTCCCCCCACCGAAGCCCACGATCCACTCGTTCACTGGCAGTACCAGCGTGTGGCGCAGCACCCCCTGGCGGTCGATCACGTCGTACCGGGTGCCCGGATAGGCCAACGTCGGCGTGATCCGCACCAGCACCAGGCTGTCCGGCGTCGCGAGGACATCGGGCCGGTGATATTCGTTCGTGGGCAGGCGTCCCCGCGTCGAGAACCGCGGAACGTCCGCCGGATACTCGTGAACCCACCGCGGATCGCGGGTTACAGGTCGCTCCTTCTTGGCCGCCAGCTCGGCCCCAACCAGCGGCACCGCAGGGACATCAATGGGCTTGCCCTCGTGCCATCCACTGGTCGGACTCCACCAATCGATCCGATACGGAGCCACTCGAACCACTGCCACCCAGCCATCCGACGCCATTGTTGCCCGCTCGGCCACCTCATAGGGATCAATCCGAGTACCTGGAGGATCTCCCACCTCGATCACCCGCGAGACAAGCATGGTGGTCAACGTGTCGATGGTACGCCCACAGTGGAGCAAACGACCAACGCTGTCGGGGTGATGGGTCTGCTCAGTCCAAGGCCCCGTCCGTATGATCGAGAGATAGGAACCGACGCGATCGACCGGCGGCCGATTCGTCACCCCATCGCTCATCTTAAAGGCGTCCACCAGCCGAGTCCCTTCCAGGATTCCGAACCACCCGATCCTGGCGTCAGTGATCACGGAGGAGTCCCCTCCAAGCGCCCACACCCTCAGACCAAGTCCGTCGGGAAGCTCGCCTTCCCGCGTGCCTGATGGAATGTCGGCAACCCGGTTGCGGGCAAAGTCCGCCACCACAAATCGCCGATCCTGTGCATCGGCGATGAGCACACGGCCATCCGCCAGCTCGCGGATGCTGCCGACATTGACGAATACCTCCCGCAGGGACGCGGCCGGGGGCTTCAGGGTGGCGACCGTGATCTCTTGCGCAGGGAGGCGACCGGCAACCATGCACAGCACCAGCCCCATGGAGGTGATCAATCTCCAACCCATGCTGAAGCCAACCTCCATCCCGGCGCTGACGACCCAGCGCCTGCTCGCACCCGTGTTCATGCGGACGGCGCCCGGCTGGAGAAACGGGGACTCCGCATCCCCAGCCGGAGTCACGATCCTAGTCGACATCACACCACCAGTTGTTAGTCCAATACTGTCCCGGCTCGCACCCGTACTGGTCATCGTCGCACACATACGGACGGGTGGCATCAGAGCCATAACAGTGCAGACTGCACAAGGAATCTGCCGTCTCGACATCAGGGCACTCCCACCCCGCCGTGCAGATCCCGCACGACGGTACCACCCTCACCATCCTGGCCTCCCCCGGAGAGGCACGCAGCACCAGAGCGGCCACCAGCACCGCCGTTCCCTGCACCATCCGCCACCGTTCCTGCGTCATCGCTACCTCCTGGGTCACGTTCGTTGCACCGGGATATCTGTCATTCTGTGGCCCCTCCCGGCAGAGCGCCACTTGCTACTCCTACGGCCACGGATGCCGCCGCAGGCGTTCCTCGCCCTTGCTGTTCCGCTGCACTACATACACAGTCCCCGCACCGAAGCCTACGATTCGCTCGTCCACTGGTAGCACCAGCGTGTGGCGCAGCACCCCGTGGCGGTCGATCACGTCGTACCGCGTGCCCGGAAACGCCAGCGTCGGTGTGATCCGCACTAGCACCAGGCTGTCCGGTGTCGCGAGGACATCGGCCTGGTGATCCGTGTTCGTGGGCAGGCGCCCCCAAGTCGAGAACCGCGGAACCTCGGCCGGATACTCGAGGATCCACCGCGGATCACGGATCACTGGTTGCTCCTTCTTGGCCGCCAACTCGGCCCCAACCAACGGCACCGCAGGGACGGCGATGGGGTTGCCCATGTGCCATCCATTGGTCGGGCTCCACCAGTCGATCCGGTACGGGGCCACCCGAACCACTGCTATCCAGCCGTCCGGCGCGATGGTTGCGCGCTCAGATACTCTGAACGGATCGAGGGGAGTCCCTGGAGGATCGGAGGGCTTGGAAGCTCGTGACATACGCAGGGTCGTCAGGGAATCGACCGTACGACCAGCCAGCAGGGGGACCCGCACGAGTACAACGAGCGTGTCGGGGAGCCGCGTGGGCTGCAGGTTGAGACCAATGGATCCGATCTCCAACAAAGTATGCCCAAGTCGGTCCGGAATCATCGATGCCGAGTACCCGAGGAACGGCGACCCGGGTGTCGCCACCAATCGGACCCCGTCCAGTATCCCCAACCAGCGGCGTACGGTATCAAACAACAGAGTGGAATCCCCCTGAAGCGCCGAGATTGTGGGACTCACTCCTGGGGGAACCTCCTCTGGCCTGGTCCCTCGACGGACCTCGTTCCGGACCTGATTCTTGTCCAGATCGGCCACCACCACTCGCCGAGCACTGGGATCACTGATCAGCACCCGACCATCCCCCAACTCACGAACACTCCTGATTCGAGTGAAGGCCTCGCGCAGGGAGGCGGTCGGCGGCTTCAGGGTGACTGTGGGGATCTCCTGACCCGCGAGGCTCCCGGCCATCGCGACCAGCAGGACCGACGAAAGCATGAGAGACCGTCCCAGTCTCGCCACACCGAAGCCACCGCTCCAACCATGAATCATGTGTCCTCTCCGCAGTTGGCCCACTCCGTGGGGTATATCAGATCGTGCACTGGACTGTCTCAGTACACACCTTGGGGCCCGGGGAGCGGACACGCAGCGCCCCCCGGGATCGCCAAGTAGGGGACTACGACTCAACGCACCACCAATTGGTGGTCCAATACTGTCCCGGCTCGCACCCGTACTGGTTGTCATCACAGACATGGGGCCGGACGGCCACCATCCCGTGGCACAGGTCGTCACACCAGATATCCGCCGTTTCCTCGGTAGGGCAGAAGTAGAGAACGGAACACACCCCACACGCGGGCGCCACCGTCACCATCCTGGCCTCCCCCGGGGAGGCCTGCAGCACCAGAGCGGCCACCAGCACCGCCGTACCCTGCACCATCCGCCACCGTTCCCGCGTCATCGCTACCTCCTGGGTCACGTTCGTTGCACCGGGATGTCTGTCATTCTGTGGCCCCTCCCGGCAGAGCGCCACTAACTACTCCTACGGCCACGGATGCCGCCGCAGGCGCTCCTCACCCTTGCTGTTTCGCTGCACCACGTACACGGTCCCCGTGCCGAAGCCCACGATCCGCTCATCGACCGGCAGCACCAGCGTGTGGCGCAGCACCCCCTGGCGGTCGATCACGTCGTACCGGGTACCCGGATAGGTCAGCGTCGGCGTGATCCGCACCAGCACCAGGCTGTCCTGTGTCGCGAGGATATGAGCCGAATGGCGAGTGTTGTTCGGGAGCGTCCCACGCGTAGAGAACCGGGGAACTGTTGTCGGATACTCGTGGGCCCACCGTGGATCGCGCGTCACAGGTCGCTCCTTTTTGGCCGCCAGCTCGGCCCCCACCAGCGGCACGACAGGCACTGTGACGGGCTCGCCAAGGCGCCACCCGGTGGCCTGATTCCACCAATCGACTCGGTACGGGGAGATCCGGACTACGACCACCCATCCATCTGGTGCTATTGTCGCTCGATCTTCCACACGATATGGATCGACACGAGTACCAAGGGCATCGTCGACCTTCAGTACCCTTGACATGAGCATCGCCGTCAGCGTGTCAGCCGGGCTGTCGGCGAACAGCGGAAACCGGAGCAGATAGCCAACTGAACTGGGCAAGTGGGTCGGCCCTGCCCATGGAGTCGCCTGGTTGGTCGTGAGGTAGTATCCGGCCCGGTCGACAGGCCAGAAGAAACTGGCGCCGGGTATCTGACGGCGTGCATCCGTCACGGTCCCGACCAGGCGGGTCCCCTCCAGAATCCCGTGCCACCCGACTATCGCTGCCGAGATCAGGGAGGAGTCCCCGCCCAGGGTCTCCACATGCAATCCGAACTGGACCGGACGCTCTCCGGTCTTGGTCACGAGGGGAAGATCCTCCACCCGGTTGCGGGCAAAGTCCGCCACCACAAATCGCCGAGCCTGCGCATCGGCAATGAGCACACGGCCATCCGCCAGCTCGCGGATGCTGCCGATATTGACGAAGACCTCCCGCAGTGACGCGGTCGGGGGCTTCAGGGAGACTGTGCGGATCTCCTGAGCTGGGAGTGGATTCACTAACGCAGACAGCGTTGCGCTCGCGAGAATCGAACCACACGCCAACAAGCCAATGACATTGCCATAGTGCATAGTGTGTTCGCTCTCGTGTATACACGCGAGTGGCCCGAGTCCGAGAAGCGGGAACTTGGTCTTCTCGGACTCGATCCACCCGCCTAATCGACGTCGCACCACCAGTTGTTGATCCACGTCTGTCCCGGCTCACACCCGTACTGCTCATCGTCGCAGACGTGCGGGTGGATTGCCTCGGAGCCATAGCAGAGTTCCTCGCAAAGCTCGTCCGCCCTTGCCTCAGTAGGGCACTCCCACTCCGTCGTACAGACCCCGCACGACGGCACCACCCTCATCACCCTCGCCTCCCCCGGGGAGGCCTGCAGCACCAAGGCGGCCACCAGCACCGACGTCCCCTGCACCATCCGCCACCGTTCCTGCGTCATCGCTACCTCCTGGGTCACGTTCGTTGCACCAAGATGTCTGTCATTCTGTGGCCCCTCCCGGCAGAGCGCCACATACTACTCCTACGGCCACGGATGCCGCCGTGGTTGTTCATTCGGCAGTACCGAGCCAGCCTCCTGAGTACTGTCATTACTACCGACCTCGTCGGACCTGGACCTGGGTGGGCGGGACCCACACGACGAGCTTTTCACCTGCCTTCACCCGCTGGACCCATGCCGCCAGGGAGTCATACGGCCCGGCCGGAAGCCGCCACCCATTCAACAGGACGGTCGGCGTACCGGACACCGGCACCTGCGGTGCGAACGCAATGCCCCGGCTCACCCGGGCTGGCAGGCCCGTCGAGCCTTTGACGCAGGCATCGAAAGCAGCCAGATCCGGGACCTGGGCTTCCGTCGCGTAGCTCCGCCATTCCTTCAGCCCGAAGGAGTCTGGGGCCGCAAACAGTGCGTCATGCATGGCCGCGAAACGACCCTGGTCGCCGGCACATTCCGAAGCAATGACGGCTGGGCGCGCGAAGCGGTGGCTCGCGAGCGGATGGTGAACGTACAGCAGGGCGGCCTGACCCGGCAGCTCTGCGGCGACCTCGTGGTAGAGTTCGCTGAACCGGCGACAGAACGGACATTCGAAATCGCTGAACTCCACGATAGTCACCGGGGCCGTACTGTCGCCAACCCAGGACCCATACCCCCGAAGGGCCTCCCAGCCCTCAATGTACACGGCAGGAACTTGCTCCCACGTCACCTCAGGATCCCGCTCCGACTTGGACCTGATGACCTGCCAAGCATAGGCCACCGCGATGATCAGCGCCGCCACGGCAATGGCCCGTCCCACCCAACGCTCGGCCTGCTGACTCATGCCACATCCCCCAATCTATGCTCTGCTCGCCCTCACGCTTGATGACCTTCCTCTATAGGTATCTTCGCGTCGAACTCAGGAAGTTCGACATCCGGCGCGGGATGGCTATCTGAGCAGTCCATGAGCCTTGCACCAGCGCTCCCATCGCTTGGTGATTCGATCTTTCCATTGCTTTACTGCCAGGAACCGCTTCTTGCCAGGAAGGTGGGTCACTCCGAGCACAGCCGCGTACTCCCCCGTCGAACGCACCCCGTCGTGCCACAAATCTGCCGCCTGTCGTTCCGGCGCATCCAGCCTCTCCCTGAACTCCTCCCATGCCTCCCCGAGACGCTCAGCGAGTTCACTGCGCGCATCCGGCTCTGATGTACTCCGGAGCGCATCGATCTCCAGGCGCAGCTTCTCCTGAACCAGGTACGCCGTGCTCTCCACGTGAGTAGCGACCTTCCTGGAGTATCGAGTGGCCTTCCGGAATTCGTCAGTCAAGTCGCGCCAAGCAGACTGGGTCAGGTGTGCCCAGAGCTTCCTGCCATCGCGAGCGCGGGCCTGTCCGGGATTGGCAAGATACTGCATGATCGTATCGTCTACTGCGTCGACGATGGCATCTGACAGCCCCAACTCTGCGATCCGACCGGAACGCCTCCTGGTGAGATAGCCGATCAGTGGTTGCCTCACCATCGTCGCGAAAACATTGCCAGTGTCCGCATCCGAGCCAGCCAGGATCGACTGGTGAAGCTGGTAGAGGTGCTCCAGTCCCTGTTGATCCCATGACTCAATGGCATTGTTCCGACCCTCCATGGTCCCCTCCAGGCGGTGGTCTCGACTCTGTGGGATGGCGCCCCCGGACCCCGGGACACCCCAAAGAGTACCCCCGGTCAGGGCCGGGTCGCAACGCCCCACGCGAGCTCGCGGCGGCGGATCTGCGGGGACAATCCCGCTTGCCGCGCGACATCCCAATGGGTGGGGAGTCTCACGCCCGTTCGCGGCTGAAGCCGCTGTAGACTCAAGGCATCAGTGCAACACCCTTGATTCTTCAG
>CAYQXR010000028.1:0-31854 GCA_964421625.1 uncultured Gemmatimonadaceae bacterium | reverse complement strand
GCCCGCTTCGCGCCGGTCATGTGCCAGCACTGCGACAACGCGCCGTGCGAGCCGGTCTGCCCGGTCTACGCCGCCTATCACACGCCGGATGGTCTGAACGGCCAGGTCTACAACCGCTGCGTCGGTACCCGCTACTGCAGCAACAACTGCCCGTTCAAGGTCCGGTACTTCAACTGGTACAAGTACAACGAGAAGGCCTGGCCCGAGCCGCTTCACCTGCAGCTCAATCCCGAGGTGACGGTGCGGGCGCGCGGGGTCATGGAGAAGTGCACCTTCTGCGTTCAGCGGATCCGCCACGCCCAGCATGTGGCGCGGCTGGAGGATCGTCCGCTGCGCGACGGTGACGTGGTGCCGGCCTGCGTGCAGGCCTGCGGCACGGGCGCGATGGTCTTCGGCGATGTCAACGACCCCGAGTCCCGGGTGGTGAAGATGAAGCAGGATCCGCGCGGCTATCACATGCTCGAGGAGATCAACGTCCGCTCGGCGGTGACCTACCTGGCCAAGGTGGTGCATCAGGAGCCGGTGGTCGATGAGCACGCGCACGGGGGAGGGCACTGAGATGAGCGCCGTGATCCACGACCACGACCCGTCCATCCCGACCCAGACGCACGCGGAGGTTACCGCGGACGTACTGGCGGGCATCCTCGAGAAGCCGACGCGGGGGTACTACCTGCTGGCCGGCTCGATGGCGCTGCTCACCGGGGTGCTCTTCATCATCCTGGCCCTGCTGCTGAAGGAAGGCCTCGGACTGGCGGGCTACACCCCGCCGATCATGTGGTCGGTCTACATCACCACCTTCGTCTTCTGGGTCGGCATCGGTCACGCCGGGACGCTGATCTCGGCCATTCTGTTCCTGTTCCGCTCGCCCTGGCGCACCGCCGTCTACCGGTCGACCGAGGCCATGACGGTGTTCGCCGTCATGACGGCGGCGCTCTTCCCGATCATCCACATCGGGCGGCAGTGGGTCTTCTACTGGCTGATCCCCTATCCGAACCAGCGCTTCCTGTGGCCGAACTTCAAGTCGCCGCTGCTCTGGGACGTCTTCGCGATCTCGACCTACCTCACGGTCTCCTCGACCTTCCTCATGGTCGGGCTGGTGCCTGACGTGGCGGTGCTGCGCGACAACGTCAGCGGCTGGCGCAAGAAGCTCTACGGCATGCTCTCGCTGGGCTGGACGGGTGCCGACTCGCAGTGGCGGCACTACACCAGGGCCTATCTGTACCTGGCCGCCCTGGCGACGCCGCTGGTGCTCTCGGTCCACTCGGTCGTCTCCTGGGACTTCGCCGTGTCCATCGTGCCGGGCTGGCACGGGACCATCTTCGCGCCCTACTTCGTGGCCGGCGCGATCTACTCGGGCATCGGCATGGTGTTCACCCTGATCATCCCGCTGCGCAAGGCGATCCGGGTCGAGCACATGATCACCGACTATCATCTGGACAACCTGTCCAAGCTCACCCTGTTCACCGGGTCGATCCTCTTCTACGCCTACGCGATGGAGTACTTCGTCGCCTGGTATTCGGGGAGCACCTTCGAGCAGGAGACCTTCTGGCGGCGGGCCTTCGGTCCGAACTGGTGGGCGGGCTGGTCGATGATCATCTGCAACGCCTTCGTGTCGCAGCTCCTCTGGTTCAAGAAGATCCGGACGCACGCCATCGCGCTCTTCGTCATCTCGATCTTCATCAACATCGGGATGTGGTTCGAGCGCTACGTGATCGTCGTGTCGTCGCTGATGAATGACTACCTCCCCTACGCCTGGGGCGGCCTCAATCCGACCTGGGCGGACTGGGGGATCCTGGCGGGCTCCTTCGGCTGGTTCGGCCTCTGGTTCACGCTGTTCTACAAGAACTTCCCCATCGTCGCGATTCAGGAGATCAAGGAAATGATCCCGATGCCGACGCGGCAGGCCCATGGAGGGACGCACTGATGGGCGCGGCTCTCTCCGTCCCGGGGGTGCTGGGACATTTCGAGCACATCGACGGCGCCTGCGATGCCATCCGGGAGCTGAAGGCCACCGGACACGCGGACCTCACCGTCTACTCCGCGGCGCCGAACCACGAACTGGAAGCGGCGATCGGCGATCCGATCTCGCATGTCCGCTGGTTCACGCTGGTGGGTGGTTTCCTGGGATGCGCTGCCGGCTTCGGCTTGGCCATCTGGATGTCGCGCGACTGGCCGCTGCTGGTCGGTGGCAAGCCCATCGCGGCGATTCCGGCCTTCGTCGTGATCGGCTTCGAACTCACGATTCTCTTCGGCTCCCTGTTCTCGGTGGCCGCGATTTTCATCCTCTCGATGCGGAAGTCCCTGGCGGGGCGGCCGTATCATCCACGGTTCTCCGATGACCGGATCGGCGTCTTCGTCCCCTGCGGGACCGATCAGGCGGGCGCAGTGGAGCAGCTCTTCACCCGGCATGGGTCGGTGGAGGTGTCCCGCGATGCGTAGACTGCTCTTGGCCGCGATGCTGCTCGGGGTCGGCGGCTGCCACACCTGGTACAACGACGTCCCCTCGCCGGACGACCTGATGCACGTGATTCCGTGGTTCGACCACATGATCGTGTCCAAGGCCGTCCACCCCTACCAGCGGGCCGACATTCCCCGCACGACCCCGCCGGGCGTCGTGCCGGTGGGCGGCGGTGAGGCGAACTGGCAGCGCGGCAATCCGTCGGATCCGACCTTCCCGCAGTACGGCTTCGATACGCTCTACGCCAAGACGGTGACCCGGCCGACTACGCCGTCGGGTCCGGCTGCGCGGAGCGGCGCCGAGGTATACCAGATCTACTGCGCGCTGTGCCACGGGGCGACCGGGGCGGGTGAGGGGCCGGTGGCGCCACACGTCGGTGCGCCCAGCATCGTGACACCCAAGGCCATCGCACTGGATGACGGGACCATCTACTCCCTGATCCGCTATGGCCGGGCGAACATGCCGCGGTACGGTGACAAGATCGTCCGGATCGATGAGCGCTGGCTCGTCGTGGACTATGTGCGGGAACTGCAGCGCAACGCGGCCGGTGCGGCCGCGGGGGGGAACTGATGGCCGCCAACCTGGCCGGTGTGCAGGAGATCATCGCCGAGAAGAGCGTCCGGGCGGACTACTCCCGCTTCACCATGATCGGCGGCGCACTCGCTGCCGTGGGTCTGGTGCTGCTGGCCGTCTCGCTGTTCGGCGCGCAGTCCGAACGGACCTGGCAGGCGTTCCACGTCAACTGGGTCTTCTTCACCGGACTCACCTTCGGCTCCATCGTCATCACGGCGGTCCACAAGATCGCCAATGCCCGGTGGTCGGGCCTGGTGCTCCGCCTCTCGCAGGCGGCGGCCGCCTTCGTGCCGGTGATCCTGATCGGGTTCGTGCTGATCTTCACGGTCGGCTACGATCACATCTACGGCCACATGAGCGAGGAACTGCACGGGCTCGGGCACGGCAAGGCGCTCTGGCTGTCGCACGGCTGGATGGCGGCCCGTCTCGCCATTGCACTCGGTGCCATGACCTGGGTCGGTTTCAAGCTCATCAAGGCCGACATGCTGCCGGACATGGCCCTGAGCCGGGACAAGGTCAGCGGGGCGCGTCAGGCCATGTTCGACCGGATGCTCAAGGGCTACGACGCCCAGGCCAACCACACCCGCATCTACCGGCTCGCCCCGATCTTCGCCGTCATCTACGCCCTCGCCATGACGGCGGTGGCCTTCGACGGGATCATGGCGCTCCAGCCGCACTGGTTCTCCAACCTGCTCGGTGGCTGGTACTTCATGGGGGCCTTCCTCGCCGGCAACATGCTGCTGGCGCTGAACATCCTCTATGCCCGCAAGGCCGTGGGGATCGGCGAGTACATCTCCGAGAAGCAGCGCCACGACCAGGGCAAGCTCTGCTTCGGGTTCACCGTATTCTGGATGTACCTGCTGTGGGCCCAGTTCCTGGTGATCTGGTACGGCAACCTGCCGGAAGAGACGGGCTTCGTCTTCACCCGGCTCTGGGGTGAGTGGCGCCCGATCGGTGCCGCGGTGTTCGTGGGAGTCTTCCTGATCCCGTTCACCGGCCTGCTCAGCGTCGGCGCCAAGAAGACGCCCTTCACCATGACGCTGTTCGCCGGCATCTCGCTGGCCTCGCTCTGGCTCGAGCGCTACCTGCTGGTGATCCCGTCGATCTCGCACGAGAACGGGCCCCACTTCGGTCTGCCCGAACTGGCACCCACGCTGGCCTTCGTGGGCCTGTTCCTGGTGGCCTACGGCTGGTTTGCCAAGACCTACCCGATGGTCTCGCCGGTCCGGGCGATGATCACGCTCCAACGGGAGGCGGCGCACTGATGCGGCGGCGACTCGCTCTGGTCATGAGCGCAGTCGCCTTCGGACTGGTGTTCAGCTACGGGATGGTGCTCACCGCACCATCCCTTCGTGTTTGGGGCCATGTCATTCTCGGATTGGTGGCGGTCAGCCATTCGATCTTCATCGGAGTGGCCGCCCGGCGGGACGGTCGGCATGGCATCGCCCTCCTGGCTGTGCTGCCCGCCTTTCTCGGTGTCATGGCCATGGTGCTGCCGAAGGCGTCGGACATTGCAACCGGAGCGATCCTTGTCGCTGCGCTGGTCGCAGTGGTGGCGCTGCTGTCGCAATGGCGGGTGCAGGTGGTGTTCACTCGGCGTCCGTCACCTGGGAAGTTGGTCCCGCCATGCACGACCCTGTGAGGCGAGTCATTCTCCCCGCCGGTGCTCTGGCGCTGGCGCTCGGAGCACTCTTCTGTCTGTTCCTGGGCGGGATTTTCCTGATCCTGCACACCATCCTGTCTCTGGAGATCCAACCAGGCTGGCTGGCCGACGCGATGCTGAAATCCGCCGTGCCACTGGTCGCCATGGGGTTTGTGGTCGGACTGTTCCTTGCCGCTGCCGGCGCGGAAGGCCTGCCGCTGACTCCGACGAGCCTGGTGGTGAGGGTGGGAGTGTTCTGTATCGTCGCACCGCTGGTCTATTCGATGAAGGCGGATGGGCCCTTGGCTGATTGGCTGCTCGCGAATGCGATCCAAGCCTCACTGACCCTGGTGCTGGTCGTCGTCCTTGCCATTGGTCCCGTTGGCCACTGGCTTGCCGCTCACCTGCTGCGCTTCCTGCGCTGGACTGGTGCGCCGATTCCTATGCCTCGGTCCAGGATTCTGGTGACGACGTGAAGCTTCTGGGGTGGGGCTTGGTGGTTGGAGGTCTCCTGCTGTTCCTCCGGACCATACTGTCGGCGCGATCCCGCGAAGCGGCCTGGTTGCACGCGACAGGACTCGCAGGGGCTCTGACAATACTCGCCAGCGGGGTCCTGCTCGGGGCGTTTGGTGAGTCGCTGAGAGGCAGTGCGTGGGTGATGGCCTTCACCGGTCTCATGGCAACGCTTGGCGTCTACTCAGTGGTCATCCACCGTCGGGAGCGGCGTCGCGGGCAGATGTGATCGGTCGCTTCGCGGCCAGATAGTACCAGTACAATCCCGCCAATATGATCGACCAGAGGCTCGGAGCGTCCCGTCTGCTGCGCGACTTCAGCCGCGCGGCGCGGCAGCGTTGCCGCCTTCCTCAATTCCCCATCCCCAACCGCTCCACCAGCACGTTCAGTGAGTCCTGGCCCAGGAACCCCGCCACCAGCGCATGCCGGATGGTCCGCTCGGTGCCCGCCTCGGTGACCAGGTAGTCGGGACGGGTCCGGCGGGTAACCGACAGCGTCAGCCCGTTGCGCTCAAGCAGCTCCTGCACATGCTCCATCTCGTCCTCCTCGCCCTCCGCCACCCAGATGGTGTGGCCACCCGGCGACTGATACCGCGCGAGTACACTGGCCCTGGCACCGCTGGTGGACGGGAGATGATGCAGGCCGACCAGCGCCAGGTTGGCGCCGTCCACGTGGACGCCAAAGTCGGTCGTGGCGACGCGGTTGGGATCGAGTGCCACCCATCCGGCGGCCGCGTCCGGTTCGATGACCGGGTCACTGGGAGCAGTCCGCAGTTGCAGCGGCGCCGGTCGCGGGGCCGTGGGCTGGCCGGTGGTGGTGGGGGCGGGCTGGAAGGTGGCGACGATGGCCAGACTGCGGTCGGTGGTCGACCAGACATCGTGTGGCGATGCCATCGGGTTCCCCGCCGGGCGATGCCGGAAGATGGCCGGGATTGTCGCGGCCTGGCGCCAGTCCTGGGGCGCAGCGCCACCCTGATCCCGCAGCATGTCCACCAGCGTGGCCGTGCCGAGGACGGAGGCGATGGCCGCAGCAACCAGCGGTCCCCGACGTCGCCAGGGGGAGGCAGCAGGCACGGGGGCAGGAACCGGTCGGGCCACCACCCGCGGTGATGCCGCCGCGAGGAGTTCCGCTGTCCGCTCCCGCAGGGCGACCACGTCGGCATGGGCCGCCCGGCAGATCAGGCACTGGAGGAAGTGCTGGGCCGCCTCGGCCCGTTGTTCCGGCGACAGCGCGCCGTCGCAGTAGGCGTGCAGCTCTTCCTCAGGTAGATGCGGCCGCATGACGCTCCTCCCGCTGCTGTTCGATCTGGTCGTGGGCGTGGACGAGCCGCTTGCGGGCCCGCGCCAGTGTGGTTCCGACGGCGCCAAGCGCCAGTCCGGTCTGTTCGGCGATTTCGGGGTAGGTGAGTCCGGCATCCCACAGGAGCAGCACCTCGCGATCCCGTGGCGAGAGGGTCGCCAGGGCGCGGCGGACTTCCGCCTCGCGCTCCTCGCGGATCAGCTCCTCCTCGATGTCCGGTGTCTCGGCGGGAGCCACCGCCGGGTCATGCGTCATCAGCACCAAGTGGCGCCGCCGCCGGATGGCGGTGCGGGCCTCGTCCCGGGCGATGTTGGCCGCCACGGCAAAGACCCAGGAGCGGGGCTTCTCGGGCTGGTGGGCCATGGCGCGCAGGAACACCTCCTGCGCCAGATCTTCGGCCCGGTCGGCGTCCCAGACCTTCCGGTACAGGAACCGCACGACCGCGTCGTAAGTGGAACGATAGAGTCCGTCGAGATCGAAGGCCATGCGCCTGGGCTCCTTGCAGCTCGGGTCCATGGGGGGAGACGCATCACCAGCGCCGCCCCGCACACCCCCAGGAAAGGTCTACCGGCGGCGACGTTTCTGGAAGACACATCCCGGGTGGAGTCCCTCCCGGCTCTCGGGCCACGCCGAGCAGAGCAGCGGCTTGGCGGGGCGTCCGTCAGCCCGGACCCGGCCGTGAAGATCGCAATGGATGCCGTCGTCCCCCAAGTAGCCGCAGGCCGAGATGATCTCGGCGTTGACCAGGTCCTGGTCGCTGGCGTCCCGGGTCACCTTGCAGAGGTAGGGGGACTTCCGGTGCCGCAGTCTGGCCTCCAGCATGGTCTGGCGGGGGCTGCAGCGGAGATCGACGTGGATATCCCGGCAGCAGGCGGCCTTGCGGGTGCCATCAGAGGTGTGACAGGGGGCGGTGGCACAGGGGTTGGCGGACTCGACCACCGGTAGCTGCCGTGGCGGTGGCGGGGGAGGCGGCAGGTGCCGCCGGACCAGCCGGCCCCGGTCCACCAGGATGAACCGGTCCCGGCCCAGTCGCCGACGGGCTGCGGTCCGCCGGGGTACCGGCGGGCGCCCGGTGAAGCCGTGGGCGGCACAGCGTGCCGTCTGGCCGTCCTGGCCCACCTTCAGGTGCCGGCAGGGGACGTGGACGGTGGCTTCGCACCAGTATTCCCCGTCGTCGGTGAACTGCCGGTGGAAGTCGATCCGCTCGATATGCCCGTAGAACCAGGTCGCGTCGTGGTCCTCGTTGCCCTCAATGGCGGCCACCCGCATGGTCAGGTCGAGGGCCCGGCAGTGGCGGCCCATGGCTCGGCAGGGAGGCGGTGACGACATCTGGCGGTCGGAATCCGGGGTCAGGGAGGGGGCAGGGGAGCAGAAAGCGACGCAAAGTAGCGACCGGGCGGGTGGCAGCCAACTCCCTGGAATCCGGGACCCCTAGCACGACCGGGTTCCATTTCGCTATCTTGGGGTGCTGTCGGTCTACTGGTGGTCGATGGCCGGTACTGCCGGGGGGCAGCTACCGTGAACTCAAAACCAGGGATAGGGCAGACGATCCGATGCGCGTTACTGCACTGCTGACTGCGGCCCTCGTGCTCGCGGCATGTGGCGGCAAATCCTCTGATGGTGGTTCGACGAATCCGCCGCCCGCCGATGGTGGCGCGATGAGCGGCGCGGCGCCGGCCGGGGCGACTCATGTCGTCGAGATGGTCGATTCGCGGTTCGATCCGGTGAGCCTGACGATCAAGTCGGGTGAGTCGGTGGAGTTCAAGAACATTTCCGGTGGTCTTCACAACATCGTGTTCATCGCCGACAGCATCCCTCCCGGGTCCGCTGAAGCGATCAACGCCGGTATCCCGGATCGGGCTGACGACCTCAGCACCGCGATGATTCCCGAGGGGAGCAGCGTCACCGTCTCCTTCGCGAACGCACCGGCCGGTGAGTACCGTATCCTCTGCCTGCCCCACGTGGCGACGGGCATGCGGGGCGTGATCATCGTCCAGCCCTGAGCTTCAGGCGCGCACGATCACACGGGGCGGGTCAGCGATGCTGGCTCGCCCCGTGGCGTATCCGGTGGGCCAGCAGTGGGACCACACTCCCCAGCAGGACGCCCGCGATGGCGTCGACGGCGTAGTGCATCTGGCAGTACACCACGCCGACGGCCAGCAGCAGCGTCGGAATCGCCAGCAGCATCCCCAGGCGCCGTGAGCCCTGCCACGCACCGATCGTCGCCGCGACCGTCGCCGCCACATGCGATGAGGGGAACGCCGCCCCGTACGAGGATCCCACACTGAGCATCCGGTACACAGCCTCCGCGGCCGGGTTGGCGAGGAAGGCGGCGTCAGGTCGCTCGAACACATAGTACGGCCCGGCCACCGGCAGCAGCAGGTAGCAGAGATAGCAGAGCAGGAAGGTCGGAATGAGGGCGTCGAGATAGGCGTCGATGGCCGCCGCACGCCGCTGCATCAGGAACACGATGATGGGCAACGGGATGATGAGGTAGTACGAGAAGTAGACGCCGTGGAGCAGCGTCGACCAGAAGACACTCGGTGCCTGGCGCCACCAGTCGCGGGCCGGCTGACCGCCGAAGAGCATCTCCTCGATGCGCAGCAGCCACGGATCGTGAATGGTCACGCCACCCGCGTTGAAGACGTCAATCGCCGAGTAGAGGCCGGTCAGCAGCAGGACGGGCCAGACACCGCGCAGCAGCCGTCCAGCGGTTGTCGCACTGGTGCGGGTCGACAACCAGGCGAGCAACGGCAGCAGTGCATGGGCGAGGGCGACCCAGCGGATGGACGGGGTCGCGAAGCGGGGCAGGCTGACCAGCACGACGATGACCCCGTACCCCGCCATGGCGAGATCCACCAGGCGCCAGGGTCGGCGGCTCAGAGCCAGCCCGCCTCCCGGTACCAGGCTGCCGTCTCCCGGCTGCCGGTGACGAAGTCGAACGCGGGATGCCAGCCCGTCGCCGTCATGAACGGGGTCGGGTCCGCCGTCCAGGCGTCCTGGTAGAACTCGTTGGCCTTGTCGGCCCGAAGGATGGTCTGGCGTCGGAAGGTCTCGGCCCACCAGCCCGTCATCCCGAGAATCGGTCGGGTCACGCCCTCCGGCAGCCGGATGAGACGGACATTCCGTCCGATCGAGGTGCCGATGCCGCGCACCATGTCCGCCATGGTGAGCACTTCGGGATGATTGACGTACCAGACCTTCCCGAGCAGTGCGTCACCGGTCCCGGCCGCGATGATGGCCGCCGCGAGGTCGCTGACATGAATGACCGACACCTCGCTGGTGCCGTCGCCGAAGACGGGTGCCAGCCCGAGGCGGGCGGCCTTGTAGATGGTCAGCAGGTTGTCGCGGTCGCGCGGGCCGTACACGGTCGGCGGGCGGACGATGGTCCAGGGGAGCGGCAGGGGGCGGAGCACCGTTTCGCCGGCCAGCTTGCTGCGGCCGTACATGGTCACCGGCGAGTCGGCGTCGTCACTCACTTTGGGGACGCCCCGTTGGGCCGGGCCGCCCGCCGCCATCGAGGAGACCAGCACCAGGCGCGGCGGGGTGGTCAGCGCCGCGGCGGCGCGGGCCAGTCCCTCCGTCCCGTCGCGATTGGCGCGCAGGAATTCGGCTTCATCGATCGCGCCGGTCAGCGCCGCGCTGTGATAGACCACGTCCTGCCCGGCCACGGCATCGGCCAGGGCCTGGGGATTCTCCAACGATCCCTGGATCAGCCGGACACCGAGGTCGGCCAGGCGACGCGCCTTGTCCGGCGAGCGGACCAGCGCGGTTACTGCATCGCCGCGGGCCAGGAGCTGGTCGACCAGATGGCCCCCGACAAAGCCGGTTGCGCCGGTGACCAGCACCTTCATAGCGGGCGGTCGAGAATGCGGTAGGTCTTGTAGGGCGAGGAGAATCCGGCCTTGGTCAGGCCGAGGATGATGGCGTCGTTGTCTTCCAGGAGCCAACCCGCTTCGCCCCAGCCGATGCCCTGGAGGCCGGCCTGGCGCCAGATCTCGTGGATCAGCACCGCGTCGATGCCCTTGCCGCGCCATTCGGGGACCACGCCCAGCAGCAGGACGCGGGCCCGCGTTGCCCGCTTCAGCTTGAGCTTGATCAGCATGGTCAGGGCGGCCGGGAACATGGCGCCGGAGCGGTTGCCATGCAGGAACTCGTTGAGGTCCGGCAGGGCGAGTCCGAAACCGATGGCCTCGCCGTCCTTCTCGATGAAGGGCACGATCTCGGGAATCACCACGGGACGGAACCCCGCGGCCAGCACGTCGATCTCGGCGTCGGTCATGGGGACATAGCCCCAGTTCGCTTCCCAGCACCGGTTGTAGAGCTGCTTGACCAGTTCGACTTCCTGGGTAAAGCGTCGGGTGTCGAGCGAGCGGATGGTGATGCCGTACCGCTTCTTCAGCATCTCGACGGCGCGGGCGTTGCGCTCCGGCGGCGTCAGCGGTCCGTCGGGGGAGCCGCCCTGCAGGCAGACCAGATCCTTGGCCTTGGTGAACCCGGCGGTCTCGAGCAGCGTCAGGTACCAGGGCGGGTTGTGCGGCATCATCAGCGTGTTCGGCGTGTCGAACCCGTCGACCAGCAGACCGCACTCATCGTTCACCGAAAAGGACATCGGCCCGCGGAGGGTGTCGAAGCCCTGCTCGCGGCCCCAAGCCGCCGCCGCATCGCAGAGGGCCTGGGTGACCCGGAAATCGTTGATCGACTCGTAGAAGCCGAAGAAGGCGACCCGGTCCTGATGGAGCTGATTGTGCAGGTCGTTGCGGATCGCGGCAATCCGTCCGACGACGGCGCCGTCACGCTCGGCGAGGAAGTACTCTGCGGCGCCGTGCTGGAAGAACGGGTTGTGCTGCCGGTCGAGCAGCTTGCGGACCTCGGCCTTGAAGGGCGGCACCCAGTTCGGCAGCGTCCGGTGGAGCCGGTAGGGGAGGTCGATGAAGGCGGCCAGTTCCTTGGGCGAACGGACTGGCCGGATCGTGACGGACCCGCTCAGATGACGCCGAGCTCCTTGCCGATCGTGGCGAAGGCCTCAAGCGCCTGATCGATCTGCGCGTCGGTGTGGGTGGCCATGACGCTGGTGCGCAGGCGGCACTGGTCGGCAGGCACGGCAGGCGGTGCCACCGGGTTGGTGAAGACCCCGGCGTCGTAGAGCTTGCGCCAGAAGACGAAGGTGGTGTCGAGGCCGCCGATCAGCACCGGCACAATCGGGGTCTCGGTCGGACCGATGTCAAAGCCGAGCGAGCGGAACCCTTCCTGGAGGCGCTTGGCGTTGGCCCACACGGCGTCGCGACGCCAGGTCTCCTCCTCCATCACACCGAAGGCGGCGATCACGCCGGCCGTGTTGGCCGGGGGCAGCGAGGCGGTGAAGATGAACGGCCGGGAGAAGTGTTTCAGGTAGTGAATGACCGACTCGTCGCCGGCCACGAAGCCGCCGACCGACGCCAGCGACTTGGAGAAGGTACCGGCGACCAGGTCGATCTCCGCCTGCAGGCCGAAGTGGGGTCCGGTGCCGTTGCCGCGGGGCCCGAGCACACCGAGGGAGTGGGCATCGTCGACGGCGAGGGCGGCGCCGAACTGCTTGGCGATCTTGACCAGGGTGGGGATGTCGGCGATATCGCCTTCCATCGAGTAGACCCCGTCGACCACGATCATCGACCCCTTGCCGGTGGTGTTCGACTCCAGCAGGCGGGTGAGCTGCTCGAGGTCGCCGTGGCGGAACCGCTTGGTCTCGCCGTAGGAGAGCTTGGCGCCGTCGACGATGCAGGCGTGATCGAGCTTGTCGAGATAGACCGTCTCGCCCTTGCCGATCAGGCCCGAGACCATGCCCAGGTTGGCGCCGTAGCCGGTCGAAAAGACCATGCAGGATTCTTTGCCCAGCAGGTCCGCGATGATCTGTTCGAGCTGGAGGTGCAGGTCGAGGGTGCCGTTGAGCAACCGGGACCCAGTGCAGCCCGAGCCGTAGCGCTTGAGCGCCGCCGTGGCGGCCTCCAGCACCTTGGGGTGATGCGTCAGTCCCAGGTAGTTGTTCGACCCGAGCATGATCCGCTTCTGCCCGTCGATCACGACGACGGTATCTTCCGACTCGGAGATTGCTTTGAAGTACGGGTAGAGCCCGGCGGCCTGGACCTGCCGCGCCTCGGTGAACTGACGGCACTTGTCGAACAGTGCCACCTGAGTATGGAGTGTCTCGGCTGCCATCGTCCCTCACCTCTGCTCGGATGGAATCGGCGTGCCCATGTTCCCGTCTGGGACGAGCCAACAGGGAAAGGTAATGACGCAGGAAAGCTCGGCACAAGCAGAACGACCCGGATCTGCCCCCGGCAGGTGGTGGCGCCTGGGGGTCGTCCTGGCTGGGCTCATGGCCCCGACAGCCCAGGCGACCGCCCAATGGGGCGGGGCCCGGGCTCTGCACGAGCCCCCGGGCTTCGAGTTTCCCGTCGGCAGCGGCTGGCAGGGGCGGGTGGCAGGGGTCCGGACGGCCCGCGACCAGTTGCTTGCCATGGGCGCCCTGCAGGCCCTGAACGGGGGGGCCGCCCCCCGGGTGGCCGGGCGGCTGCGGGTGGCCGTGGTCCCCCTGCTGTTTCAGGACGCCAGCACCCCCTTTCCGGCCGCCGACTACCGCGATCTGCTCTTTTCGCCCTTCCCGGTTGATCGGCGCTGGAGCGCGACCTCGTTCTACCAGGCCCAGTCGCGCGGCGCCTTGCTGCTCGAGGGGGAGGTGTTCGACTGGGTCCGGCTGCCGCGTCCCGAGGCCTACTACACCGACGGCTGTAACGGGATCGGGGTCGCGACTCCCTGTCCGGTCCGTGATCGCCACCGGATGCGGGACCTGCTGGAGGATGCGCTGCAGGTGCTCTCCACCGGTTCGGGGGCCGCCACCCGCTGGCGGGGCTTCGACAACGATGGCCCCGACGGCATCCCCGACAGCGGCGACGACGACGGCGTGGTCGACCTGGTGATCTTCCTGCACCCCACCGTGGATGGAGCCTGTGGCGGCGCCGGACTCTGGTCACATCGCTTCGGGGTGGGGAGCTGGGCCGGGGGAGCGCCCTGGGTGACGGCGTCGCCGCGACCCGGCCGCCCGGGGGAGTTCATCCGGGTGAATGCCTACACCTTGCAGAGCGCCGTCGGGGGCGACAACGCTTGCACCGGATCGGACATCATGCCGGTGGGCACCGTGGCGCATGAGACCGGTCATGCCTTCGGGTTGCCGGACCTCTACGACACCGAGGCCCTCTTCCCCTCCAGCGGCATCGGTGAGTGGGGGCTGATGGGTGCCGGCAACTATGCCCGGCCCAACTCCCCCGCCTCCTTCGATGCCTGGACCCTGATGCAACTCGGCTGGGTCACGGTCGATACCCTGCGATCCGGAGTCGAGGTGGTGGCCGGGCCGGTCCAGCGGAGCGATACCGTCTACCTGGCGCGGTCGATCGATCCGGGGCAGTGGCTGCTGCTGGAGAATCGTCAGGCACTGGCCCCCGACAGCGCCATGATGGACCTGGGGTTCATTCGGCCGAAGGGGCCGGGGCTGCTGATCTGGCGGATCGACGACGCCCGGATCCGCGAGGGCTGGGAGATCAATCGGGTGAATACCGGCGCCCGACAGGGTGTGGTGCTGCTGCAGGCCGACGGTTTCGACCAGTTGGGGGCCCGCGGGGCGACCCGCAACCGCGGCGATGCCGGCGATCCATGGCCCGGCACGCATCTCCGCACCGTGCTCGGGCTGGCCACCGCACCGAGCGCGACGCGCTGGGATGGGCTCCCACTGGAACTGCGGATCGACCGGATCAGCACACTGCCCGATGGCCGGATCCGCTTCAGATACCTCCGGCGGGCACCCAGTCTGATCGCCTCCCGGGCCCCGACTGCGATGGTGCGGGTCGATGCGCTGCGGGTCCACCAGTACCGCGAGGTGCTGGCACCCGGGGATACCATCTCCCTTGGCGCCGATGCCGTCCAGGTGGCACTCGATGGGCGGTCGCGCGCCGAGTTTGTGGGGTGGAGCGACGGGGCGGCGCGGGACCGGGACTATGTGGTGCCGGACGGCCCGCCCGACACGCTGTGGGCCGACTTCCGCGTCGACCATCGCCTCCGGGTGCAGATCACCGGGGCTGGGGCCGTACAGGCCTCCCAGCCCGACCTGATCGGCGGTGGCGCCTTCCTGCCCCAGGGAACGACGGTGACCCTGACCGCCACGCCGCCCACGGGAATGCTTTTTCTCGGCTGGCTGGGAGACACAGCAGCGACCACGGCGGCCATAACGCTCAAGGTCGATCGACCCTACGATCTGCGTGCGCGTTTCCTGCCCGCCGTCACCATTGATCCGGTGGCCGTCCTGCGCGCCGTGACGGGCGGTCCAGCGCTCTCCCCCGAGGTGGGTGTCTATCTTGACGCGGCAGGCAACGGGAACGGGATCACCGACATCGGTGACTATCTGGCCTGGCTGCATCGCAGCGGCCAGACCATCCCCGCGGTGCCGGGAGTCTGGCGCCCGTGAGCGGCGCGGGGTGGCGGCGGATCGCCCTGCTGCTGGTGCTCGCCCTGGCGGCCGGGTGTCGCGATCAGGGGCCGCAGGCGGGGACCTTGGCGCTGGTGCTCGACACGCCACGCAACAGCGACGGCGCGCTGCTGGTTCTGATCGCCGGTGGTCCGGTGGGGGATGTCGAGTCCTCGCCCCACACGGTGGCGCTGACCCCGGGCACGGATGGCACCCGGCTGCTGTTGCTCGGCAGCATTGGTCCGGGCGAGATCGTCCGGATCCGGATTCCGGATCTGGCCCGGGCCGGGACCTACCGGGCGCTGGTCGAACAGGTCGCCGATGGGACCAGCTACGCCCTGGTGGATCCCGCGGCGTACACCATCACGCTTCATCCTCACGCCCGACGCTGACGCGTCCGGAGAGCTGGCTGTGACTCTGCTGCATCGCCCCCGCCGTCTGCGCCGAACTGCCGCGCTGCGTGCCCTGATCCGCGAGACGACGTTGACCCCCGGTCACCTGATCGCCCCACTCTTTGTCGTCCATGGCGCGGATATCCGGCAGGAGATCTCCTCGATGCCCGGGGTGTACCATCTGTCGGTCGATGGCGCCTTGGACGCCGCAAGCGATGCGCTGGTCGCGGCCGGGATCCGCGGTGTGCTGCTGTTCGGGCTGCCGGCGGCCAAGGATCCCGTCGGCCTGGAGAACTTCGCTCCGGACGGGATCGTGGCCCGGGCGGTCCGGCGCTTGAAGGCACGACACCCCGACCTGGCGGTGATCACCGACGTCTGCTGCTGCGAGTACACCGACCACGGGCATTGCGGCATCCTGAATGCGCAGGGGGAGGTCGAGAACGACCGCACCCTGCCGATTCTCGGACAGGTGGCGGTGGCCCATGCCGACGCCGGTGCCGATATCGTCGCGCCCAGTGCCATGATGGACGGGATGGTCGGCGCGATCCGTGAGGCGCTGGACGCCGCCGGGCACCACGACCGCGCCATTCTCTCCTATGCGGTGAAGTACGCCTCGGCGTTCTACGGGCCCTTCCGCGAAGCGGCAGGGAGTACCCCCGCTCACGGTGATCGGCGGCAGTATCAGATGGATCCGGCCAACCGTCGCGAAGGTGTGCGGGAGGTGGATCTCGACGAGGCCGAGGGGGCGGACCTCCTGATGGTGAAGCCGGCCCTCGCCTATCTCGATGTGGTGCACGAGGTCCGGCAGCGCAGCGACTTGCCGCTGGTCTGCTACAACGTGAGCGGCGAGTATGCCATGGTGAAGGCCGCCAGCCGGGCAGGGTGGCTGGACGAACGCCGCGTCGTGTTGGAGATGCTCCTGGGCATGCGACGCGCCGGAGCCGATGCCATCATCACCTATCACGCGCTGGACGCGGCCCGCTGGCTCGCAGAGGAGTCGGCATGAGTACCGCCCGGTCCGAAGCACTCTTTGCCGAAGCCAGTGAACTCTTCCCCGGCGGGGTAAACTCGCCCGTGCGCGCCTTCCGGGGCGTCGGCGGGACGCCGCGGTTCATGGCCCGCGGGGAAGGTCCCTGGTTGATCGATGCCGACGGGCATCGCCTGGTGGACCTGGTGCTCTCCTGGGGACCACTGATCCTGGGCCATGCGCACCCCGATGTGGTCGCGGCGATCACCCGCACGGCAGCGCTTGGTACCACCTTCGGCGCCCCGACCGAACTTGAGACGCTGCTCGCGCGCGAAGTCCAGCACTACTTCCCCGCCATGGAGATGATGCGCTTCGTGTCGTCGGGGACCGAAGCGGGAATGAGCATCGTGCGGCTGGCCCGAGCTGCGACGGGTCGTGCGGTCATCGTGAAGTTCGACGGCTGCTATCACGGACACGCCGATCCGCTGCTCGCTGCGGCGGGCAGCGGGGTGGCGACGCTGGGTCTGCCCGATTCCGCCGGCGTGACGGCCGCTACTACCGCCGACACGCTGGTGGTGCCCTTCAACGATCTCGCCGCCGTCGAACAGCTCTTCGCGCAGCGGGGCGAGGCCATCGCGGCGGTTCTGCTCGAACCGGTGGCGGGGAACATGGGCTGCGTGCCGCCGGTCCCGGGCTTCCTGGAAGGTTTGCGGCAGGTGACCAGTCGGTATGGCGCGCTGCTGCTGTTCGATGAAGTGATGACGGGATGGCGCGTCGGCCTCCATGGCGCCACCGGTCTCTACGGCGTGACGCCCGACCTGCTCTGTCTTGGCAAGGTGGTGGGCGGCGGGCTTCCGGCCGCGGCGTACGGTGGCCGACGCGATCTGATGGAGACGGTTGCACCGCTGGGACCGATGTACCAGGCAGGGACCCTCTCCGGCAATCCGCTGGCGATGGCTGCCGGTCTCACCACCCTGCAACTGCTGCGCGATGGCACCCTCTGGAATCGGGCCGAACACGCGGCCGGGACCATTGCGGATGCCATGCGCACCCTCGCGACCGAAGCCGGTGTGCCGGTCACCGTCCAGCGGGTCGGCACCATGCTGACCCCTTTCTTCACCGATGCACCGGTGCACAACTACACCGAGGCCCGGGCGACCGATCGGGCGCGCTACGCCCAGGTGTTCCACCACCTGCTGGATCGTGGCGTCTACCTGCCCCCGTCGGCCTTCGAGGCCGCGTTCACCTCGGCGCTCCACCAGGATGCCGGCGTGCTGGACGTGTTCACATCGGCGTGGCGCTCAGCGATGAGCGCCGTCTGATGGCGCAGATCATTGTGGTGGGTGCTGGCGCGGCCGGCCTGCTCGCCGCGCTGCAGGTCCGCGCCCGCGGCGATCAGGTCACCGTACTTGAAGCAGGCCCGCGGGCCGGCGGCGTGATGGCTACCGCCCAGGTGGATGGCTGGCTGGTCGAGCAGGGGCCCAACACCATGGCCCCGCTGCGCCCGGAGATCAGGGACCTGCTGTCGGTCTGCAACTATGCCGACCTGGTGCGCCGACCGGAACCCATTGCGCAGCGTCGCTACCTGGTCCACCAGGGCGCCCTGCTGTCGCTGCCGACCAAGGTGAGCGAACTGGCCTCGTCGCCGCTGCTGAGCGTGGCGGGGCGACTGCGGCTGCTCAAGGAGCCCTTCGTCGAGCGCGGCGGGCACGATGAGGAGAGCGTTGCCTCATTTGTGCAGCGCCGACTGGGCGCCGAGGCGGCCGACCGTATCGTCGATCCGTATCTGGCGGGGACCAGCGGTGGCGATCCCCGGCTGCTGCTCGCCCGCTACGTGCTGCCCCGGCTGGTGCGCTACGAACAACTGGGCGGCTCGATCCTGCGTGGCGCCCTGCGGTCGCGGCGGATGGTGCGGCGCGGCGCGTCGGTGGCCAGCGCCCCAGCGCTGCCGGGCATCTGGTCCTGCGATGGCGGCCTGGCCACGCTGATCGATCGGATCGCCGGCGTGCTGGGCGACGACCTGCATACCGGCAAGACCGTCGTGGCCGTGCGGTCCAACGGGGATGGCTACACTGTCTCCTGTACCGACGGCACCAATGTCACGGGACATGGTGTCGTGGTCGCACTGCCCGCACCCGGGCTCAGCGCCATTGACTGGCAGGTGCCGGAGGGCGCCCGGCTCGCCGAGACCGCCGGGATTCCCTACGCCTCCATGGCTGTGGTGGCGCTGGGGTACCGGCGTGCGGCGGTGGCGCACCCGCTCGACGGGTTTGGTCTGCTCTCGGCCACGGTCGAACAGCGCCGGATCCTGGGGGCGCTGTTCACCTCCTCACTGTTCCCCGATCGGGCTCCGGCCGATCACGCGCTGCTCACGGCCTTCGTCGGGGGCGGGCGTCGTCCCGATCTCCTGGCGCTGTCCGATGAGGAACTGTACACGCTGGTTCACGAGGAACTGCGGGATCTGCTGACCATCAATGCCCCGCCGGTCTTCCGGCACCTGACCCGGTGGCAGACGGCCATGCCGCAGGCGGTGGCCGGTCACAGTGATCGCTTGGCGGCCGCCGTCGCGGTGGAGGAGGCCAATGCCGGCCTGGCCTTCGCAGGGGCCTGGCGCGATGGACTCGCAGTGGGCGAGGCCATGTGGAGCGGGGTACAGGCCGTCGAGCGTGCGGTGCCCCGACCGGCTGGCGAGGAAGTATCTTGAGCCCCGGGAGAGTCCGGAATGTCCGGGCTCCTGGCGTCGACGAGTGATGGGGTGATGTGAGTACGCTGCGGATCGGTACGCGGGGCAGTCCACTGGCACACTGGCAGACCGATCAGGTCGCCACCGCGCTGGTCGCACTGGGTGAGTCGATCGAGACGCTTCCGATCCGGACCACCGGCGATGAGCGGACGGACATCCCGCTGTCGCACATCGGGTCGACGGCATTGTTCACACGACAGCTCGATGAGGCGTTGCTCGCTGGCCGAATCGATCTCGCGGTCCACTCGCTCAAGGATCTCCCCTCGCGACTGCCCGATGGCATTGCCCTGGCGGCAGTGCTGCCCCGCGCCACGCCCTGGGATGCGCTGGTAGGGGCAGTCGGCGCGACCCTCGATTCCCTGCCCATCGGTGCCACGGTGGCGACATCTTCGGTGCGTCGCCGGGCCCAACTGCTCCGGGCCCGCCCCGATCTGCGCGTCGTCGATCTTCGCGGTAACATCGCCACCCGGTTGCAGCGGCTCGACGATGCGCCGACCATGGCCGCCACCATTCTGGCTGCGGCGGGACTCGAACGTCTGGCACTCCAGCACCGGATCAGCGCGCTGCTGCCGCCCGAGGTGATGCTGCCCGCGCCGGGGCAGGGCGCCATTGCCGTGACCTCCCGGATGGCCGATCCAGCACTGACCGATCGCCTGCGCGCGGCGCTGCACCATGAGGACACCGGGCGCTGTGTGGCCGCTGAGCGGGCGTTGCTGCGCCATCTCGATGGCGGGTGTCAGGTCCCGGTGGCAGCCCACGCAACCCAGACGGCCGGTCGGATGACGCTGACGGCGCGGGTGCTGTCACTGGATGGTCGGGTCATGCTGGCAGACGCTGACAGCGCACCGGTGGCGTCCGACGATCAGGCGGCCCAACTCGGTGTGGCCATCGGCGAGCGCTTGCGAGCGGCCGGTGCCGACGCGGTACTCGACGATGCTCGGCAGGGCCAGACATGAGTGGACTTGAGGTGGTGCTGACCACGGCACCGGAGTCATTTCACGGACTTGAGGCACTGCTCGACCTGTCGGCGTTGCGGTTTCGGCGCCACCCCTTGCAGGAATACCAGCCGCTGCCGAGCCCGGCCTTCGACGAGGCTGTCGGCCATGCCGGCCGGTGGGATGGCTACGTGGTCACCTCGCCGCGGGCGGCGGCGCTGTTGCGGGAGCGGCGTCGCCAGCTCGGTGTCACCACACCGGTGCGCTGCTTTGTGAGTGGATCGGCCACGGCCAGCACCGTTGCTGGTCCCGGTATGCAGGTGTTGGCAGGGTCCGGCGGAACGGCCACCCAGAGCGCGGCCGAGGCTCTCGCGCTGGCCATCATTGCAGAGTCGATCCGTGGACCGCTGCTGCATCTGGCAGGCGATCCCCATCGCCCCGAGCTGGCGGCCCGACTGGCCGATGCGGGGATCGTGGTCGACACGCTGCCGGTCTATCGCAGCGTGATGGTCACCGACGTCGAGCTGCTGGCCGTGGTGACGCGCAGCGATCTCCTCATCCTGGGCGCGCCGATGGTGGTGCAGGCGCTGGCCGATCTGGGCGAGGAGGCCACTCTGCCGAGCTATCTCGCCGTGGGTGCTACCACAGCGGCGGCCTGCCGTGCGGCGAGATTGCCGCTGGTGGGAGTTGCGGAGCAGCCCACGGCCCAGGGTGTGGCGGCTGCCATCGAGCAGGCACTGGTTCACTTCCGATGACAAGGACTGATCTGTGAGCGATCTCTTTCTGCGGGCCTGTCGGGGTGAGCCCCTGGAGCGGATTCCGGTGTGGATGATGCGCCAGGCGGGACGCTATCTCCCCGCGTACCGCCGGGTGCGGGAGCGAGCCGACTTCCTCACCATGGTGCATACACCGGAACTGGCCGCTGAGGTCACGCTGCAACCCGTCGATCTGCTCGGCGTGGATGCGGCCATCATCTTCAGCGACATCCTCGTGGTCCCGCAGGCCATGGGCATGGCGCTGACGGTGGAGGAGGGCGTGGGACCGGTCTTCCCGGCACCGCTGCGCGGGCCGGAGGACATCGCGCTGCTCCGGCCGGTGGTGCCTGAGGAGTCGCTGGCCGGCACGCTGGCGGCCCTGCGGATCGTGCGGACAGAACTCGATGGCAAAGTGCCGGTGATCGGGTTTGCCGGCGCACCGTGGACGCTGGCAGCCTACATGCTCGAGGGGTCGGGGAGCAGGACCTTCCATCGGTCGCGCCGACTCATCGCGTTGGCGCCCGACGTCGCGCACGATCTGTTGGCGCGGGTCGAAGCGGGCGTGGGAGCCTTCCTGGATGCTCAGATCGCGGCGGGGGCTCAGGCCATCCAACTGTTCGATTCCTGGGCCGGTGCGCTCAGTGCGACCGACTTCCGGACCTTCGCACTGCCGGGGCTGACGCGTCTCACGCAGCGGGCGCAGGCCCTGGGGGTGCCGGTCATCGTCTTTGCCCCGGGTGCGGCGTGGGCCATCGAGGAGATGATCGAGAGCACCGGGGCCGACGTGATTGGTGTCGACTGGACCATCAGTGCCTCCGAGGCCGATGCGCGGACGCATTCGTATCCGGTGGTGCGGCAGGGCAACTTCGATCCGGTCTGGCTGCACGATACGCCGACCGGTATTGCGGCTCGTGCCGAGGCCATGTGTGCCGCGTTCGGTGGCGTGCGACACATCGCCAACCTCGGACATGGTATTACGCCGGATGTTCCGCCGGCCCATGCCCGCGCCTTCATTGAAGCGGTTCAGCAGTGGCAGCCGCGATGAGATCCATGCAGGAGGACGCGGCGGCGTGGATTGCGGCACTGCACGATGAAGTGACGGATGCGGTGGTGCAGATCGACGGCAAGGTCCCGGTGCGCGAAGACCGTTGGACGCGCGAGGGCGGCGGTGGAGGCGTGACCCGCGTGCTGGCCGATGGCGCGCTGTTCGAGAAGGGTGGGGTGAACCGTTCCGTGGTGCATGGTGTGCTGCCGCCCGAGGCGCTGGCACGGTTGCACGACGCCGCGGCGGCCCCGACCGCCGCGAGGCACTTCTTTGCCACCGGCGTGTCGCTGGTGCTGCATCCGCGGTCACCGCATGTGCCGACCACCCACCTGAACGTGCGCTACTTCGAGTTGCTGGACGATCAGGGGACGGTGCACGACGCCTGGTTCGGCGGCGGGATCGACCTTACGCCGTACGTGGCCCACGCCGAGGACCCGGTCACCTTTCACCGTGCGGTGCGGCAGGTCTGCGATCGCTGGGACCCGACCTGGTATCCGCGCTTCAAGAGCTGGTGTGACCGCTACTTCGTCAACCCGCACCGCGGTGGCGAGGCCCGCGGCGTCGGTGGGATCTTCTTCGACCACCTGCGCCCGGGGGCGCTGACGGGCGGCTGGGAGATGGGGCGCGGGTTTGCGCACGACGTGGCCACCCTGCTGCCGACGGCCTATGCGCCTATTGCGGCCCGCCGTCGCGAGCTGCCCTGGACCGACCGCGAGCGGCACTTCCAGTTGCTGCGCCGGGGGCGCTACGTCGAGTTCAACCTGATCCACGATCGGGGGACCCTGTTCGGCCTGCAGACGGGTGGCCGGATCGAGAGCATCCTGATGTCGCTGCCACCACTGGCGGCCTGGGACTATGATCCGCCCATTGAGGCGGGCAGCCCCGAGGCCGCCCTGATGGCCATGCTGGCGCCCCGGGACTGGCTGGTGGGAGACCACCCCGTCTGAGGGTGGCTGACCCCATGGCGGGACCGGTTGGTCCCGGTCCCGGGGTGATCCGATTAGCTTCTTTGGATCCGGGGCGTTAGCTCAGCTGGGAGAGCACCGCCTTTGCAAGGCGGGGGTCAAGGGTTCGAGCCCCTTACGCTCCATGGTCATCCATTCGATTGCGCACCGGGGGAACGCCCGGAGCGTCCGATGATGGTACCTCAACCCGGACGGAATATGTCGTTGCGGATTCCTGCGTCTCGGCGCCTGTTGCTGGTGGGCGCGCTGGTCGGTCTGGTCGCCTGTGGCGGGTCGAACGATCTGGCCTCGCTGCGTACCCAGGTCATTGCGGAAGTGCCCGGTACCACCCTGACCGGGGCCGACCTCGAACGGTGGCTGATGGCCTCACCGGACCTGCCCAATGACGTGACGGCATCGGTGCTGGTCTCCGCCTGGATCGATCAGGCGCTGGTGGCGGAGGCGCTCCGGCAGAAGCTCCCCCTCGAGTCGCCCGCCCTGGCGGATTCGGCGGTGTCAGTGGACCTCGCCATGGCCGAGATCTTCGAGGTCTACAGCGCGCGGAACCGCAGCTATCCCGCTGTCACGGATGCCCAGGCCGACTCGCTGTTCGACGCCGACAACGTCCGGGTGTTCCAGCAGGTCATCGTCAAGGTCCTGCCGCCGGGCGACGAAGACGCGCAGGTCAAGGCGGGCGAGCGGGCCGAGGTCCTGCGGGCCAGTGCGGCCACCACACCGGACTTCACCCGATTCGTCCGGGAGGTGTCCGAGGATACCGCCCACGCCCGGACCGGTGCCTTCAATCCGGCCCGGACCCGCGACGACATGCCTGAAGGGCAGATGGGCGGGCACCTGTGGACCCTGCGCCCAGGCGACGTCTCGCGTGTGTTCAGCTCCTCCGAGATCGCCATCTTCTTCCACCGGTCGGGCAAGGAGGCCGCCCGCCCGGAACTCAAGCGGTGGCTGTTCCCTCGCTACGCCGGCCGGTCCGATTCTCTCTTCGTCGACTCCCTGGTGGCCGCCAACCAGGTGTCTGTTGAGGGAGGGGCCCTGTCCCGGCTGCGCAGCATGGCCGGCGAGCCGGTGCCGTCCGACGAGGGCGGGATGCTGGCCACCTGGACCGGTGGTGGCCTGACCGCCAGCGGGGCCCGCTACTGGCTGCTCGCCATGGACCCGCGTCAGCGGGCCGATCTCACGCTGGCCTCAGATCGCCAGGTTGAGGACCTCCTGATGGAGATGTCGCGCCGGGAACTGCTGCTGGCGTACGGACGCGCCCGGGGTGGGCCGAATGACTCCCTGCGGATCGGCCTGCGTGAGCGGTACATGATCGCGCTGGTGTCCTTCCAGCAGGCCTATGGCAGTGGCGAGACCGGCATGGCCACCCGCATGCTGGATTCGATGACGGTGGCAGGGAGGGCCTATCTGCCGGTGCCGCGCGGGCTCGCCGGGATGCTGCGGGGGACCTACGAGGTGAAGGTGTACCCGGCCATCCGCGAGCGGGTGGCCCAGGCGGTGGCCACTGCGTGGGCCGAGCGTCGGGCTGCCGAGCCGACCAACCCCTGAGGACAGCCGCCGCCACATCCCGCCCCCCGATCGGTTGCCGATCGGGGGGCGGGGTCGTTCAGGAGGTCGTGTCCGGAGATTCGGTCCCGTTGTGACCGGAGGAGGCTGCACGCTCGGCGCCCCGCCGGGCTGCAATGGCCAGGAGCTGCCGCAGGCGTCGCCGCTCCTGGGCCGGATAGTCGTGCTCCGGGGAGAGCCGACCCCAGCCCTCCGGGCCATGCCCGGCCCAGAGCATGTCCAGCACCAGGACCAGCTCCCGCGCCAGTGTCAGGAGCGGACAGCTCAGTGCGATGGCACGGTCCGGAGACAGGTGCATCGCCGTCGGTCCAGACTGCCGATCAGCCCAACTGTGAATCTGAAGCTGGGCCATGGTCCCGGTGCCCACCAATGTCCACTCATGAATCCCTGGCGGATCCTCCAGCAGCACCGTCGCCTGCTGCCCGCCTTCCAGCAGATGCACCACGGCCCGGGCCAGGTCGCCCAGGGCGTCGGTGCCAGCCGTCGCGTGCATGGCGATCCGGAGGTCATCAGATTCCAGCGCCAGCAGGCTCAGGCCGGGGGTGATCAGGGCATAGCGGAGTGTGAGGGCCACAGGCAGGATCCAGGGGGGGAGGGCGGGGTACCGCTGAAGTATCGCTGGAGGACGGCCGAGGCTCAATTGCCGGTTCAGACCCGGGGGTGTGGGTGGGTGCGTTGCCCTGTCGGCCCTCGGGCCCCATGTTTGGGGTTCCTCTTCTCTTGGAGAACGGATATGACGTACACCCTGCCCCCGCTTCCCTACGCCTACGATGCGCTGGAACCGCGCCTCGATGAGGCGACGATGCGCATCCATCACGACAAGCACCACGCCGCCTACGTGAACAACCTCAACGCCGCCCTCGATGGCGAGGACGCGCTGCTCGCTCTCCCGATTGAGTCGCTGATTGCCGATCTCACCCGGGTACCCGAAGCCCGCCGGGCCGCCGTCCGCAACAACGGTGGTGGCCACGCCAATCACACGCTGTTCTGGGAGATCATGGCGCCGGGTGGAGCTAGCGCGCCCTCGGGCGACCTGGCCACAGCGATCGACGGGGCCTTCGGCTCCCTGGATGCCTGCCGGGACCAGTTCTTCAAGGCGGGCACCACCCGCTTCGGGTCAGGCTGGGCCTGGATTTCGGTGGCCGACGGTGGCCTGCGCATCGAGTCCACGCCGAACCAGGACTCTCCCCTCATGGAGGGGCGCACGCCGATCCTCGGCTGCGACGTCTGGGAGCACGCCTACTACCTCCACTACCAGAACCGCCGTCCCGACTACCTCGCGGCCTGGTGGGACCTGATCAACTGGACTGACGTGGCGCGCCGTTTCGCCGCGGCAGCGAGGTGACCATGTCGCTGCCTGACATCGGGAGTGCCGCTCCCGACTTTACGCTGCCGTCGACGGGCGAAGGCCCGGTGACGCTGTCGTCCTTCCGGGGCACGGACCACGTGCTGCTGGCCTTCTTCCCGCTGGCCTTTACCGGCACCTGCACCGCTGAGGTGTGCGAGTTCTCCGACGACTATCAGGCCTACCGGTCCCGCGGGGCCGTGGTGCTGCCCATCAGCGTCGATTCGGTGCCGACGCTGAAGGTCTTCAAGACCCAGGAAAAGCTGACGGTCGACCTGCTCAGTGATTTCAAGCGGGACGTTGCCCGCCAGTACGGCGTGCTGGAGGAGGAACATTTCTTCGCGCGTCGGGCCTACATCCTGATCGATCGCACCGGTGTGGTCCGCTGGACCTGGGTTGAGCCGAAGCTGGCCGACAAGCGGGGCAGCACCGAACTGCTGGCGCAGTTGGACGCGCTGGCATGATCACATCCCGGCGGTGGTGGGGAGGTCGCCGAGTCGGAATCCTCGCCGCCGTCGGACTGGTGCTGGGCTGCCAGATACACCAGCGGCCGCCGGCCGGGATGGCGGCCGACGATGATCACCTGAGCCGCCTCACCACCGGCCTGTATCAGGCCATGGCGGCGCGGGACACTGTGGCGCTCGACAGCATGCTGTTCATCGCCGCGACCGTCCTGCTCGACACCGAGCGCGCCGAGCCAGCGTTGATCGGCTGGCAGACCGCCACCGCACTGCCCGAGCGGCGCACCGCTGGTGTCCGGATTGCCCGAACCGAAGTCCGCCATCAGGGTGAGCTGGGCAGTGTGCGGGCGGTGATCGTCTCCCGCGATCCGGTGACCGCGGCGGAGTTCGAGGCCACCGATCTGCTGACCTTCGGCCGACAGGGCGGGACCTGGCGTCTCGCGCATGCCGTGTTCGGCCCCTGGCGCCTCCGTACCGCGCCATGACCACGACCACTGGGACTCGTTTGGCGCCGCCGTTGGCCGTCATTCACGGTGCAGCCCGCATTCTGGCCGGGCCTGAGCCGGCCGCTGACCGTCTGCGACGGCTCTGCGAGCATCTCCAGGCCACCCTGCCCGCCGAAGAGGTGCGGCTGCGGGCCGGACAGCGGACCGGTGATCGCGTCGATGTGGGGACCCCGTCGTCCGCGGGGGAGGCCACCGCGGTGCAGGTGGACTGGCGGGCCGACCGCTCTGCGCTGCTCGAAGTGCGCGGGTCGCCGCGACCGGCGGCCGAGTTGCGTCCGACGCTCGACACGGTCGGCGCGCTGCTCGCCACGGTGCTGCCCACGCTGGAGCGTACCACCTCGGAGCCGCCAGATGTGGAACGGCGGCTCAATCGCCTCACCGTCGACTCGCTGCCGGTGGGTCTGTATGTGGTGGATCGGGACTACCGGATCGTGCTGTGGAACCGCAAACGGGAGACCGGCATGCAGGGTCTACGGCGGGAGGACGTGCTGGGCCGCCTGGTCACGGATGTGTTGTTCCGGCAGGATCCCGAGCGGCTCCGTGCCGAGTTCGACAGTGTGTTTGCGCAGGGGGCCAGCCACGAGAGCGAGCAGACGGTCGCGGCCGGGGACCTGTCCCGGACCTATCGGACCACCCGGCTGCCGATGCGGCTGGAGGGCGAGGCCATCACGCACGTCATCACGATCGGCGAAGATGTGACCGAGACGCGGGCCTTTCAGCGCGCGATGCACCAGGCCGAAAAGTTGGCGGCCATCGGGCAGCTCGCCGCCGGCGTCATGCACGAGATCAACAATCCGCTGGCGACCATCGGGGCCTGTGCTGCCGCCATTGCCCCGCGAGTCGGGCCGGGTGTGGAGCAGGTCGTCCACGAGTATCTGGATATCATCACCAGTGAAGTCGAGCGCTGCACCGGTATCGTGGATCGGCTGCTGGATTTTGCCCGGAGCGGACGGACCGCCGGCGACTTTGCCCCCATCGACGTCAATACCCTGCTGGACCGGACCCTCTTTCTGCTGACGCCCAATGCCCGGTTCCGCCGCCTGCAGGTGGAGCGCGAGTGGGCCGAGGGGCTGCCGGCGGTGCTGGGCAACGAAGCCCAGATGCATCAGGCGCTCATGGCCATTCTGCTCAACGCGGCCGATGCCACCAATGGTCAGGGGCGGGTTGTGGTGCGGACCCTGGCGACCGGCGGCGGCGTGGCGTTCGAGATCCAGGACGATGGCCCCGGCATTGCGCCGGACGTGCTGCCCAAGATCTTCGAGCCGTTCTACACGACCAAGGGGCCGAACCGGGGCACCGGGCTCGGGCTGGCCATCTGTTACGGGATCATTGCGGATCATCACGGACGGGTCGATGTCCGGGCCGCGCCGGGGCGGGGCACCATCTTCCGGATTACGCTGCCACCGGCCGTTGAGGAGGTTCGATGAAAGTGCTGGTGGTCGAGGACGACCGGACGGTGGGCCCCTATATCCGGCGGGGGCTTGAGGAACAGCAGCACATCGCCGACCTGGTGACCGATGGGTTGGAGGCACTGCGACAGGCGTCGACCTCACCCTACGACGTGATCATTCTCGATCTGCGGCTGCCGGGGATGACCGGCCTCGAAGTGCTGCGGACGCTGCGGGACCGGGGACAGACGGTGCCCGTGCTGGTCCTCACGGCCCAGGATGGTGTCGAGTTCAAGGTCGATGCGTTGCGCTCCGGGGCGGATGACTACGTTACCAAACCCTTTGCCTTCGACGAGCTGCTGGCCCGGATCGAGGCACTGGCTCGTCGGCCCCGACAGCTTGCCGCCCGGACGCTGCAGGTGGGTGATCTCGAACTGGACCTCGACGCGCGCGAGGTGCGCCGGGCCGGGATCCGGATCGAACTGACCCCCAAGGAATACGCCGTGCTCGAGTATCTGATGCGGCATCCAGGGCGGGTGCTCACCCGCACGCTGATCACCGAGTACGCCTGGGACTACCACTTCGACCCGGGGACCAACATCGTCGATGTGGTGATCAATCGCCTGCGCAAGAAGATCGAATCGGGGTTCGAGACGCGCCTGCTGCACACGGTGCGCGGCGTCGGGTACGTGATCCGGGCCTGAGCGCCATGCAGACGATCCGGGGCCGCCTGACCCTCGCCTACACCCTGGCCCTGACGCTGACCCTGGCGCTGTTCAGTGCCGCGCTGTACCTCGACACCCGCCAGGCGGCCATCCGCTCCGGACGTGCCACCCTGGTAGAGGACCTGCGCACCGACGCGGAGCTGGTGACCCGGTGGCTGGAAGTGCAGTGGTTGCGGGCGCAGGAGCAGTCCCGGCCGTCACTCCTGGTCGACGTCCTTGGCCCGGGCGACCACAGCTCGGCGCTCTCGATACCGGTGCTGTCCTTCCTGGCCGGGGTCCGATCCTGGGTCTATGTGGCCGACGATGAGGGCAAGGACCTGTTCGTCTCGGAAGAGGCACAGCGACTCGATGCCGCAGGTGTGGTGCAGCTCCAGTCGCTGCTGCCGACCGTGCCCGGCGGACCGGTGGAAGGGGAGGCGGTACTGATTGCGGGCGAACCGCCCTTCCTCTACCGAACGGTCCCGATTGCGCCCCGCGCGGGGCCGGGTATCGCCACGGTACTGCTGGCCCAGCAGATGGAACGCGAACTGATCGCACCGCGGGCACTGCTGTGGTCTCTTGCGCTGGTGGGACCCTTCATTCTGCTCACCTCCGTGCTGATCGGCTACTGGCTGGCCGGACGGTCGCTGCGCCCGGTAGATGTGATGATCGGTGATCTGACGGCGATCCAGGGCGGCACCTCGCTGCATCGGCGACTGGCGGTTCCCGTCGGCAGCGATGAGCTGGGCCGACTGGCCGGGACCCTGAACGCCATGCTCGGGCGGGTGGAGCAGAGCTTCGTGGCATTGCGCCGCTTTACCGCCGATGCATCCCACGAGTTGAAGACGCCGCTGATGGCGGTGCGCGCCGGGGTGGAACGATCCCTGACACACCCCCAGTCGCCCCCCGAGGTGGTCAGTGCCCTGGATGACACCCTGGGTCAGGTCAACCGAATGGCCGAACTGGTGGGACATCTGCTCACCCTGGCGCGGGCCGATGAAGGCCGGGCCTCGCTGGTGCTCCGGGAAACGGATCTCCGGGCGCTGGCGGTGGAGGTCTGGGAAACGGCTGAACTGCTGGGCGAAGAGCAGGGCCTGGCGGCCGTCTCGCTGGAAAGTCCCGCCCGCCCGATCCGGGCCATGGTTGACCCGCCGCGGATCCGGGAACTGCTGATGAACCTGGTCACCAATGCCATCAAGTACACCCCTGCCGGCGGTCGCGTCACCATCCGGCTGCATGAGCGGGATTCGGCTGTCGTGCTGGAAGTCGAGGACACCGGGATTGGGATTGCCCCCGGAGACCTGCCGCATATCTTCGAACGGTTCTGGCGGGTGGACCAGGTCCGCTCCCGCGAGGGCGAGCGCAGCGGCACCGGGCTCGGCCTGGCCATTGTCCGATGGATTGTGGATGCCCATCGCGGCACCATTCAGGTCCGGAGCCGACCGGGGCGGGGCAGTACCTTCACCGTGACGTTGCCCCTGACCGATACGTCCGAGGCCCCGATGGTGTCCGACCCGGATTGACCCCTCGCCGGTGGCTGACAAGGCAGGGGTGAGGCCTCATGACCTTGTCATGCAATTGTCATCTGCCAGTGACCGCGGTGCGAACTCCAGTCTTCATATTGCTTCCAGTCGCCCCCTCGTGGGGCTCTACTCTCCCCAGTGGAGGACCGTCCCATGTTCGACAACCTGCTGGAATCGAAGCCCAAGAAGGAACGGACCATCGGGCAGACGATTCTCTCGATCGCCATCCACGGCGTGCTCGGCTACGCTGCGGTCCAGGCCACGATCGCCGGGGCGCAGGTGGTTGCGGAGAAGGCCGAAGTGAAGGCTTCCTTCCTTCTGCCGCCGCCGCCCCCGCCGCCGCCCCCGCCGCCGCCGCCGACGGATGCCCCGCGGCCGGTCGCCAATCGTCCGCCGCCGCCGGTCGGCTTCCAGACCCTGACACCGCCGAAGCACATCCCGACGGCGATTCCCAAGATCGATCTGAACCAGAAGTTCAATGCCCAGGACTTCACCAGCGGGATCGGTGTGGCCGGTGGCGTAGCCGTCGGCGGGGTAATCGGTGGGACGCCGCAGGTGACCGATGTAGTCAATCAGGGCAGCGTCACCTACTCGCAGGACCAGCTCGATGAGCCGGCGGTGCATCTCTCGGGGCCGGAGCCCAACTACCCGCCGGCCCTGAAGGCGGCCAGTGTGGAGGGGACCGTGACCCTGCGCTTCGTGGTCAACACGGACGGGCGCCCCGAAGCCTCAACCATCGAGGTGGTCAAGACGACCAACAAGCAGTTCGATCAGGCGGCCATCGAGATGATCAAGAACTCGAGGTACTCTCCCGGGAAGAACCGGGGGGTGCCGGTGCGCCAGATCGTCCTCCAGAACGTGGTGTTCACCATCAAGTAGACCGTCTGTCCGCTGTGCAGCCATCGTCGCAACCCGGGCCGTCGACCGACGGCCCGCCCCATCAAACCTCTGAAGGGTTGGACCCATGAATACCGATCTGCTCCATCTCTGGCATGAAGCCGGCACCTTCGCCCGCGGCATCGTCATCATTCTCGGCCTGATGTCGATCTGGTCGCTGACCATTTCGATCCAGAAGTACATCAAGGTGAAGAAGAGCGAGTCGGCCACGCGCAAGTTCGCGCCCCAGTTCTCCCGGGCCATCACCGAGGAGAACCTGGACCAGGCGATCGCGCTGGCCGAGAAGAACAAGGTCTCGCACGTGGCGCGGGTGCTGGGTGGCGCGCTGACCGAGGTCAAGCCGCTGCTGCGGGACCGGGCCACCATCACGGCCGCCGACATCAACTCGGCTGAGCGGGCGGTGGAGCGGCAGATGATGATCGTGCTGGCCGAGTTCAAGCGAGGCTCCGGCGTGCTGGGCACGGTGGGCTCGACGGCGCCGTTCGTCGGACTGCTCGGCACCACCATGGGTATCGTCAACGCCTTCCAGGCCATGTCGTCCGAAGGCGCGGCGGGCGGCCTCGCGGGCATCGGTGCCGGTATCGCCGAGGCGCTGATCACGACGGCCTTCGGGCTGCTGGTCGCCATCCCGGCCGTGTGGGCCTACAACTACTTCACCACCAAGACCGAGAACCTCACGGTCGAGATGA
>CAYQXR010000027.1:0-33626 GCA_964421625.1 uncultured Gemmatimonadaceae bacterium | reverse complement strand
CTTCTACCGGGTGCTGCGCAGCGGCAAGCTGACCCAGTACTACCAGATCGACCCGAAGCACTCCTGGATGCTGGCGGCCTGCGAGCGCAATCTGCCGATCTGGGTTCCGGGATGGGAAGATTCCACGCTCGGCAACATGTTCGCTTCGCATGTCATCGACGGCTCCATCCGGAACGTGCATACCGTGCGGACCGGGATCGAGTACATGATGACCCTGGCTGAGTGGTACACGGCCAACGCGGGCGGGGCGGGCATCGGCTTTTTCCAGATCGGTGGCGGCATCGCCGGCGACTTCCCGATCTGCGTGGTGCCGATGCTGCATCAGGATCTCGGGCGCGAAGACGTGCCGGTCTGGGCCTACTTCTGCCAGATCTCCGACTCGACCACCAGTTATGGGTCGTACTCCGGCGCGGTGCCCAACGAGAAGATCACCTGGGGCAAGCTGGCTGCCGACACCCCCAAGTACATCATCGAGAGCGATGCCAGCATCGTGGCCCCACTGGTCTTCGCGCTGCTGCTCGACTGGTGAGCTGCACCCCGCCGCCCGACCAGCCCCCTGGTTGAGCGGCGGGTACCCTCGCCCCGACCGGGGTGATACCTTCCAGTATCCGCTGTCACCCGCCCGCCCGTATCCGTCCGCCCGCGCTCCCGCCGGGTGCCGGGGCCCGGCACTCCATGAGTCGTGCTGCGGGGCGCCGACAGGACGAGCCGACGAGAGGGGCGCTGCGACGTGAGCAGAGGGGGATGCACCGGCCCAAGTGTCGACCGGACCTTGCGGCGCCGCCGGCCATGTGACGCAGGCCGGTCGGACGGGGTCTACCCAACATGACCCCACCGACCGACGCCATGCTGGTCGCGCGGGTCCACTCCGGGGACGGGGATGCGCTGGCCCTGATCGTGGAGCGGTACAGCCCGGCGCTGATGCGGTTCGCGACCCACTTCCTGCACTCCGCCGACGAGGCGGACGATGTCCTGCAGGAAGTCTTCGTCCGCGCCGAGGCGGCGATCCGCCGGGGCACCAGGCCCGACCACCTGGATCGGTGGCTGTTCCGGATCACCGTCAACCGGTGCCGGTCGCAGCACCGGCGCTGGTGGCGGTACGTGACCGGGCCGGGGGCCGACGAGGCCATGGCCACCGCGTCGGTCGCCCCCGACGATGAGTCGCTGGCCCTGCGGGAGGAGATCGCCGCAGCCCTGGCGGCGCTGTCGCCTCCGCTGCGGGAAGCCTTCCTCCTGCGGCATGTGGAGGGGCTGGACTATCAGGCCATGGCTGCGGTCGTCGGCGTCTCGATCTCGGCGCTCAAAATGCGGGTCTCCCGGGCACGGGAGCAGTTGCGTGAACACTTGAAGGAGATTGCACCATGATCGACCAGCCGGACGACGACGACTCCCTGCGCAACGCCATTGCGTTGTTGCAGGCGGACGTCCCGGTCGTTCCCGGGCTGGTCGGCCGCGTGACGTCCCGTCGTCGGCACCTGCAGCGGCGGCGGCGGGTCTATGGGAGCACTCTCGCCGTCCTGGCTGGCGTGGCCGTGATCCAGTACGCCCTGTCCGACACCCCGGCCGCGAAGCAGGGTGCCGCCCTCGCGTTGGGCACCGCAGGCGACACACTGACCTTCACCATCACTGCCCCCGCCTCGCAGGAAGTGGCGCTGGTTGGTGATTTCACCGACTGGCGCACCGACTCGATCCGGCTGTCGGCTCAGGACGACGGCACCTGGGCGGTGACGGTCCGCCTACCACCCGGGCGCTACCGCTATGCCTACGTGGTCGACGACAACGAATGGCGCGCCGATCCCGGGGCCATGCTGGTCCCCGACGACTTCGGGCGGCCCACCTCGGTGGTTGTGGTCGGAGAGGGGACGCTGCCATGACTTCTGCGCTACGGCCGCGCAGCCTGCTGCTGACCCTGGTGGTGTCGCTTGCCTGCGCCAATGCCCTGGGCGCACAGGATCTGCGCGTGCTGGACCGCTTCCCCTCCTCCACGGCGGCCCGGCGACTGGCAGCCACCATGGACTCGTTTCCGAAGCCGATCGCGGATCGGCTCGCAGCCGTGATCGACAGCGCCGCTAACGACGCCCTCCCGATGGAGCCGATCTTTCTGCGGGCCCTCGAAGGACGGGTCAAGCGGGCCTCTCCCGAGATGATCGTCGCGGTGGTATCCCGGCTCCGGCTGGCCATGACCGATGTCCGGCGCACCCTGGGCCCGCGCCTCACCACCGCCGAACTGACGGCGGCGGCGGCAGCGGTGCAGGCCGGCGTCTCCCGGCAGCAGTTGGTGGCGTTGCAGTCCCTGCGCGGCAAGCAGTCGATTGTGACCCCGATCGACGCCTGGCTCGGCCTGGTGGCGCACGGCGCCCTGCCGGATCGGGCCTGGGCCCGGGTCGAGCAACTGGCGAGGGCTCAGGCTCCCGATGTAGAATTCGAGCGCCTCCGAGTCGCTGATCTCAAGGGTACCCCACCAGGCTCTCGACCATGACGCTGCGCCCCATCGCCCTCTCCCTCCTCCTCGCTGCCCCGGTGGCCGCGCAGACGAGTGTGGAGACGGGCGGCGGGGTGGGACGGCTCGACCGACATGCCCAGAGTGCCTTCCAGTCCTTCCGGGCTCAGCTCCTCCAGCGCGTGGGCCCGGCCCGCCTGCTGATCCAGAACACCACCGCCGACCACCGCGGACTCGGGACCTTTACCCGGACCGAGCTCGACCTGCACGCCTCGCTGGCCACTGGCGACTGGGAGCTCACCCTCGGACCGGTCGCCCGGCTCGCCCGGGGCATTGACCAGCCCAGTGCCCGCACGGTTGGCGCCTCGCTGGCGATCCGGCACCCCATGGGGAGCATGGAGGTCATCGGACGCTACCAGGGTGGCGGGGCGTGGTACACCACTGACCGGGCGTCCTGGCGTCAGCTGGACCTGTCCACCCACGCCCGGCAGGGTGTCTTCCGGTTCGGTACACTGCTCCAGGCCACGGCCATCCACGAACAGGGCCAGCCCTCCTCCCGCTCCCCCGGGGGCTTCGCCGAACCGCAAACGGTCGCATCCACCCAAGCCATCCAGCGGGTCGGGTTATCACTCGGCATGCGGAGCGGCGCGGTGACCATCGACGGCCAGGCAGGGCGCCAGTTCATGACAGCGGCGCCTTCGCGCACCTGGTGGGAGGCCAACCTGCAGGTCCAGGTGTCCTCGGCGCTGGCCGTGGTCGTCAACAGCAGGCTGGCCACCGACGACCCGGTGCTCCGACTGCAAGGGGGCCGGTTCACCTCACTGGGCCTGCGACTGGGACGCCTCGCACCGGATGGTCGGGTCCGCCCCGACCCGCTCGCGGTCGAAGTGACGCCGCTGCCGGAGAGCGGCTGGCGGGTCCGTTTCGCGATCCCCGGTGCCCGTCAGTATGCCCGTCTGTATGGTGACCTGACCGGCTGGGAGCCGATCGACCTGGTCCGGCTGGACGACGGGCGCTGGGAGGCGATTCTCACCGCCCGGCCCGGCATGTACCGCGTCAACGTGGCCTATGATGGCGGCGACTGGCAGGTGCCACCCGGACTGGCAGCCTTTGCCGACGAGTTCGGCACCCGCATCGGCCTGTTGCGGATCCCGGACCTCTGACAACACAGCGGGGCACGGATACTCCGTGCCCCGCCAGATTGCCCCACCCCTCCATCAGATCAATCGAACAGCGAGTCCCAGGACGGCATTCCACCGCCACGTCGTCCACCCGGAGGGCCACCCTGGAATCCACCTGGGAATCCACCCGGGGGCCCGCCCTGCATGCCGCCGGTCGGTCCACCACGGAATCCCCGGCCCCCCGGGCCCCGGCCGCCCGGCGGATTCTGCAGCCACTGGATCATGCCTCGACTCTGGTTGATCTGCCGCTCGAAATCGGCGGGCGAGGTCGGCCGGAAGGTGGGGTCGCTGGCCACCACCAGAACCTGCTCATTGGGGCGGATCAGTTCAATGCGCAGGACCATGGAATCCCGACTGGACTGCCGCATCTCGAGGTTGACCCGCACCAGAATCGCGGCGCTGGCCAGGATGGAATCCGGGCCACTCCGGCCAAAACGCCCTGGACGACGCACCACATCCCATCCCGGCGCGGGCTGATCGCCGCTGATCAGGTGGGCGATCTGTTCGGCGAGCGGTCGCATGGTCGTGTCGCCCCGCGGGGCACGGAGCACCATGGTCTCGATCACCAGCAGACGGCGGCTCACCACCGAGTCGGGGCTGACCAGATCGACCATGGGCCGTGCGGGCGTGGTCGGAGGTGTCCCCACCTCGGTCCGCACAATCTGCTCTGAGGTCGTCCCGGTCCGGCTCTGCTGGATCTGCTGCTGCACCATCTTGGTCACCATTGACTCGATCTGGCGATACTCGTCCGGATCGATGCCGGTGGCGGGACGCCGCGGCTCGAAGTAGGTGGAATCCCCCAAGGCAAGCAGGGCGTCGAGATAGGCGCGCCGCATCCGGAGGGTGTCCTCAAGGGTCTGCGGTGCCAGGTCGCCGGGAGCGATGGGCACCACCTGCGGCTGATCGGTGGTGCTGACCGCCGCAGGAGGCGTGGGGGGGAGCACCGGTACCGTAGGGGTCCCCCGGTTGAACCACAGGCCCGCGGCAGCCACCGCGGTGATCGACAGTGCGGCGACGGCCACCAGCAGGCGTCGGCCCTGCCGGTGCCCGCCCTCATAGGCGCCAGCCGCCATGTTCTCGGCGATCTGATCCAGCGCTTCGACCACCGCGTTGGCGGTGGCAGGCCGTTCATCCGGCACCTTGGCCAGGCAGTCCGCGATCAGCTTGGCCAGCGGCTGGGGGACATCCGGTCGGACCTTGGTGAGGGGTTCGGGCACCTGGGTCAGTTGCGCCGCCATGGTGGCCGCAGGTGAGGGCGCCGAGAAGGGGGACTGCCCGGCCAGTGCCTCGTACATCACCAGTCCGAGGGCGTAGAGATCGACCCGGTGGTCGGCAGCCGGATCGGCCGCGAGCTGCTCCGGCGCCATGTAGGCCGGTGTACCGATGGCCATGCCGGTGGTGGTGTGCCCGGAGCCCATGCTGGGCATGGCGGCATTGAGGGCCTTGGCTACACCAAAGTCGGTCACCAGGCCGTGCGTCCCCTCGAGGAGGATGTTGGCCGGCTTGATGTCGCGGTGCACCACGCCCTGGGCATGCGCGTAGGCCAGGGCTTCCGCTACGCCGCGGGCAAGCCGCACCACGTCGCGGATGGGCTGGGGACCGCCGGTCTCGATCCGTGCCTTCAGCGATTCACCGCTGATGAAGGGCATGGTGAACCAGAGCAGGTCCTCGTGCTCGCCGGCGTGCAGCAGCGGCACGATGTACGGGTGCGACAGCCGGGCGGCGAGCCGGACTTCCTGCTGGAACCGTTCCCGGTTGACGCCCAGGGCCAGTTCCTTGGGCAGCACCTTGATGACGACTTCCCGGCCCAGCGCCCGCTCGCGCGCGACGAACACGCGGCTCATCCCGGCACCGGTCAGCTCCCGCTCGATCCCATAGGCTTCGCCGAGGGCGCGCTGCAAGTGGTCGAGGAGCAGGTCAGTCACGGAACATCACCACCCTGGGGTGAAGGAAGGCCATCACGAGATACTACGGATTGCTCCGCCGGAACGCTGAACGTCGGCCAGGTCGTCAGGAACTGCTGCCGCTGCGCCGGGGTCGGGATCATGCATGCCAACTGCCGCCGCCGCGACCAGTCCTGACGATGTCGTGCCACCCAGTCATACAGCGCATCGCGCCAGGACGATGGCACCACCCGACCAATCAGGGCCAGCCGCCAGGGCCAACCGAGCCCATCGCACACCCACAGGACTGCGGTCGAGCGGATTGCAGCCCGACCGTCCCGGATGACGATCAGCGTATCCACCGCATCGGGCACGCCCGCCTGGGCCCGCAGCGCCCGACCAGCGGGCGAGTCGAGCGCGGCGAACCGGAAGCGCCGATCGGGATCCCGCTGCAGGACAAAGCGTACCGCTGCCCCGCAGACACCACAGGTCCCGTCGTAGAGCAGGATCGGCGCGGAGGTAGCGGTCCCGCGCGCCGACCCGTCGTCCGGTGCGGGACCCGGCGGACTATTCCCGATAACCCCGGAGACGGGCCAGTCCGTTGGACACGATGAAGGTGCCGACAAACACCGCCAGCATCATGGCGATGTAGCCGATTTCCGGGATGAATTCAGGGCGCATTGGGGGACTCCGGACAGAACGTGACGTGACCCGGAAGATAGCCGGACCACTGGGTGTCTCCAAGCGTTGGGCTTGTCAGGGAGTGGCGCATTGCCGGGTGATCCCGCCCCATTCGAAGGTGGCCTGGTTCCCCTTGTTCCAGAAGACCGTGGCCGAATCGGCGTACCGGGCCCCCGACGCGCTGATGGCCTGGGGCAGGCGCAGCCGCTCGTCGCCGATGGCCAGCGACACCTCGGACCCTCCGGCCGAATCGGTGCGGAAGATGGCGTAGATGACCGTCGAGTCGGTGCAGGTGAAGGTGGCCATCAGGGTGCTGCTGCTGACACCGTCCTGGACCGGGGCGGAGGACTCCTCTGCGACCGCCGGGGCGGGAGGGTCGGCAGGTCGCCCACAGGAGGCCAGCGCGGCCGTCAGCAGAAGGGTCCGGAACAGTGGGACAGGCACAGACATGGCACACTCCAGCACGGCGTGATTGAACGACCCGACCACAGTATGGCCGTCCCGAGATATCGCCCCGGGGACGGCTCCACGACAAGGGACCCCCGCCCAAGCCTCGCGGTCACCTCGACACCGGGCCATATTCCCGCGCCCGTGACCCCGGCTGGATGGAGGAAAGATGACGCAGGCCCCCCGAGTGACCCTCTACGAGAACCGCCGACGCGGCGGCCTCGCCTTTGCCGCGATCGGCCTGATCATGGTCATCACCAGCGTGCTGGTGCTGGCCAACCCCGGCCCTGGCGGCCCGGCGATCAACTCCTTCCTGTTCACCATCGGGGCCTTCCCCGGCGGTTTCCTGATGTGGTACGGCACCCGCTGGCGCGAAGTGTGGGTCGACCGGGACACCACCCTGGTGACCGAACGCCGCCACATTTTCTGGTTCCGGTTCGAGCGGCACCTGGCGGCCAATACGCTGAACGGCGTGCAACTGGCCTCGCGTGAGGTCCCCATGCCGGAGCCGCTCTGGCGTCGACTGCTGACCAATCGCCCCCCCGGCCAGGCGAGACCGACGCTGACCATCTACCAGATCTCCCTGGCCGGGGCCAACCCGACCCTCACGCTGGATGCCTATCTCGACCGCCCGGCAGCGCTGGCCCGGGCGCGGGAGATCGCGGCTGCCGGCGGTTGGACGCTGCTGGAGGATTGACCCGCAACCAGCCGAATAACAGACGAGGGGGCCAAACGGCCCCCTCGTTGTGTTTCCCGGAGCCGCGCGCCTACTGGCGCATCAGCACCGCCTGCCACAGATCGGCCACACTCTCCGGCGAACCGGAGAAGAGTCCGTCCTTCACCCGCCGGGCCTGGAGCATGCCCTCGTAGATCTTGGCCTGCTCGTAGGCGTTCACGCCCGCGCCGGCCAGGTACTGGAGCCGCAGGTTACGGTCGGTGTTGATCTGGGCATCCGACAGCCAGGGGCGGAAGTCCTCGCCGATGCCGGCGAAGGTGGACAGCAGGTCCTGCGCGGAGTAGAAGCCGATCTCACGGAGCGACTGGGCCACCACGCCCCACTCGGGCGAGTCGAGCCGGGCCTGCATGGCGTCGACATCGATCGGCGTGTCGTCGACTCGGCCGACCATGACCACGTCGTAACCCTGACCGTAGTTGGTGTTGCCGAAGATGATCGCGTTGGGGAAGACCTCGAGGAAGGTCGCGACCTCGCTCTTGACCGCCGCCTCGCCGCTCTCGTAGAGCTGCACGAACACCGTCATCACCCCGCCGGGGTTCAGATGCGCCTTGGCCGTCTCGAAGAACTCGCGGGTGTACAGCGTGGCCGCGCCCTTGACCCACGGATCGAACGGATCGGAGGTGATGGCGTCGAACTTCTCCTTGGTGGTCAGGAGGTAGTGCCGGGCATCGTCGACCTGGACGCGGACCTTGGGGTTGTCGATCACGTGGTAGTTGTGCTCGCCGAAGTGCTTGGCCACGAAGCGCGGCACCAGCGGCTCGATCTCGGCGATGATCTCTTCCTCCACCATGGGGGAGATGCTCACCGCCCCGGCCGTCACACCGGCCCCGCAGCCGATCACCAGGACCTTGCGCGGATTGGTCGGCAGCAGCGTGGTCAGGTGGCCGAGCATGCGCTGCAGGCGCATGTCCTGGGGCTCGCTGGACGCCTGGATCTTACCGGCGTTGTGGTAGTTCAGCGCCCCACTGGTCATCCGGGAGACGGCCATCGAGGAGTTCATGCCCTCGTCGGAGAAGATGATCTCGCCGCGCTCATACGGATAGGCGGCCGTCCAGCGGCCGTAGCCGATCAGCATGTCGGGTACCCGGTGGATCATGCCGCTGCCCACCGCCAGGAGCGCGGCGATGCTCAGCACCCCGGCGACCAGACCGCGCGAGAGGCCACCCTCTTCGCCGCGGCGCGACGCCATGGAGAGCAGCACCGCCAGCGCCGACAGCGCCATGCAGGCCAGGACGATCCGCTGCGACCACTGGGTGCCGATCGTGGGGATCAGGATCAGCGAGCAGATGATGGCCCCGAAGATGGCACCGACCGTATTGGCCGCGTACACCGACCCGACCAGGCGGGCGGCATCCTTCTCGTTCGGGGCCACGGCGGCCAGGGCGATCGGGAAGGAGGCACCCCAGAGCACGGCGCCGGGGAAGACCACCCACAGCGAGCGGACGAAGTCGAGCTGGAAGAGCGCGCCCGGCGTGTAGTCCAGCGTGGGCTGGATGGGCCACCAGGGCAGCCACTCGGTGATCGACCAGGCGGCCCAGACCAGCGCCACCATCAGGAGCGCCTGGCACCAGGCCAGGGCAGCCCGCGGGTTGGCCGTGAGTCGGGCGACCATCGAGCCGACACTGCTGCCGACCCCGAGGCCGGTCAGGAACGCGGCCAGAATCAGCGAGAAGGTGTAGACCGTCGCACCCATGGTCAGCGACAGCAGGCGCGACCAGATCACCTGGGCCGCGAGCCCGGTCAGGCCGGACAGCGCCACCGCCAGGTAGATCGCGCCCGTCCCGGTCGGAATCTGGAGCAGCGGGGCGCGCGGCTCTTCGGGCGCCTCGGCCCGGTCATAACTGGTCTGCGCGGCGAGCAGGTAGGCCAGCCCGGCCACCAGGAAGTTCAGCGCCGCGGCGACGTAGGTGGCCACCGCGTTGTCGTACACGCGCAGCAGGTAGAAGCCGGCCAGCAGCGAGCCGGCAACCGCGCCGGCGATGTTGCCGCCGTAGAAGAAGCCCAGCCACGACACACCGCGCGGCGTGGTCTCGACCCACCGGGCGATGGCCGGCAGCGTCGCGCCCATCATCAGCGTCGGCGGCAGCAGCGTAATGGCGCAGAGCACGGCGGCGAACAGCATGCCGCTGATCCCCGGGCCGCTCACGACGATGTAGAGCTTGGAGAGCAGCGGCAGCAGGAACAGAATCAGCAGCCCGCAGATGCCGATGCCGGCCTCGAGCTTGCCGTAGGCGCGCAGCGGGTGCACCCGTGAGGAGATCCAGCGCGGGAGATACAGACTCCCGAGACACATCCCGCCCATGAAGACCCCCAGCACGATCCCCATGGAGATCGCGGAGGAGCCGACGATGAGTGAGAGCAACTGGTACCAGACGACCTCGTAGATCAGGGCGGCGGCGCCGCTCCCGACGAAGAGGAGGAGCATGAGCGGGAGGGAGCGTTCGTTGCGCGGATCTTGCGTGGCGTGAACCGGGGCAGCGGACATGCGGGGACCTCGGGCCTGGGATGGAACAACAGGAATAACACGACCACCCGCCACCGGGCTGGTGGGGGGGGACCAGCATGCGCGGCCCGGAAGCCGCGGTCGACCCAGCGATGATGCACCTGGATCCTCTGCCAGATACAGCGCGCGGCCCCGGAACGATGGGGCCGCGCGATGGCCAGGGGCGGGATCGAACCGCCGACACCGTGATTTTCAGTCACGTGCTCTACCAACTGAGCTACCTGGCCCCATGGGCCCGCCAGTACGACGGGCCGACATAATAGCCCCGGGCGCGCTCCCGGGGCAACCGGAATGCGCCTAGGCCGGCAGGTCGGTGATCCGCTCGATGATACTCCCCACCAGCCCGTACTCCTTGGCCGCCGCGGCGTCCAGCCAGAAGTTGCGGTGGGTGTCCTCGGCGATCCGCTCCACCGACTGCCCCGTCTCCCGGGCAAAAATCCGGTTGAGCCGCTCCCGCATCAGGACGATCTCCCGGGCCTCGATGGCGATATCCGAGGCCGTACCGCCCCCGCCGCCGGCCGGCTGATGCAGCAGAAACCGGGTGTTGGGCAGCGAGAACCGCTGCTCCCGGGGCACCGCCACGTAGATCAGCGCCCCGGCGCTGGCCACCCAGCCCGTCCCCACGATCCGCACCGGCGGAGCCACGAAGCGGATCATGTCGTGGATGGTATCCCCCGCCTCGACATGCCCCCCCTGGGAGTTGATGTACAGGGTGATCGGGGCGGTGGCCGATTCGGCCGACAGCACCAGCAACTGGGCGCTCACCCGCTCGGCGACCCGCTGGGAGATCTCGCCGGAGATGATGATGATCCGGGCGTCCAGGAGGCGCCGGGAGACCGGGTCCACCATCGCGGTGGCGGGAACGGAATGCGGAGAATCAGCCATGGTATCCAGGGGACTGGGGAGGTGTGGAGCCGGGGTGACCCCGGCAGAAGATACGGGACTGGCCACCCGATGCGTCAATGCTGGTGCGTGGTCGACGGGTTGGCGGTCGCCGAGGTGTGGCCCACCAGGAACCGCCACCCGGCCGGGGTGCTGACCGCCACCAGCGTCGTGGCCCCGGTAAAGCCCCCCGACCGCCCTGCCGTGTCGGTCACCTTCTGGGTGAAGGCCATGGTCACCACGGCCGCCCCGGGACCCACCGGGGTGACCACCACCTGGTCCAGCAGCAGGTCCATGGCCGCAATGCCCTGCACCGTGCCCCGCCAGGCCTCGGCCAGGGCCGCCGCGCTCTGGTACCGGGCTTCGCCGTCCTCGACCCACCGGAAGGCGGCATCGCCGCTGTAGAAGTCCGTCAGCGCCACGGTATCCCGCGCCACCACTGCCGCCCGCCAGGCGTCCACCAGGGTCGAGACGCTGTCCCGGATGGCGGTCTGCTGCCCGGCGGTCAACCCGGACGACGGACGGGCCTCACCGCCACAGGCGGCCAGGAAAACGCCCATCAGGACCAGGCCGCGCCCAGCTAGCAATCGAGTTCGCCAACGTGCCACATGGACCTCCAGAGTCGGGCAGGTCCCGGGGCGATCCGGGGGGGCTGCCATGCTGTGCTCCAAGTTCGATAGATCGGGACGCATTGCCAATGGCCCCCGGTGTTGAGAGTATTCCCTGTCATGACTGCGCCCCGGACCCTCAGTTTCTACGGAGGAGCGGCGACGGCCACCGGCTCGATGATCCTGCTGGAGGCCGCCGGTGCCCGAATCCTCCTCGATGCCGGCCTGTTCGAAGGCGACCTCACCGAGGTCACCGCCAAGAACCGCGCCCTGCCGCTCGACCCTGCCAGAGTCGATGCCGTTCTCCTGTCCCAGGCCGGGCTGGCCTACGCCGGCCGGGTGCCGTTGCTGGTACGGCACGGCTTCACCGGCCCGATCTACGGCACTCCCGGCACCCGGGACGCCGCCGCGATTCTGCTGGCCGAGGCCGCCATGGAGCTGGAGGGGCAGGGGGAGGCCGCCTTCACCTTGGACGATGTCATCGCCGCGCAGGCGCGCTTCGTCGGGCAGCCGTATCACCGGCCGCTCCACCTGCGGCGCAACCTGGTCTGCGAGTTCTTCGAGGCGGGCCACATGCTGGGGTCGGCCACCATCGCGCTGCGCACCGGTGAAGGCGGCACCCATCGGATCATTTATTCGGGGTGCATCGGACGACTGGCCTCGCCGCTGTGGAAGGATCCCGCGCCGGAACCGGGTCCGGTCGACACCCTGATCGTCGGCTCCGCCCTGGCGCACGAGGGGCTGCTCTCCTTCGCCGAAGCGCGGGACCGGCTCGCCACGCTGATCCGCGAGACCATCCAGCGGCGCGGCCAGCTCCTGGTCCCGGCCCAGAGCGTGGGCCCCGTCCACGAGTTCATCCGCACGGTGCAGTCGCTGGTGCATGCGGGCGAGATCCCGGCCCTGCCCATCTACCTCGACACCCCCGCCCCGGTGTCGCTGCCCACGCTGCTGCGGGTGCATCCGGAGAGCATCGCCGAGGGCTCGGCGGCCTACCGGCGGCTGGACGGCCCCTTCGACAGCACCTTGATCCGGCAGATCCGCACCCCGGCCGAGCGCGCGGCGCTCGAAGACCTGGCAGACTCCGCCATCATCATCGCGCCGAACGAGACCGCCGACAGCGGCTTTGCCGCGCGACACCTGGCGCGGTGCCTGCCGGACACCCGGCACACGGTGCTCTTCCTCTCCTTCCTGGAAGAAGGCTCGATGGGACGCCTGCTCCAGGACGGTGCCGACCGGGTCGTGATCGATGGAGTCACCGTCGAGCGGCACGCCGCCATCGAGTCGCTCAACGCCTACGCCGGCCATGCCGACGGCGAGGAAATGCGCGCCTGGCTCCGCGCCCTGGGCGGCCCGGTCAAGCGCGCCTTCGTGGTGCACGGCGATGATCTCTCGGTGGCCGTCATGGTGACCATCCTCCGTGAGGAGGGCATCCACGACGTGATCGTCCCACGCGAAGGCGAGGCCTTCGCCTTCTGAGTCTCCTGTTGTTGCTCCTTCCGCTGTGAGGTAGTGCATGCTGTCCCTGACATGTTGGGGCGCCGCCGGCCAGGTGACCGGGTCCTGTCATCTGCTGGAGTGGCGCGGCCACCGGATCACCCTGGATGCCGGACTGTTCCAGGGCCGCCGCGAAGAATCCATGCGGCTCAACCAGGAGCTGCCCTTCGATCCCCGGCAGATCGAGGCCGTGGTGCTCTCCCATGCGCACATCGACCACACCGGCCGTCTGCCGCTGCTGGCCGCGCGGCAGTTCGACGGGCCCGTCTACGCCACGCCGGCCACGCGCGACCTCTGCGCCATCATGCTGGCCGATGCCGCGCACATTCAGGAGACCGACTTCCGCTGGCTGCAGAAGAAGGGCCGGGCCGGTCCCGCCTCGGCGCCGCTCTACACCCGGGCCGACGCCACCCGGGTCCAGGAGCTGATCGAGGCACACCCCTACTGCCGCCCGTTCCGCGTGGCACAGGATGTCACCGTCACCTACCGCGATGCCGGCCACATCCTCGGCAGCGCCTCGGTCGATCTGACCTTCGACGGGCCCACGCCCCACCGCCTGGTCTTCTCGGGCGACATCGGGCGCTGGAACCAGCCCATCATCCGCGACCCGCAGGCCCCGCGCGGCGCGGTCGACACGCTGATCATCGAGAGCACCTACGCGCGGAAGTCCCACGACACCACCGCCGACGCCACCGCCGCGCTCGGCGCGCTGGTGCGGCGCGTTGCGGCCCGCGGCGGGAAGATCATCGTGCCGTCCTTCGCGGTTGGCCGGACTCAGGAACTGGTCTACGCCCTGCACGGGCTCTACCACGATGGGCAGATTCCCTCGCTGCCGATCTTCATCGACTCGCCGCTGGCCGTCGACGCCACCGCGGTGTTCCGGATGCACCCCGAGCTGTACGACCAGACCGAAGAAGTGATCCGCGAGGATGTCCGGATCTTCGATTCCAAGCTGGTGACCTACGTGCGTGACGTCGAGGAATCGAAGCGGCTGAACGGCCTGTCGGGACCGGCCATCATCATCTCGGCCTCCGGCATGGCCGAATCGGGGCGGATCCTGCACCACCTGATCAACCACGGCGGCAATCCGGCCAACTGCATCCTGATGGTGGGTTTCCAGGCCCAGTACACTCTGGGGCGCCGGATCCAGGACGGCGCAACGTCGGTCCGCATTCTTGGTGAAGAACAGACCATCGCCGCCGAAGTCGTCACCATCGACGGCTACTCAGCTCACGCCGACCAGCACGAACTGCGGCGCTGGCTGCGCGACCTCGGCGGGCCGGTCCGCCGGGCCTTCTGTGTCCACGGCGAGCCCGAGGCACTGCTCGCCATGCAGACGCTGCTCCGCGAGGAGGGTGTCGAGGACGTCATCGTGCCACGTCACGGGGAGCGCTACAAACTCTGATGCCCATACCTCGCTCTGCTCTGCTCATCGGCTCCCTCCTGGGCGCCGCCGCCTGCACCGACCAGGCCGCCCCGGTGGGACACCTTCAGGTTTCCGCCTCGGTCGACACCCTGCCCAACGGCCTGCGGGTGATCGTACACGAAGACCACTCCGCTCCCACCGTCGCGGTCCACGTCCGGTACCAGGTGGGTTCCGGCGATGAGGTCCCCGGGCGGACCGGCTTCGCCCACCTCTTCGAGCATGTCATGTTCATGGGGTCGCAGCACGCGCCCTACCCGCAGTTCGATCTGCTGCTGGAAGGGGCCGGTGCTTCCAACAACGGCACCACCAACGAAGACCGCACCGTCTACTACGAATCGGGTCCGGTCAACGCGCTGCCGCTGATGCTCTGGCTCGAGGCCGACCGGATGGGCTGGCTCCTGCCCACCATGGACCAGAGCAAGCTCGACGGCCAGCGCGACGTGGTGAAGAACGAGCGGCGCGAACGCGTGGAAGACTCGCCCTACGGCCTGACGATCGACGCCCTGCCCCGCCTCCTCTTCCCGGCCGGGCATCCCTACAGTTGGTCGGTGATCGGGTCGATGGCCGACCTGTCTGCTGCGTCCCTGGAGGATGTGCAGGACTTCTTCCGCCAGTGGTACGCGCCGAACAACGCGGTCATCGTGGTGGCAGGTGCGGTCCGACGGGACTCCGTGCTGGCGCTCACCCGGACCTATTTCGGGGACATTCCACCCGGTGAGCCGATCATCCGTCAGACGGCCCCGGTCCCCGTACTCGCGGCCGACACAGCAGAAGTCCACGAAGACCGGGTTCAGGCCGCACTGCTGACCTACGCCTGGCCAACCCCTGCCGCCTGGTCGTCGGACGAGGCGGCGCTCAGCATCGCGGCGCAACTGCTCACCGGGGCCAAGAACGCCCGGCTGACGCGCCGTCTGGTGTATCAGGATCAGAGCGCGGCCAACACCTCCGCCTATATCCAGGCGCAGCGTCAGGCGGGCCGCTTCGTCGTGGTCGCCACGGCCAAGCCGGGCGGCGGGCTACCCCCACTGCAGCAGGCCATCGACGAGGAGATCCGTCGCCTCGCCGAGGAAGGACCATCGGACCGCGAGATGGAGCAGGCCCGGAACTCGATCGAAGCCGATTTCCTCCGCGACATCCAGCGGGTGCTCGGCAAGGCGGGGAGGCTCAATACCTACTATGCCGAACTCGGCACGCCCGATGCCTTTCAGCGCGATCTCGACCGGCACCTCGCCGTCACCCGGGCCGATGTCCAGCGCGTGGTGACGCAGTATCTGCTCGGGCCACGGGTGATTCTCTCCGTGGTACCGCAGGGCAGTGGACAGGATGCAGCCATCATCGCCTCGCCGAGGAGCACGCCATGAGACGCTCACTGACTGCGCTGGGACTGCTGACCGCCACGGTGGGCGTGGCTGCCGCCCTGTCGCACGCGCAGATCACCTCGCCGCCCGCGCTGGGCCCGGCCCCGGCCCTCATCATGCCGACGGTCGAAGAAGCCAGGCTGGACAACGGGCTGCGCCTGCTGGTCTCCCGCAACGCCGAGGTTCCGCTGGTCGAGGCCAGACTGGTCATCGCGGGTGGTGCCCGGCTGACTGGCGTCGCCCCCGGCCTCGCGTCCTTCACGGCGGGCATGCTCACTGAGGGCGCTGGCGGGCGCGATGCCTTCGAGCTGGCCGAAGCGCTCGACTTTCTGGGCGCCACCCTCGGCGCGTCGGCCGGCTGGGAGCATGTGACGGTACGACTCAATGTGCCGCGCCGGAACATCGACTCCGCCCTGACCCTGATGGCCGATGTGGTGCTCCGCCCGACCTTCGCCGAGGCTGACGTCGCCCGTCAACGCGACCTGCGGCAGGCGGCACTCGTCGCCGCCCGCGACGCACCGGGCAGTGTGGCTGCGCGGGTCTTCTTCCGGTCGCTGTATCCGGACGGGCACCCGTACCACCAGAACCTGCCGGGTGATTCCACCAGTGTGGCGGGCTTCGATTCCACCACCGTCCGGGGCTACTGGCAGGGCAGCTTCGATCCGTCGCGGACCACGCTCGTCGTCACCGGCGACGTGACCCTGGCCGAAGCCCGGACCTGGGCCGGTCGAGTGTTCGGTTCCTGGACCGCTCCCGAGACCCCGCTGACCGTGCCCGCGGCAGCGACCGTATCGGCGGCCCCGACCCGACCCCTGCGCGTCGTTCTGGTCGACAAGCCCAACACCACCCAGTCGGTGCTGTACGTCGGTCACCCGGGTCTCTCGCGACAGTCGCCCGATTACCCCGCGATCACCGTGATGAATACGCTGCTGGGCGCGTCGTTCACCTCCCGGATCAACGCCATCCTCCGTGAGGAACGCGGCTACACCTACGGTGCCAGTTCCGACTTCTCCTGGGGACCGGTCCCGGGGCCGTTTGTGGTCAGAACCGCCGTCCGGGCCGACGTCACCGATTCGTCGCTCGCCATCATCCTGCGGGAACTCGACCGGATTCGTGAGACGGCCCCGAGCGCGGAGGAACTCCTCCGGGCCCGCAACTACGTGACCCTGGGGCAGACCGATGCCTTCGAGACCGCCGACCAGATCGCCGGGGCGATCGTCAGTGCGGACCTGTTCGGCGCCCCACTCCAGCGGATCGGCGAGGAGATTCAGGCGATGAGCCAGGTCAGCGAGGCCGATGTCCAGCGGGTGGCGCGGGCCTGGATCGATCCAGCCAACCTGCTGATCGTGGTGGTCGGCGACCTGCGCCGGATCCGCCCCGACATCGAGCGTCTGCGACTCGGTCCGATCCAGGTCGAGCGGTACTGACGGCCCGCAGCACTGTCCCAATCCACGGCGGACCCCCACCGGGGTCCGCTATCTTCCGGCCATGACCCTCCTCACCACGGAACGCGTGTACACCGGGCGGATCGTGTCGCTCGATCTCGATACGGTCCGCTACCCGAACGGGGCCATCGGCACCCTCGAAATGCTGCGGCATCCGGGCGCCTCCGCGGTGCTGCCGCTGCTGGATCCGCGCAGCGATCCCGACCCCCGGGTCCTGCTGATTCACCAGTATCGCCACGCCACCGGCGGCGATCTCTGGGAGATTCCCGCTGGTCGGCGCGACGGCGACGAATCGCCCGACACCACGGCGCATCGCGAGCTGCGGGAAGAGACCGGCTACACCTGCGCGCACCTGACGCCGCTGACTTCGATCTGGACCACGCCGGGATTCACCGACGAAGTGATCCACCTGTTCCTGGCGGAAGCGCTGACCGCCGGTCCCACCGCGCACGAAGCCGACGAAGTCATCAACTGTCACGCGCTGCGCTGGTCCGCAGTCCTCGACATGATCCGCGACCGGGTCATCACCGACACCAAGACCCTCAACGCGATTCTCTTCGCGGCGACCCTGCTCGGCATCGGCCGAACGGATCCGGCGCGCTGATGGCCGCCACCCGGGTGGCCGCTCCGCTGTTGCCGCGCGCCCTGGCCCGCGGCATCGCCCCGGCGTACTACCTGCACGGCAGTGCGGCGCTGCTCAAGGATGACGCGCTGGCCGCCATCCTCGACGTCGCGCTGGACCCCACCCTGCGCGACTTCAATCTGGACCTGCTCTCGGCGCGTCAGCTCGACCCGGATCAACTGGGCGCTGCGCTGGCGGTGCTGCCGATGATGGCGGAACGGCGCGTCGTGGTGGTCCGGGAGATCGAACAGTGGCGGCGGAAGAGCAAGGCGAAGCAGAGCGCCGTGACCGCGCTGCAGCGCGCGGGCGCCGATGTGGTGGCCGTGCTGATCCAGGGCGACGACGGCGACCCCGATCCCGATCTGGCGCCGCACACCGTGGCGGTCGACTGCGACTCGCCGGTGGGTGAGGCCCTGGAGGCCTGGCTGGTCACCCGGCTCGAACGCGCCGACGTCACGCTCACCCCGGCCGCCCAGGAGCACCTGCTCCGCGCCACCAGCGGCGACGCGGGCCTGCTTGCCGCCGAGATCGCCAAGCTGAGCGGCATCGAGAGCACCGGGCCCATCGACGCCGATCTGGTCGGGGATCTGGTCGGCGTCCGCCACGGCGAGACGGCCGACGACTGGCGCGACCTGGTGCTCCGTGATCGTCTGCCCGAGGCGGTGGCCCTCACGCCCTCCCTGCTCGCCCTGAGTGGCCAGTCCGGCGTCAAGCTGGTGACGACGCTCGGCTCGTCGCTGCTGGTGCTGCGCTGGGCCCGGGCCACCGCGCGGGCCCGGCAGGTGCGCGGGGGCGCGCTGGCCAGTGCCGTGCGGCAGCTCTGCTTCAGCACCCGCCCGGCCGTGGGCTCCTATCCGCCCTTCGCCGATCTGGTGGCCGAGGTGGTCGGTGCCTGGCCGGATCAGCGGCTGCGCGGCGCGATCGAGGCCACCCTCCAGGCCGACATCGCCCTCAAGAGCACCACCGTCTCCGACGAGTCGGGGATCGTCACCGATCTGCTCATCGCCCTGGCTGCGGGACGTCCTGTCGTCGCTGCCTGACCGCCCTATCTTTGGGCAGGTCCTTCTGGAGCGTGCCATGTCGACAACTGTTCGTGGATACCGCCGAGTTCTCGTTGCCGCCGTTGCGCTGGTGCTCAGCCTGAGCAGTGGCGCCGGGGTGCTGTCGGCGCAGAATGTCTTTCCGCCGACCACGCCCCGGTTCCAGGATGTGCTCCGTCTGGCGCAGGAAGGCCATCCGGATTCGGCCCGGCGGGTCATTCAGCGGACCATCGCCGCGATGACCCTGACCGACCCGGCCTACGCCGAAGCGCTCTACACCTCGGCGGCCATTCCCGAGACGGTGGATGACGCGCGGCTGCTGTACCTGCGCATCACCCGGGAGTACCCCAACTCGGGGTGGGCCGACAAGGCGCTCTACCGCCTGGCACTGCTCGACTACATCAACCAGGTCGACGCCTCGCTGACCACCTTCCAGCGGATCTTCACCGACTACCCGCTGTCGCCAGTGATTCCCCAGGCGGCGCTCTGGGGGTCACGCGCCGCCTTCGAGACCAATCGGCTCCAGGAGGGCTGCGACTGGCTGCGCCGCGGCATTGCCCGCGCCGGAGAAGACGTCGAGCTGCGCAACAAGCTGGAAGCCGGACGCAGTCGGTGCTCGGTGGGTGTCGGCGTCGATCTGGCGCCGCCGCCGCTGACCGAGTCCCTGCCGACGCGACCGGTCACGCCGCCACCACCGCCACCGGCCCGGGCGGACACCGCCAAGGCCACGCCACCGGCTACGGCCCCGGCCGTCGCGGACAAGTACCGCGTGCAGGTCGCGGCCATCAGCAGTCAGGCCGCCATCACCCGCACGGTGCGCTCGCTGGAGCAGGCCGGGTTCAAGGTGTGGCAGGTCAAGTCGGGCGGACTGGTCAAGCTCCAGGCGGGGCCCTTCGCCACCCGTCAGGCGGCGCAGGACAAGCTGCCACAGCTCACCAAGCTGGTGGGCGGCAAGCCCTTCATCGTCGCCACGCCCTGAGCGTGTCCGACACACCGCTGCTGGTCCAGTACCGCGAGATCAAGGCCCGGCACGCCGATGCGATCCTGTTCTTCCGCATGGGCGACTTCTACGAGATGTTCTACGAGGACGCCCAGACCGCAGCCCGGGCGTTGAACATCACCTTGACGGCCCGCGGCGACGGCGTGCCGCTGGCCGGTGTGCCGGTCAAGGCTGCGGCGGGGTACCTCCGTCAGTTCGTGTCCCAGGGCTATCGCGTCGCCATCTGCGAACAGATCGAGGATCCCCGCCTCGCCAAGGGCATCGTCAAGCGGGCCGTGGTCGAGACGGTCACTCCGGGTGCCTTCCTCGACGAAGAGTGGATGCCGGGCACCCGCAACAACTGGCTGGTCGCCGTGGCGCCGACGGCCACGTCGCACGGCATCGCCGCGCTCGACCTCTCCACCGGCGAGTTCGTACTCGAAACCGTCCCGCCGGACGGACTCGCCGAAGCGCTGGGACGGCTTGGCCCAGCCGAGATTGTGGTGCCGCGCGAGGACACTCCGCTGGCCGCCACCGAGGGCATGTTGCGCACCGCGCGCGAACGCTGGGAGTTCGATCCCGACCTGGCCGCCACCGAGCTGAGCCGTCGGCTGGAGATTCTGTCACTGGATGCCCTGGGCATCACCAGCGACGATGCCGCCGCCGTGGGTGCGGCGGGCGCTCTGCTGCGTTACGTGCAGGAGCTGCAGCCGCAGGGCCTGCCGCACCTGGGTCGGCCAACGGTCCGTCGGCCCGACGACCTCTGCTGGGTCGACGAGATGACCCGCCGGAACCTGGAACTGGTCGAGCCGCTGCGGGCCGGGGCCAAGGGCACCACGCTGATCGATGTGCTCGACCGGACGCTCACCCCGATGGGCGCCCGCCTGCTGCGCCAGTGGGTGCTTTCACCCCTGCGCGACCCCGCGCGCATCGGGGCCCGGCACGATGCCGTGCAGCTCCTCGCAGCCACCGGGCGCGGCCGGGAGCGGCTGCGGGACGGGCTCGAAGGCGTCCGCGATCTGGAGCGGCTGGGTGCGCGTGCGGCGGCTGGACGCGCGTCCCCGCGCGAGATGGGTGCGCTGCGCGAATCGTTTCTGCGGCTGCCGGCCGTGGCCGCGGCACTGGCGGAGCTGGCCGACCAGCGCATCCCCGATGAGGGCGAGGAGCGACCGGCGGCACTGCTGGTACATGCGGCCCGGCGCTTCGACGTGCTGGCCGATCTTGCCGACCTGCTGGCGCGCGGCCTGGTCGAACGCCCGCCCCTCACGCTCGCCGACGGCGGGGTGATTGCGCCCGGCCACGACGCGGAACTCGACGACCTGCGGCATCTGCGCGACCACGGCAAGCAGGCGCTGGCGGACATCCAGCAGCGGGAGCGCGAGCGGACTGGGATTGCCTCGCTCAAGATCGGCTTCAACAAAGTCTTCGGCTACTACCTGGAGATCACCCACGCCCACCGGGCGGCGGTGCCCGCCGACTACGAACGGCGGCAGACGCTGGCCAATGCCGAACGCTACGTGACGCCGGAGCTGAAGGACTACGAGGCCAAGGTGCTCACGGCCGAAGAGCGGATCGCGGTGCGGGAGGAGGAACTCTTCGTCGCGCTGCGCAGCGCGGTGGGTGCCGCGATCGGGCGGGTGCAGGGCGTGGCACAGCTCCTGGCCCGCCTCGATCTGCTGGCCTCGCTTGCCGAGGTTGCCGTCACCGAGCGCTACGTCCGCCCCACGCTGCACGAGGGGATGACACTCACGCTGGCCGGGGCCCGGCACCCGGTCATCGAGCGCATGATGCCCCGGGAGCGCTTTGTCCCCAACGACGTGCGCTTCGACGAGGGCGAACGAGTGCTGCTGGTCACCGGGCCCAACATGGCCGGCAAGAGCACCATTCTGCGCCAGATCGGGCTCTGCGTGCTGCTGGCGCAGGTGGGCAGCTTCGTGCCGGCCGATGCGGCCACCATCGGCATCGTCGACCGGCTGTTCACCCGGGTCGGCGCCTCCGACAACCTGGCCCAGGGGCAGTCGACCTTCATGGTCGAAATGAGCGAGACCTCGGCGATTCTGCATGGCGCCACGGCGCGCTCGCTGGTTCTGCTCGACGAGATCGGCCGCGGCACCAGTACCTACGACGGCGTGTCGATTGCCTGGGCCGTCACCGAGCACCTGCATGACCGCATCGGCTGCCGCACCATGTTCGCGACCCACTACCACGAACTGACGCAGCTCCCTGAGTTGCTGCCGCACGCGCGCAACTGCAATGTGGCCGTGCGGGAGACGGCTCAGGGCATCGTGTTTCTCTATCGCCTGGCGCCGGGCGGCACCGATCGCTCCTATGGCATCCATGTCGGCCTGCTGGCCGGGCTGCCCACAGGTGTTGTGGCGCGGGCCCGCGAAATTCTTGGTGTGCTGGAAGGGGAGCATCGGGTGGCCCCGGGCGACCCGACTGCGCCGGCCGATCCCGCTCAACCGTCGCTCTTCGACCTGCTGCAGGGCAGTGCCGCGCAGCGCACCGCGCCGCCACCGGCCAGTCCTGCGCCTGAGGCGCCGATGCCTGACGAGATTCTGGTCCGCTTGCAGGCCCTGGATCCCGACCGGATGACGCCGCTCGATGCCCTGCAACAGCTTGCTGCGCTGCGGGCCACCCTGCTCCAACGCACCGGGCGCAGCGCGTGATTAGGATTGCAGGGTGAGCCGTCTGCTACCGTGCACTCTGCTGGCCGTGGTGGCCTGCACGGGGTCCGCTCCGACCGAAGACCCGGTGGTCCCGGCCGTGCTGATCCCCGGACAGCCCGCCATTCCCTATCCGCCCGATCTCTTTGCCCGCCGGGTCGAGGGCGAAGTGCTGCTCTACCTGGTGGTCGATTCCAGCGGCGCGGTGCTGTGGGATTCCTCGCGGGTGGCCAAGTCGAGTGGCCATCCGGCCTTCGATGCCGCCGCGCTCGACGCCGCACCCGGCCTGCGGTTCACGCCCGCCGAGCGGGCGGGGGTCCGCGTCTCGGCACCGATCCAGGTACCGATCCGCTTCACCATCCCCGCGACCACGCGCCTCCACTCCGTGAGCCCCAGGGGCCTGCCATGACCGTCCGATGACCACCGGACCTGTAGCTTCCATTCTCGACACCATCGGCCACACGCCGATGATCCGGCTGGCGCGGTTCGGCCGGGCCACCCGCACGCCGCTGTACGCCAAACTCGAACTCGCCAACCCCGGTCGTTCGATCAAGGACCGCATCGGCCTGGCGATCATCGAAGCCGCCGAGCGGGACGGCTCGCTCCAACCCGGCGGGACCATCGTCGAGGCCACCGGCGGCAACACCGGGGTGGCGCTGGCCATGGCGGCGGCCATCAAGGGGTACCGCTGCATTTTCGTGATGCCCGACAAGATGAGCATCGAGAAGATCCGCCTGCTGGAGGCCTACGGCGCCGAGGTGGTCATCACACCCACAGCGGTGGGGCCCACCGATCCGCAGCACTACATGATGCGCGGCAAGCAGATCGTCGCCGACACCCCCAATGCGATCTTCGCGAATCAGTTCTTCAACGCGGCCAATCCCGAGGCGCACTACGCCCTCACGGCGCCCGAGATCTGGGCCCAGGTGGGCGACGTCATCACGCATTTCGTAGCGGCTGCCGGGACCGGCGGCACGGTGAGCGGCGTCGGGCGCTACCTCAAGGAGCGCAAACCGGGCGTGCAGGTGATCGCACCCGATCCGGTCGGCTCACTTTATGCAGAGTATCACCGGACCGGAGTGCTGCCGACCGAGACCGCGCCGTATGTGGTCGAAGGCATCGGGGGCGACAAACTCCCCAGCACGCTCTGGTGGGACGTGATCGACGAGTTCCGATCGGTTACAGACGCCGAGGCACTGGAGGCATCGCGCCGTCTCGCACGCGAGGAAGGGATTCTCGCGGGAGGCTCCACCGGCGCGAACCTCCACGTGGCTCTGGCGGTGGCGATGGCGCTCGACGATCCCGCCGCCGCCGTGGTGACGGTGCTCTGCGATACCGGCGAGCGCTACCTCTCCAAGTGGGCCGATTTCGGACGCTGAGTCCGCAATCGGCCCCGCCGTGCCAGCTACTGCTTCAGGCGGATCACCGCACAGGCTCGGCGATCGCCGGAGTTGCCCGAGGGGTTGGTTTCGCCGTCGTCCGGGTTGGCGTGGATCACGATCGACGCGCCGTCCTCATCGAGCAGCGCCAGTGAATCGCCCAGCAGTTGTCCGCCGACCGTCATGGTCTGGACCTGGGCCACGCTGTCTGCCGTCCCGATCAGGTTGGGGAGATCCCCCAGGTGCCAGCCGCGCGGATTCTTGAGTCCGTGTTCATGGCCGGTCGGGTTCCAGTGCCCACCCGCACTGGCGAAGTCCGGCCCCTCGCAGCGACCGACGGAGTGCAGGTGCATGGCGTACTCACCCGGTGGGAAGGTGGTCAGCACGCCTTCAAGCGCGATCCCGCCGATATCCTGGGACACGTAGATGATGCCATACGAACGATCCCAGGCGTCAAAAATCTCGGCGGTGGCCAGCGTGTCCCGCACCGCGACGGGGGTCAGCGGGGCGCGATCCTTGGCGGGACCGCAGGCAGTCAGACTGGCAGCGACCAGGGTGGCCAGCAGCGTCAGTCGGGTCATCATCGCAACTCCTTCGTGCACAGTGTATGGTCGATCCTCCCCAGGGTGTGGCGGAATGCCCGGACCACGTCTCCACTGGGGCGGACTAGATTATCGCCTGCATGCGGGGAACACCGCTCCCCGGTGCCTCAAACGAACCCCAGAGCCGATCGAATGCAAATCCTGCTGTTGACCGGAGGGTCCTCCTCCGAACGTGACGTGGCCATCGCCTCTTCCTCCCAGGTCGTCCGGGCGCTCCGGGTGGCGGGGCACCAGGTCACGGTGGCCGACACCACCCGCGGCGTGCTCTCCCCCGACGCCGAGGCCGCCCTGTTCGCCAGGCCGGTGGGCCGTACCCCGCCGGATACCGCCGTGCTGCGGCAGCAGGAGCAGGAGGTGCTGCTGGGCGGCTTCCTCCGCGAACCGACGGTGCAGCAGGCCGACCTGGTCTTCCTGGGGCTGCACGGCGGCCGGGGCGAAGATGGCACCATCCAGCACCTGCTCACGCTGGCCGGACGGCCGCATACCGGTGCCGACGCCGTGGGCAGCGCGCTGGCCCTCGACAAGGATCTCGCCAAGCATCTCTTCCGGGCGGCCGGGGTCCCCACCGCCGACTGGCTGATGGCCCCGGCCACCGCCGACGAGGTGGCCGCGGCGCTGGGCTGGCCGGTGGTGGTCAAGCCCGCCCGCGAAGGCTCGACCGTTGGCCTCACGGTGGTCCGCGACCCCGCCGACCTCCCGGCCGCCATCGCGACGGCGGCACAGCACGATCCCGCCGTGATGGTCGAACAGTTCATCCCCGGCCGCGAGCTGACCGTCGGCGTGCTGAACGATAGCCCCCTGGCGGTGGGCGAGATCATCCCGGTGCACGAGCTGTTCGACTACGAGTGCAAGTACACCCCGGGCATGGTCCAGGAGATCTTCCCCGCCGATCTGCCCCCGGCCGTGGCTGCCGCCGCGCAGCGCCTGGCGCTCGATGCCCATCGCGCCCTGCGGCTGCGGCACTACTCGCGGGTGGACTTCCGCTTGACACCGGCGGGTGAACTCTTCTGTTTGGAGGTGAACACACTGCCGGGGATGACAGCCATGTCACTGCTGCCCCAGTCGGCGGCGGCGGTGGGGATCGGGTTCGCCGATCTCTGCGAACGGATCTGCCGGGCGGCCCTGCCAGGATCCTCCGGGCAGGACTGACCCGATGATTGGAGGGTAGGAGACGGTGTACCAGGCCATGCCCCGCCTGACCCCCTGGGTCCAGCGCCTGCTGCTGGCCAATGCCGTCGTGCTCTTCCTGATGCTCACGGTGGTCACGTCACAGGCCTTCGTGGATCTGGTCCGGTTCGATCCGGCGCTGGCCCTCCAGCGCCCCTGGACCTTCGTGACCTACCTGTTCGCCCACGGTGGCCTGCTGCACCTGGCCACCAACTCGCTGGCGCTGTTCGTCTTCGGACCACCGGTCGAACGGCGCCTCGGTGGGCTGCGCTTCCTCGCCTACTACCTGGGCTGCGGTATCGGCGCGGCGGTGGTCTCCCTCGGTATCTGGCTGGCGTTCCCCGGCGCGGTCGGACCCTTCATCGGCGCCTCCGGGGCCATCCTCGGCGTGGCCTTCGCCTTCGCGGCCCTGTACCCCGACGCCGAACTGCTGGTCTTCCCCATTCCGGTACCGCTGAAGGCCTGGCAACTGGTCGCGCTGTACGTGGTGTTCGATGTGGTGGGGGCGGTGCGCGGCTCCGACAACATCGCCCACATCGCCCACCTCGGTGGACTGGCCTGTGGCTGGCTCTTCCTGCGCATCGGCCGGGTGCCGCGTGGACCGGTGAGCCTGCCCATGCCACCGATCCAACGTCACCGGCCCATCACCATGTCCCACTCGATTCCCATCACCCATCACGCGACGATGGCCCGGGAGGTGGAGCCCGCCGAGCCGCCGGTGGCCAAGCCGACCGTCGATCCGGTGGTGCGCGAGCGGGCCGAGATCGATCGCGTGCTCGACAAGATCCTCGCCTCGGGGATCGAGTCGCTGACCGGCGACGAACGTCGCCTGCTCGAAGCCCAGCGCCGGCACGACGCCGGGTCCTGAGCTGCGATGCTCGACCTGGTCACGCCCTGGCGACGCGCCCTGGGCGATCCGGCGGCCATCGCCACCTTCCACCAGGACCATGCGCCGCTGCTGGAGCGGGTACGACAGACCCAGACTCCGCACCTGACGGTGCTGCCCCTCGACCAGACCACCGCCCCCCCCGATCAGGCGACGACACTCGCCCCGCTCCTCGCGCAGGTGCTCACTCGAGCCGCCGCTCAGGGACTGCGTCAGGACGTGGTACCCGTGCTGCTGCCGCTGCCCACCATCCTCGATCCGTTCCGCGCCATCCCCGGCGATCCGCCGCTGGTGCTGCTCAGTCCGGATACCGAGGCGCTGCAGGCGACGGTGGCCCTCGCGCGCGGGCTGGCGCTGATGACGCGATGGGCGTGGTCCCATCCGACCGGGGCCAGCCGTACCACGCCATGGGAGCGCGCCGCCGTGGATCCACTGCGCCTGGCGATCTACGCCCACGGGGTGGCCTGGCACGCCGTCACCGCGCTCCATCCGGATCAGCCGCCCGCTCGACTCTTCGGTGTCAGCGCGGCCGCGTGGCAGCGCCTGCGGGAACGCGAACACAAGGGTCGGGCAGCCCTGGAGGCCATGCTCGATCAACCGGGTCTGGGACCGCTGCTGGCCTGGCTTCCGGCTGACAGCAGTGTCGGGTCGCTGGTCCCCGGACTCGGTGCCATTCCACCACGCTTCGGCCACTACCTCGCCTGGCGGATGACCGCGCCCCGGGTGGCCCGTCTCGGGCTGCTCGACGCGCTGCGCGCTGCTGCCTGATGACAACCTGGAGGATCCATGGAGCATCGCATTTCGTTCGTGACACTGGGCGTGCGCGACCTGGCGCGGGCGCGCGCCTTCTACTGCGACACGTTGGGGCTCATCCCGCTGCCGTCACCGCCGGAGGTGGTCTTCATCCAGATGGGCCCGACCCGGCTCGCGCTCTGGGGTCGCGACGATCTCGCTGCCGATACGGGCGGTGTGCTGGGTGATGGCACGCCGCCCTTCGCGCTCGCACACAATGTGCGATCTGCCGCAGAGGTCGATGCGCTGCTGGCCACTGCGGCCACCGGTGGCGGACGTCTAGTACAGCCCGGTCATGCCACCTTCTGGGGCGGCTACGCCGGCTACTTCGCCGATCCCGACGGCTTTCTGTGGGAAGTCGCCTGGAACCCGGCGATTCCGCTCAGTGCGCCGGAGGCGGGGTAGTCGGCGCATCGTCCCGCGAGACCACCACAGCCGCCAGCACGATCAGCAGGCCGCCGACCAGCGCTGCAGGTCCGAGCAGATCACCCAGCAGGAACACACCGAGGAGCGAGCCGACCACCGGTTCGAGATTGATGAAAATGCCCGCCTTGCCGGCGTTGACGTGTCGCAGTCCGTAGTTCCAGGCCAGCGTCGTGACCGTGGTGGTGAGCAGGCCGAGCACCAGCAGCGCGCCCCAGACGGTCGCAGGCAAGTGGAATGGTGGCAGCCCCTCGCGCGGCACCACCCAGAGCGTCAGCATGATGGTGCCCGCGACAGTCATGACCGCGCTGATTGCCGTGGAGCTGTGCCGCGCCATGAGCTGCTTGTTCATCAGCACCCAGGCCACACCGCCCAGCATCGAGGCCAGCACCAGGAGATCGCCTGTGAGGGTCGCCGTCCCGGCGCCACCGCCGGTCGACCCCGAGAGCAGCAGCAGCACCCCGACGGTCGAGGCGCCCAGCGCGGCCCAGGCCAGGGGACGCAGCCGTTCGTGCAGGAAGATTCTGGCGGCCAGGGCGATGAGCACCGGTGCGGTCCCGATCATCAGGGAGGCGTGTGAGACGGTGGTCCGCGCCAGCCCTTCGAATTGGACCAGGAACTGAACCGGCACACCGATCCCGGCCGCGAGCAGCAGGGTGGTCCACTCGCGACGCGTGAAGGCCGGGATGCCGCGGAAGAGAATCGGCAGAAACCCGATGGAGGCGAGCCAGAAGCGGAGCACCATCATGTGCCCCACCCCGAGCCAGGGTTCCGCCGTCTTGGCGAAGTAGAACGCAGACCCCCAGAGGAGGCCTGCGCCACCCAGCGCCAGATAGGCGCGCCGGACAACGGCCTGGGACGCCGTCATCGGGAAGGTCTCTGCCGGCCGACGATCAGGCGTCGGCGGTCAGCAGGGTGCCCATGTCGGGCCACGCGTCGCCGTTGTACAGCGCCACCGTCTGCAGGTAGTGCTCCCCTTCGGCACCGAAGGCACTGCGCACCGCAGCAATGCCACGACGCACGCCGTCGGCATCGGTGTAGGGCACGGGCAGATCATCGGCGATCAGCCCGTTCTCGTGCGTCACGCCGGCCGCGTCGAGAAAGGCGATCTGGTACTGCGGCTCCAGCTCGACGTAGAGCAGTTGCAGCAGTGTCAGCTCCTCGGGAAAACTTTCCAGTTGACGACGGACCACCTCACGGGCCAACTGCTCCACCGGCCACTTCTTGAAGGTCTCGGCGCGGAAGCCGCCGCCCCGCGCCACCAGCCGCCGGATGTATTCGGGACGTGAGCCGCGATTGTGCTTCAGGTCGTGGAGCACCAGCGCCACACGACGCTCAGCGGGCAGGGTCCGATACGGAGTCAGCAGGGCCATGATCTCGGGTTCCATCAGAGGGAAGCGCCGCGCCGGGCGAAGTCCCGGACAGCGAAGGACACGAATCTAAGGCGGGGACCCCGACCGGGGGCGGGCATGGTCCTATCGTGCCGTCGCGACCCGTTGCACTGTGCAACCATTCAAGGGGTGTGTCTGGCGAAGTTGGTCCAACGTCACCACTATTGCCGATGGTCGGGGCTCGGGAGATCCCATCTCCTCCTCGATTGCGAGAGTGTCCCACACTCTCCGGCATAACAAGCAGCTCGCACGAGCTGTCGACGCGGCCCTCACCTTGCCGCGTCCGGATCAGGTGGCCGGCGGAACATCGCAAGGCCACCTGATTCATTTCTGCCGGTGGGGAGTCTGCTCAGTGGAAGACGAGACGGACCACGCGTTCCTCGCCGTGGTCGTCGGTCTGGATGCCCAGTCCGGTGTCGCCGCGGATGACCCATCCCATGAGCTGCACGTTCGCGGGCCAGGTCACCGTGGCAATCTGTCGACCGCTCCGATCCCACACATCGGCGCGGCGCGGCGTGCCCTGCGGCACATTGCGCTGCACCCAGAGGCGCCCGTCGAGATCGAAGCCGATCCGCAGCAGCACCGGCTTGCGCTCCGGCGTGCGGAAGGGCAGTCGAGCGCCGATCCGGGCGCTGATCACGGAGTCCCGGCTGTCGGCGGCCTCCCGTTCGGATGGGGTGATGAGCGGCCCATCACCGCTGCTCTCAAGCAACGCCAGGCGCTGACCGGTCGCATCGAGCCAGGTGATCGCGTAGTGCGTGCTGAGGCCCTCGGCGTACTCGCCGCCGGGCCCGACCGCCACCAGTGGCGACGGCCCGTACTGCGAGTAGTAGGTGCCGGAGAAGCTCATGCCGCCGACCGTCCCGGTGTGGCGATACACCTCGATCACATCATCGGGTGGCGGAGCGATGGTGTCGACGCGATGCACCGCGCCCGTGGTAGTGAGAAACGCCCGCTGCCAGCCGCTGATGGCGTGGTCCGGCAACCGGATGGCGGAGAGGTCGATCAGATGACCGGCCGAGTCCCACCGCAGTGGCTCGAAGCTGAGGGGCGAGTTGAACGGCATGCGGACATGCTCGACGAAGGTGAGTCGCGGCGCAGTGTGCCGGAAGACGGAGTAGCGCAGCGCACCATCTTCGCGCACCAGGATGCGGCCGTCGTCCGTCAGCGTGCCGCAGCAGATGTCGGTGAGATCGCCCGGTCCCATCCCACCGGCCGTTCCGCCGACGGCCAGCAGTGCGCCGCTGGCATCGAACAGGCGGAGTTGCGACCCACCGTGCTCGGTGACCAGGATCTCACCATCCCGCCCCAGGTGCAGTCCCCGGATCTCCTCGAACAGGTACGGACCACTCGGCTCGCCGGAACCGCCCAGCACCAGATCGACCGCACCGGTCCACTCCGCCACCGTGGTCGGCGGCGGTGCCGGAGGCTGACAGGCCAACAGCGCCGTCAGGGCGAGCAGGCATGCCGACCGCGACATCAGCGTGGCCTCGTCGCGATGGTGCGCGTGCGCGTCAGCCGTTCGAAGGCCCGCTGGCGCGCGGGACCGAAGAAGGCGAAGACGATGTCGATCCAGAAAAACTGGAACCACACCGGCACCCAGCGCAGCAGCACCTGTCCCAGCGAGGGCATGGCCCCCGATTCCCGCACCACGCGCAGTCCGAAGAGGTACTTCCCCGGCGACTGCCCCCAGCGCCATTCACCGTAGACCGGCACCAGGACGGCGATGATCCCGAGCAGGCCACCGAACAGCACCAGGAACGGCAGCATCGGGTGGCCATCGGCCACGCTGACGGCGGGCATGAACCCCACCGAGAACCGGACGGAGGACTCGTCTGCGCCCGGCGGCGGGGCCGATGCCAGCAGTGCCACGCTGGTGAAGATCCATGCGAGTGCCGCCACGCTCGAGATGGCGAAGTCGATCAGCTTGGCCAGCAGGCGTCGACCATGTCCAGCGCTGACCATGGGATAATCCGCCACGTACGACTCGGCCAGTTCGAGCGGATCGCCCAGGCGACTCAGAATCGACGCCAGCGGCTCCCCTTCGGCGGACCGTTCGGCGATCACGCTCTCGATCTCGCGGATGATCTCGTGGCGGTCCGGAATGTCCGCCGGAAGCCAGCGCAGCACCGCAGCCAGGTAGGTCTCAGCCAGCATCAAGGGATCTCCTCATCGGGGGCAGTGGTCAGGAGGTCGGTGATGGCTCCAGTGAAGGCCAGCCATCGGGACGTCAGTTGTGCCAGCTCCGCCGTCCCGGCGGGAGACAGGCGGTAGTACTTGCGCGGCACGCCGCGCTCCGGGGTGTCCCAGCGGATCTGCACCAGCCCCTGCTTTTCCAGCCGATGCAGCACCGGGTAGAGCGTGCCCTCTGCCAGGACGAGCTGCCCCCGGGTCCGTTCCGCCACCGCCGTGACGATCTGGTACCCGTAGGCTTCGCCGTCGCGCAGGAGGCGCAGCAGGACCAGTTCCAGCGATCCGCGGCGCAGTTCCCGCTCAATCCCCCCTCGACCGAGGTCGTCCTCTCCCTGGCGCATAGATGCATTGTAAGGCAAGACACCTTGCCACACAAGGTATACCTGAATGGCCTGTTCTGGCGCTGTGGCGTGGTGAGGCCGCCGGGGCGGTTGACTCCTGTGGCTTCCTGACCACCTTTGAGGGAACCCCCGAACGGAGTCCCGATGTCTCGACGCCTGCTGGCCTGTGTCGCCACCATCCTGGCCGTGAGCTGTGCCCCCACCGAAACCGAGCCCGTGCTCTCCGCCGATCGACTGCTCGCGGACATCCAGGTCCTGGCCCACGACTCCCTCGAGGGACGCGCGCCCGGCACGCCGGGTGAAGACCGGACCGTGGCCTTCCTTACCGCCGCCTTCGAGGCCGCCGGCGCGGTGCCCGGCAACCCCGACGGGAGTTGGACCCAGGCCGTCGACCTGGTCGGCATCAATGGCACACCGAGCGCGGTGGTGAAGGTGCGCGGGCGGAACATCGCGATGCGTCCGCTGGACGACTACGTCGCCGTCTCCCGACAGACGAAGGAACGGGTCAGCGTCCCCGCCAGCGAGCTGGTGTTCGTGGGCTACGGCGTCCAGGCGCCGGAGTACGACTGGGACGACTACCGAGGCATCGATGTCCGCGGCAAGACGCTGGTGATGCTCATTAACGATCCGGCCATTCCCGACGCTACCGACAGCCGTCGGCTCGATCCCGCGATCTTCCGCGGCAACGCCATGACCTACTACGGCCGCTGGACCTACAAATACGAGATCGCCTCGGCGCTGGGGGCGGCGGCGGTGCTGATCGTCCATGAAGACGGACCGGCCGGGTATCCGTGGGAAGTGGTCCGCGGCGGGTGGAGTGGCGAGCGGATGGATATCCGCCCTGCCGATGGCAACGCCGGGCGTGTGCCGGTCGAGGGGTGGATCACCACTGCCAAGGCGCGCGAACTGTTCACCGCAGCGGGCCAGGACTTTGATGCCCTGAAGCGCGCCGCCATCTCCCGCGACTTCCGGCCGGTCCCGCTCGGGGGTACCGCCGCATTCACGCTCACCCAGACGCTGCGCGACATCCGGTCGCGCAATGTGGTGGCCAAGGTGCCGGGCACCGATCCGCTGCTGCGCGACGAGGTCGTCATCTACTCGGGGCACTGGGATCACTTCGGCATCGGCGAGGCGGTTGACGGCGATTCGATCTACAACGGCGCCCGCGACAACGCCACCGGGACGGCGGCACTGATCGAACTGGCCCGCGCCTTCGCCACTGCCGGCGCGCCGAAGCGCTCGATGCTCTTCCTCGCCGTCACCGCCGAGGAGAACGGACTGCTGGGCTCGAAGTGGTACGCGGCGAATCCACTGTATCCGCTGGAGCGCACCCTCGCGAACCTCAATGTCGACGTGCTCAACACCTGGGGCATGACCGACGACATCGTCGTGGTCGGACTCGGCAACACCACCCTGGACGATGTCCTGCAGCAGGCGGCGGGTCCGCAGGGACGGGTGATCCTGCCCGATCCGGAACCGGAGAAGGGCTACTTCTTCCGCTCGGATCATTTCGAGTTCGCCAAGCAGGGCGTGCCGGCCCTGTACATCAACGAGGGCACCCAGTATCGCGGCAAGCCCGACGGCTACGGTGAGGCGAAGCGCGCCGACTGGACCACCAGGCTGTACCACAAGGCCACGGACGAAGTCGATCCGACCTGGGACCTGAGCGGCGCCATCGCGGATCTGCGACTGCTGTTTGCGGTCGGTCGCGCCGTCGGCAATGCCGATGTGTGGCCCACCTGGCGCGAGGGCACGGAGTTCCGCGAGATCCGGGAGCGGTCGCTGGCGCCGAAGAATTGAGGGGAGTGCGTTCTGCGGTGAGAGTGGTGTAGGGGCGACCGGCTGGTCGCCCCTGGTGACCCTGCGACGTAGGGGCGGCTCGGCTGGTCGCCCGTGGTGGCCCTGCGACGTAGGGGCGACCGGCTGGTCGCCCGTGGTAGCCCCGCGACGTAGGGGCGACCGGCTGGTCGCCCGTGGTGCCCCCGCAACGTAGGGGCGACCGGCTGGTCGCCCGTGATGGCCACGCGGCGTAGGGGCGACCGGCTGGTCGCCCGTGGTAGC
>CAYQXR010000026.1:31937-35918 GCA_964421625.1 uncultured Gemmatimonadaceae bacterium | reverse complement strand
TGGAGCCCGCGGCGCGTCACGCGGCGGGCATCTCGGATCAACTGCTGCGGCTGTCAGTGGGGATCGAGGCGACCGAGGATCTGGTGGCGTCGGTGGTCGGTGCACTCGACCGGGTGGCGGCGCAGGCGACGACCTTCGCGGTCGCCGCCTGCTGAGTGGCGGTCAGAGTACGGTCCAGCCGCTCCGGTACTCCCGCGTCAGGTACTGATTGGCGGTGGGCTGGTTGCGGAACTGGGCCGACTGGGCATCGTACAGGAGATGCTGCGGCCCCTTGTTGACCTGATTGGCGTGGCGAATGGCAGCCACGCCGAGCAGCATCGTCTCGGTCAGCTTGGCGGCGTAGGCGATCGGTGAGGTCGTCACGTCGGTGCCCTTGATCGCATTCACCCAGTTCATTTCGTGGGACGTGGTGACCCGGGGCTCAGTGGCCGGGACGCGCGCCGCCTCCTCCATCAGCGATTCCGGGAAGAGCCGCGGGCGGCGTCCGTAGGTCTCGTGGAACAGCACGCCACGATCCCCGACCATGAAGATGCCGCCTTCGGTGTTGTACTCGAAGCTCTCGGGAACCGCGGCCGGTCGCGGGGCCATCAGGCCGCCATCGTACCAGTACATCCGCATCGCAGGACGCGCCATCGTCGCGCCGAAGGTCCACTGCACGTTGGTGGCGGCAGGGAAGGACGCGGGGTTGGTCCGCGGTCCGCCGAAGGGCGTCGACGATCCTTCGACACTGTCGGGATAGTCGAGTCCCAGCGCGTAGAAGGGACCATCCACCAGATGGGCGCCCATGTCGCCGAGCGCGCCGCCGCCGAAGTCCAGCCAGCCGCGCCAGGTGAAGGGGTGATAGATCGGATGGTAGGGGATCACCGGGACCGGGCCGTGGAACAGATCCCAGTCGAGGGTGGGCGGGGGCGTCCACGGACCGCTCGACATGCCGGCGGTGAGCACATTGTTCACGCTCCCCTGACTCCACTGATCGCCGGCCTTGGGCTGGTTGGGCAGCGTGCCGCCGGTGGGGACGGGACGCGGCACCGCCTGGGGCCAGTAGCCCAGCGGGCGGTTGGTGTAGATGTGGACCTCGCGCACCGGGCCGATCAGTCCCGCCTGGATCCATTCGCGGATCAGTCGGGTGTCGGTCGTGGAGTGGCCCTGGTTGCCCATCTGCGTCACCACACCGGTCCGTGCGGCGACGGCAGCCAGCATGCGCGCTTCCGCCACGGTGGCGCAGAGCGGCTTCTGGACGTAGACCGCCTTGCCCAGTTCCATGGCCGCCCGGGCAATCACCGCGTGAGTGTGATCCGGCGTGGCGATGAACACGCCATCGATCGACTTCTCCCGCTCAAGCATGACGCGGAAGTCGGCGTAGCGCGTGGCACCGGCATGGGCCACATGCACCGGGTTGGGGGCGCCATCGGCGAGGGTTGGCGCGCCGATCTTCCGGTCGACATAGCCGAAGTCGACGTCGGCCACCGCCAGGAGGCGCTCACCGACGGTGTTGCGCACATGCGTGATGCCCTGTCCGCCGGCACCAACCACAGCGAGTCCAGCGGTGTCACTCGGCGCGGTAAAACCCTTGCCGCCGAGCACATGTCGGGGCACGATCATGGCACTCAGTGCCGCAGCACCGGTTCCGGTCACGAAGCGCCGCCGACTGAGCGGATGGTCCGTCATGGAGCACGTCCTTGTTGAGAGAGCGGGGAGGATCCCGACCCCTTTATCGTAGACGGACGGTGCCCCGGCGGCAAGCGCTGGGGGTCAGGGACCCCCGGGAGGGATGGGCGGCGCCGGATCGTGGGAGATCCAGAGCCCCAGGGAGATGGTCCGCTCGCGGGCGGAGTTCTTCCCCGCAATCCCGCCGTAGTAGCCGCCGATGACTCCCACGCTCGGCGTGGCCCGCCAGAGCAGACCGGCTCCCAGCTTGGAGGCGCTGTAGCCCGTCTCACCCGCGCCGGGGAGCGAGTGGACGTTGAAACTCTGGACCAGCAGCATCGCCCGGCTGCCGAGATCCACGCCGACGGTCAGGTCGTAGCGGAGTTCGTCCTGGCCGGAACGGATCGGCGCCGCACCCACCGAGGCGCTCACGAAGCCGCGGGTGTCGCCGAGGCCGAAGCCGTTGCCGTAGAGCAGGCGGGCCTCCGCCTCGGGGCGCAGCGGGCCCAGGGCGGGGCGTGCGGTGGTATCGAACAGGATGGGGAAGTCGCCGCGCACTTGGGCCGACAGAATACCGTGACGCCCCTGGGTCAGACGCTTCATCACGAACATGCCGGTGGCGCCGAACCCCCGGCTCTCGGCCTGGATGGCGCCTTCCCGGCGGTCCCGCAGGCGGGCGTAGCCCTGACCCAGGCCGACGGAGAGCCCTTCACGCAGGCCGTAGACCGCGTACAGTCCCCAGTCGAGCTTCTGCAACTCGTTGCGGTAGGCGCCAGCCTGCGGCGAGAACCGGTCCGGAAACCGGCCGACGCTGACGGTGTTGGAGAGAAACCAGCCACCCGGTTTCGCGGTCCATTGGGCCGGGAGGGCGCCGGGCAGCGCCAGCAACAGGATGGAGCACAGCCAGCAGGTCCTGGGCATCAGTCGCGACCTCCGAGGGAATCCGGACGGGAAAGCGGGTACTGCACTGAGCGCCGTGGTGCGTCCGGATGACGATACAGGATGTAGCCGCCCCAGCTCCAGTCCGCCACGAAGCCCGGCGGTGGGCGCCGCTCGGCGTCGAGTGTGACGCCGTCGTCATCGGTCATGACGAGGACGTAGTGAACGGCAGTGCGCGGCTCCGAGTAGGCCACGTCGAAGCCCATGTCCCGGGTGGTGAGGTACGGCGAGAGCGAGGGGGCCCACTTGAGCAGTTCGCCTGCGCGACGGTCGTCGAGCAGGATGCTGCGCGGTGGCGCTGTGGCCATGGCCTCGGCGACCGCCCGGGCCCGCTGATCGGCCTCGGACATGGGCGGGATCGGCAGGAACCACCAGGCTGCAATCAACTGCACCGCTGCCGCCGCGGTGAGCAGCGCCCGGGTCGACCGACCCAGCCACTGCGGCAGCGCGATGATGGCGACCAGCGTCAGGAAGCCGACGGCATAGGCCAGCGAGAAGTGCCATCCGACCTGACCGGCAATCAGGAACAGCAGCAGCGGCAGCAGCATGCCGGCCGTGGTGGCGGCAGGACGGACCACAGCCAGCAGCGTGACCAGCAGATAGGGCATGGTCCAGAGCAGGATGGTGCTGAGCACCGGCGAGCCGGATTCCCAGGGCCGCAGGGGCAGCGCCACCCGGTGCGTGAAGACCCAGGCCAGGTAGGCCCAGGTCGCTGCGGCGGCGAAGCCGGGAAATACCAGCAGCGAGAGTTGCGAGGCGAAGGGCGGGATCCGCAGCTTGGGGAAGGTCAGCGGCAGAATGGCCCCGGCGATCAGTGCCAGCGCCAGCCCGAGCGGCGAGGTGTAGAAGGCCAGGCCGAGCCAGAGCCCGGTGTAGAGCCCGTAGATGGTCTGCCGGGTCTGCCACCAGAGCCGGTACTGTCGCCAGCCGGCATACAGCACGGCCAATCCCAGTGCTTCGTTGAAGTCGCCAACCACCAGGTGCACCCCGAAGGGTGACCAGGCCACCGTCACGAAGAGGAGCAGGGGCAGGATCGAGCGACGTTCCCGGCAGAGATCCAGCACCATCCAGCAGAGCGCGGCGATGGCTGCACTCCCCAGCAGAATCGCCCACCGATCGGTCGGCGACGGGAGCAGCAGCAGGAAGGGCAGCGGCGGATACTCGAAGCCCAGCAGTTCGAGCTGGCCCCGGTCCTTGGCGAACAGCACGCGACTCAGAAAGAGCCCGTGGGTGTCACTGCGCCAGCCACCCTGGGCCAGCAGCAGCGTGTAGAGCGTCAGCGGCGCGGTGACGGCGAGGGTCAGCAGGGCCCGGACCCAGCCGGGGATCCGGTCAGGCCGAGGACGTGGCGTCATGGCGCGTGAGTCCGTGTTCCGTCTTTTCCCAGTAGTAGGG
>CAYQXR010000026.1:0-31837 GCA_964421625.1 uncultured Gemmatimonadaceae bacterium | reverse complement strand
GCTTGTTGGCCTCTTCGTAGGTGGTCGAGTTGATGATGCCGACCCGGAACCCGTGCATCGCCGCGCGGATGCCGAGGTCGGCGTCCTCGGTCACGTTGAACGGATCCCAGCCGCCCAGGTCGCGCAGCACCTGGGTCCGGAAGTGGTTGCTGGTGCCACCCAGCGGAATCGGCAGCCGGAGGCGGTCGAGGCCGGGGAGGAGGTAGTCGAACCAGAATGAGTACTCGAGCGTGAACATCCGGGTCAGGAAGTTCTCGTTCCAGTTGTAGTAGTTCAGCGCCGCCTGGACGCAGGCGAGTTCGGCCGGGCCGCGCCGGAAGGCGAGGACGGCCTTCTTGAGCTGATCCGGTTCCGGCTGATCCTCGGCGTCGTAGATGACGAGGTGCTCACCGCGGGCGAAGAGCAGGCCGACATTGCAGGCCTTCGGCTTGGTCTGCGGATCGCCGGTCGGGACGATCAGGAACCGGACGTTCTCACCGGGGTGCGCCGCCTTGGCGGCCGCGAGGGTCTCGGGGTCGTTCTCCTCGAACAGGAGGATGATGTCGAGTTTGTCGGCCGGATAGTCGAGTTCCCGCAGGGAGCGCAGCAGCCTGCCGATCACGCGGGCCTCGCGGTAGATCGGCACCAGAATGCTGTAGACGGGCAGGTCCCGCTCGTTCACCGCGGCCAGTTCGTCCGCCGTCACCGTGATGGCCGTCTCGGCGGCCGCACCGCTGATGCCCACCCAGGTGCGGAACAGCACCACCAGCAGGAAGAAGGCGGTGATCGGGACATTCAGAATCAGCAGCGTGAGCAGTGGCGCGCGCCAGAGCCCGAGCAGCAGGATCATGCAGCCGATGCCGAAGGCGAGATACTGCGGCAGGGTGAAGACCGTGAAGGCGCTTTCGTGCTGCGACCGGAAGTAGAGGCCGTAGATCGAGGTGTCGACCACCTTGCGTCGATGGGCCAGGGCGATGCCCCGGTCGATGTCCCACTCCGTGGTGACGCGGAAGTCGAACTCGCGCTGCGGATAGACGATCGCCAGGGTCCGGCGCAGTTCGTCGGAGGGGAGATCGGCCGTGGCGACGCGGATGGTGCGACCGTCGTCGCGCACCGGCAGAGCACGCATGGAGAGCGTCGCGTCGAGCGGGAAACGCTGCGCGATGGCGGTGTCGACCGTCGTCGGCTCGATGCTGAGGTAGGGATAACCCCACAGCTCGGCCAGCGCCCGCGCGAGGGTCCGCCGCTCCAGGTACCCGAGAATCAGGAGGAGTCGGCCGAGTCGCTCACCGGTACGGCGTTGCTGCAACAGGGCGGTCGCGAGCTGCTCGGGGGTGAGCAGCCCGCGGCCGACCAGGAATTCACCCAGTCGGGTCGAGCTCACGGCGGACCACGCGCGGGTAAAGCCAGATCAGCAGGCCGAAGAGGACCAGCGCGGCAACCACGAAGACTGCCGAGCGGTAGCGATCGACCAGCGTCCGGCCGACAGTGCCTTCGTTCTCCACCAGCCAGCCGGCATTGGCCGCGTGCAGCAGGTGGGTGCGGCCGGCCTCCCCGCGGACGGCCAGGTCGCCGCGCACCCCGAACCAGCCGTAGGGAGTCAGCGCTTCGTGGAGCAGGTCGGCCAGCGGCTGTCCGTTGGCCTGCGTGTGATGAAGCAGCAGGACGTCGCGGCCCTGCGCATACCACCCCTGCATGGTCGCGTAGGGCGTGCCGGGCGTAAACTCATCCCACACCTTGCCGTCGCGGTCGCGGAGCCGGAAGGCCTCGGAGTGGACCGGTGCGTTCAGGTGGTCGGCGAGACCGGCACCACCCACCGCCACGAGCGGCCCGGTGGCCTCGGCGCGGTCACGCGCCAGGGCAGGGGCCAGCGGGGTGCTGGTGGTGGTCTGGAGCGCGCCGACGAGGGTGGTCGCCAACTCGACGCGGTAGCGGTCGCGCGGCTCCAGGAGCACCGAGAACGAGGGCAACAGCGACGACGGGAACCGGTCGAAGCCGGGTGTGCCGACCGCACCGTCGTCGACCAGGAAGGCCGACTGCGGATCGATCGTGGCGGTGAACACCGGCCCCCCGAGACGGCAGCTTCCCTCGCCGAGCACCACCTGGAAGCGGACCTCCAGCAGGTTGTCCCGGGTCAGCAGATGCCGCGGCAGGGTGATGACCTGATCGATACTGCGCCGGTCGAGCGGCCGCGAGTGGATCAGCGAACCGTTGAGATGAATGCGCAGCGTCCCGTTGCCGTCGGTGGGCACTCCAGAATGCTCGGCGACCAGACGGAGCGAGGTCGGCGTCGAGGCCGCACCGAGATCGGCGAGGGCGAACGGGTACGAGGTCATGATCAGCGCATTGCCTGAGATGGTGCGCGCGCCAAAGCCGAGTTCACCGAAGCTGCGGGCGGCCTGGGCCGCGCCGGGGAAGTGCGCCGTGAGATCGACCGAACCGGCCCGGAATGCATTGGCTGCAACCAGCAGTTCGCCATCGGGCAGCGTGAAGAGCTGGCGCGCATCGCGGCGCGCCGCAATGGCCATCACGGTCCCACGACCGGAGTCGGGCCGCACCACATGGGTCTCGCCTTCGGGCGACCAGACCAGGGCACGATCCCACGGGCCGGGCTCCGGCAGTGCGGCGCCCACCGGCGGCAGCGGCCGCACGGCGAAGGTGGTCGTCATGCCGCGCCAGCGCCGTGCCGTATAGGCGGCCGCGTCGAGCGCCGCCTGGGCGGCATCAAGCGAAGGCTGATCCGGCAGGTAGAACACCACCTGGCGGACCCAGGGCTGGAAAAAGTCGTTGATCTGACCGTTGAAGGCGGGGGTGCCGCGATAGCTCACCCGGGAATGCGGCTGCACCACGGTGCGATAGTAGAGCGACGACAGGCAGACATCCTGTCCCGGGACGGTGAGCCCCAGGGAGAGCGTGACCTGCCCATGCTCCACCACCACGTCGCTGAGCGGGATGACCAGGCGGCTGGTGGTGTCGGTCACCCGCTCCTGCGCCAGAATGCGCTGGCGCTGACTCACCACGATCGCGGCGGTCGGCATACCGGGCGTCGGCAGCAGCTCGAGGGTCAGAGCCTCCGGCAGCAGTCCGTCATTGACAGGCAGTGTCAGCGAGATGACATCGCTGGAGCCGAGCATCGTGAGTCCATCGCGGTGCCCGAGGTCAGCGAGCGTCAGCGTCAGCGGCTGCCGCGCGATCGAATCGGCGGCGGCCGACCGGACCACCACCGGGAGGTACTCGGCCACACCGCCGACGCCATCGGCTGCGGTGGCGCCGCTCCGACCGGCGAGCGAGTCCGCTTCGGTGGGCAGAGGCGCCAGCGCCTGCGGCGGGGTGGTGTCGCGTTGACAGGCCGTGACCAACCCCGCGGTCAGCAGCAATCCCGTGATCGATCCAATCCGGATGGTCATGCCCAGGCACTCCTTCGTGTCCTGTTGGTTCAGCGCCTACCGTCGACGCCAGATTTCGAGCCCCGCCTCGTCGAACACACGTTCGAACCGTTCCGTGATGATGGGACGACCGGTCATGGCCTGCCGCACCACCCCCTGCTCATGCCGCTGATCAACCAGGACCCAGTCGACTTCGCGTTCCGGTGCTTGCAGCGCCCGGGGGCCCGTCTCCCAGCTCCAGTGGTAGATCCGTGCCCGGATCGGGATCCGGGTTCTGGGGCTGACATTCACGGCCTCGTCGACCAGAATCCGGCCCCCGTCGTAGTGGGCCGCCAGCCAATCCGAGGCGTGCTGCTGCCGGAGATCCCCGTCGCGGATCGCAAGGCCCTCCCGCAGTGCGCCAGCCTGGGACGGCCAGGCGGACCCCCAGAGGCCCACCTGGACCACCAGGACCACAGCAGAAGCGAGGAGCATGCCCTGCCGGGCCATGGGCCACCGTCGGAGGCCCCAGCCGACCAGCAGGGCGGTGGCCGCCGCGAGCCCGGGCAGGAGCATCACGCCGTAGCGGAGGTTGGTGGTCCCGGTGCCGACGGCGGCCCAGGGGAGGGCAATGGTGCTCTGACCGGCCCACAGGGCCAGCACATTGAAGGGCAGTGCCGCCAGCAGGAGCAGCAACAGACCGACACCGGCGCGACGGGCCATCACCAGCACACCGACCAGCCCGAGGGGCAGCAGCAGCCACCCGGCTGAGAGGACGGTCGCTCCGAGGTAGGTGGTGATGGACGTGAGCAGGTGACCCTTGGTCGGCAGCAGACCCTGCGCAGCCAGTTCCGCCTGCTGACTCTGTGCCGACCAGACGCCGCGCTGGAACTCCAGTGGGTCGCCGAAGTACCAGGCGTTGTAGCCCAGCCAGAGCAGCGTCAGCAGCAGCGACGGCCAGGCAAAGCGCCAGAGGGTGGCGACGAGGGGCAGGTCGGCGCGCCGCGCCTGCCAGAGCAGCCAGGGGGCGATGCAGGCCCCCGCAAACCAGCCGTCGTAGCGGGTGCCCACGGCCAAGGCGAGCCAGATGCCGCTCCACAGCAACGTGCGGGCGGACCCGGTGTCCTGCCAGCGGGCCAGCCCGGCCAGCGTGGCGGTGAGGAAGGCCAGCAGCAGCGGCTCGGTCATCGCCGTGGTTTGCAGGTAGAGCAGCGACGGGTTCAGCACCAGCAGGGCGGTGCCGAGGACGGCAACCAGCGGGTCGGGGTGCAGGCGGCGCAGCAGGTCGTGCAGTGAGACGGCGGTCAATACGAAGGCAAGCAGGCCCAGCAGGCCACCGGCGAGGCCATTCCACCACCAGGCATCGACCAGGGTGAAGGGCAGCAACAGGAGGTGCGGCACCGGGAGCCAGACGGTGCCCAGCATCTGCAGGCCCGGCGTGGCGGAGTCGTGAACCCGTCGGGCGATATCGAGATGGGCCTGCGCGTCCCAGAACGCGTGGACAGCGCCAGTGCGATGGGACAGGACCTGCGCCGCAATGCCCAGCAGCAACGCAGCGAGGCCGACGATCAGGGTCGGCCTCGCTGCCAGGCGCCGCGGGGTGGTCGTCGCCTGGCGGTCCGTCATCGGTGGACGGGAGCGGTCATGCAGCAGTTCGTCGCCGGTAGGCCCGCAGACCAGCCAGGCCGGTCGCCAGCAGGAGGAAGGTGCCCGGCTCCGGCGTGGGAATCTCGTCGGGGATGCTCACGTCTTCCATCGCCAGTGCGAAGATGGCGTTGTTGAAGTCCCAGTCGCTCGGGGTGTGGTGCACATCCTCGAAGCCGTACAGCGCGAAGCCGATGGTGCCGTCGACGCAGAGCTCAGGCTTCGTCGCACAGGCGGTGGCCTTCGAATCAATCGGCACGCCGTTGGGGCCGAAGGCAGCGAGGTGCGCATAGCTGTCGCCATTGCGGGTCGGGTCGCCGGAGAAGAACCAGTTGTTCATGGTGTTCTGGTTCACCTGGAGCACCAGCACCACCTCGTCGCCGATGCCGAAGTGGTTGTCGACGTACTTGGTGCCGTAGGCAGCAGGATTGTAGGTGCTCGCGCCGTAGGGCTTGGTGAAGAGCGGGACGCCCTGGCGGGAGGAACAGCCGGCGGGGCTCAACTCCGTCGAGAAGCAGTTGTTGGCCTTGTTGGCATCGTACTCGGTGGTGGTCATGGCCCAGATGGTGTGGCCATAGACGGTGCTCGACTCCCACCCGTAGTAGCTGAAGGTCAGCCGGTTGCCGGTGGCCGTGATGGGCGCAGCGATGCCGAAGTCGGTCGGGTAGCCGTCGGCGTAGGCCGGGGCAGCGGTGAGGAGCATCCCGGCCGCCACCATCGTGGTGACCAGAGCAGTGAGTGGATGTCCCGCGCGATTCGTCGTCTTCATGGTGTTACCTCCTGCCTGACCCAGTCGCAAAGCCAGGGCCATGTTCCGCTGCCGAGCCGCAAGGTCATGCTGGGCAACAACTTCGGGTGCCTCAGGCCGACCACGTTGCACCGAGGCCTCGGTGTCGTGTTGCCTCGACGCAACGGAATCTATCAGCTCTGTTGTGGCTATGCAACGCGATGGGGTTCTGGGCTCTCATGGGTGCCGATGATGGTGTGCGATGAACGCAACACTGCCACGGTCTCCCCTGCCGGCATTCAGCGCAATGCCAGTAAATCCGCCAGAACGCCGGTCGCGGTGACCGCCGGACCGGCCCCCGGGCCGGTGATGACCAGCGGGGCGTCGTGGTAGCGGTCCGACCGGATCACGAGCTGATTGGCGGCCCCATCCAGGTTGGCGAGCGGGTGCTCACCGGGCAGGGCCCTCAGGCCGACCGTCACCTGGTTGGGGGTAACGGTGGCGACGTAGCGGAGCACCTTCCCGGTTTCCCCTGCCGTTCTGACACGGTCCTGCCAGATGGCGTCCTCGGATGGAAGGTTGGCCAGCCAGGCCTCGGTGGGCAGGTCATGTCCGCTCAGAACCAGCGAGTCGATCGGCAGGGCCTCCAGTTCCTGCGCAACGCCGATGGCCCGGGCCAGAATCAGGGCCTTGCGGGCCACGTCCAGCCCACCGAGGTCGTCGCGGGGGTCCGGCTCGGTGTAGCCTGCGGCGCGGGCCGACCGGACCGCTTCCGAAAAGGGCACGCCGCGTTGGAGGGCGGAAAGCACCACGCCCAGAGTACCGGAGAGGCAGCCTTCCAGCGAGCGGATCCGGTCGCCGGTGGCCAGGAGCTGTTGCAGCGCCTCCAGGATGGGCAGCCCGGCGCCCACCGTGGCCTCGTGGCGCAACCGCGAGCGGGTGCGGGCCAGGGTGTCGCGCAGCGCGGTGACAGTGGCCGCCGGTGCCGCCAATGGACGCTTGTTGGCCAGCACCAGATCCCACCCCGCCGTGGCGGCGCGCAGCAGCAGAGGGGAGGTCTCCGAGGCGGTCAGGTCGACCAGAATGGGGCGCACCAGGGCTCGGTCGATGAGCAGTGTCAGCAGATCGTCCGGCGTGCCCACACAGCCGCCGGGCAGGTCGTGCAGTCTGCCGCCATTGGCCTTGGCCGCCATGATCGCCGCCAAGGCCGCGCGGTCCAGTCCCTCCGCGTTGATCACCCCACCGCGTGAATCGAGGACGGCGACCAGCCGGAGTGTGGGGAGTCCGACCGGATGGTCGTGGATCAACTGGAGCACCGAGCGCCCGATGGTCCCCGCGCCCAGCAGGATGACATCGCGTCCTTCGCGCCGCAGCGGGCGGCCGCCGTCGATCTTGTCGAGCTGGAAGGCCGCATGAATGGCGCGGAGCCCGGCGGGGACGTCGCCGTCCTCCAGGACCAGCGAGATGTTGCGCTCCCCTGCGCCCTGCGCGATGGCCACGACGTTCACCTCGGTGGCGGCGGTGGCCTCAAACAGCCGGGCGGCCACCCCGGGATGCTGCGCCATGCCCAGGCCGACCACGGCGATGATCCCCATGCCGTCGCGCCGCTCGACGCCGTCGATCTCGCCGCGTCGGATATCCTCGCGCAGGGTCCGACGCAGCAGCTCGACGGCTCGCGCCGCGTGGGCCGTCGCCACGGTACAGTCGATGGCAGCCTCCGCCGAGGCCTGGGTCACCAGCGTGATCGGGATGTCCTCGACCTGCAGGGCGGCGAAGAGCCGGGCGGCGACGCCTGGGATGCCCATCACGCCGCTGCCGGTAATGGTGAGCAGCGTCTGGTCGCGGATTGCCGCGAGGCCGCGCACCGGAATCTGGTCGGGCTGGTGAGCAGCGCTGATGATGGTGCCGGCCGAGGCCGGGTCGCCGAAGGGACGCAGGTGCACCGGAATCCTGGTGCCGGTGAGTGGTGCCAGCGCGCGCGGGTGGAGCACCTTGGCGCCGTACCAGGCCAGTTCGGAGGCCTCCAGCCGATGGGCCCGGGCGAGCAGGCGGGCCTCGGGCACCACCCGGGGATCGGCCGTCAGCAGGCCGGGCACATCCTTCCAGAGCACCACGGCCTCAGCGTCGGTGGCCCGACCCAGCAGCGCAGCCGTCAGGTCGCTGCCGCCGCGGCCCAGGGTCATCAGCTCGCCGCCGGGGCCCCGCCCGATGAAGCCCGGGACCAGGGGTACTCGGCCGCGCACCAGGACGGGAATCAGGTGCTGCATCACGGCAGCACGGGTGCCGACCTGGTCGGGAACCGCGTCGCGGAACGGCCCCTGAGTGACGATCAGGTCGGTGGCGGCAAGTGGGGTCACCGGCACGCCCGCAGCGGCCAACAGGTCCCCCATCAGGGCCGCGCTCAGCAGTTCACCCCGGCTGATGACCTGGTCCTGCTGGGCGGGGGTGGCCGTACCCGAGCGCTGGATACGGTCGAGCACGGCGATCAGGTCGGCCGTCGAGGCCGCGACCGTCTGGGCCCACGGCGCATCCCCTGGGAGGTCGAGGTCCCGGCCCAGCGCCAGGTGCCGCTCGCGGAAGGTCTCAATGCGGACCGACACCGTGGTGGTGTCGCCTGCGCAGGCTGCCTCGACCGCGCTGGCCAGCAGGTCGGTCATGCCGGAGACCGCGGAGACCACCATCACCCGGGCGCCGGGCTGTGCCTGGAAAATGGTGAGGGTGCGACGGATGCCGGCAGCGTCGGCAAGTGCCGCCCCGCCGAACTTGTGAATGGTGGGGCGGTCGGGGCGAGGACGCATTCCGCAACATCGCCGGACCGGCGGGTAAAGTCCACTGGGGTTGTCCGTCATATCCTGTGGGGACCTCGCCGGGTCGGACGTCGCCAGAGAGACGGCGGCCCAACGTGGGAACCGCGGCGGGAGTATCAAGGTTTCAGAGATGTGAGGAGGGCGCATGAGTAGCAGGCGAAATGGTGTTGCAAAAGGCGACGCTTTGGTTGCAGAAAGCGACGTCCGGTGTTATTTTGTCGGCGATATTGTCGGCGGGGGTGCCTCGTCGGTTGGGCGGTTCCGCCCGGGTGGTGCAGCCATGGAAGGAGTAGCAACGTGACAGTGCGAGCCCGTGGGAAGCGGCGTTCCCTGCGACCGGCGCAGATTGCGCGTGCGGTCGATGAAGGTCGGGAGAGTCTCGACCTCTACCTTGATGAAATCTCTCGCGTGCCGCTGCTCAACCGCGAAGAAGAGATGGAACTGGCCCGCGCCGCCTTCCAGGGTGACGTGTTGGCGCAGGAGCGCCTGGCGCGCCACAATGTGCGGTTCGTCGTGTCGGTTGCCAAGAAGTTCCAGAACCGGGGCGTGCCGCTGGTCGATCTGATCGGCGAGGGCAACCTCGGCCTGATGACGGCGGCCCGCAAGTTCGATCCGGATCGCGGCGTCAAGTTCATCTCCTACGCGGTCTGGTGGATCCGTCAGGCGGTGCAGGCGGCGATTGCCCGCCACGGTCGTCCCGTGCGGGTGCCGCTCAACCGGACCGCGGACCTGTCCCGGCTGGGCAAGACCACCACGCTGCTGAAGGAGCGGCTCGGGCGGATGCCCACGACCGACGAGCTGGCTCGCGCCACCGGCCTGACCGAAGAGGCGGTGCGCTCGCTGTCGTCGCTCAATACCGAAGCGGTCCGGCTCGATCACCCGACGCGCGAAGGCGACGGGAACGAGCGCATGGAGCGTTTCGCGCTCGCCGAGCAGGAGGGCACCGATGCGCACACCATGGCGAACTCCCAGAGTGCCGATATCGAGATGGCGCTCGACTCACTGCCCCCGCGCGACGCCAAGGTGCTGCGTCTCTACTTCGGCCTCGACGACGGTCAGCCGCGTACCCTGGAAGAGATCGGCCGCATGATGGGCGTGACCCGCGAGCGGATCCGGCAACTGCGGGACCGCGCGCTGATCCGGCTGCGTGAAGGGGAAACTGGCGAAAAACTCAGGGACCTCGTGGTCTGACCCGGTCGGCCGGGGGGGGATGTGACCATCTGCCCCCGGCCCGGGTCTACCATGGATGGCCATCCTACCTGCTGGAGGAATTGCGTGACGGATTTTGTACGACGGTCGCTGCTGCTGGTGTTCCTGTTGGGGGGCGTCCTGGCCCCGGTGTCGGGTCAGAGCGGGGCAGATCGTGAATTTTTCGACGGTCTGCTGACGGATCTGGCCGCGGTGCGTCGCGCCGCCGACGTGCCACCCGCCACCCGCTGTGCCTCCCGCTCGGGATCCGCAGCCCGCCTCTGCGAAGGCCTGCTGATGGTCAAGCGGGCCGAGTTCGTGGGCGATGTGAGCGAGATGGGGCGCGCGCGCGACCTGCTGGAGCGGACCGTGGCTGAGCAGTCGAAATGGCCGGTTGCCTGGTATGGGCTGGCGATGCTGCGCTTCCGCATGCCGGCGCTCGACATGCTCTCCCGCGATGGTCCGGAACAGCCGATGGGCACCTCCAGCGAGTATGGCGGTGGGCTCGCCCTGCTGCGTGCCATCGCGGTCGACAGCAGCTTCACGCCGGCCATCGAGGCCCTCGCCATGGCCCCGTTGCCGCGCGAAGGGGCGGGCCGGTATACCGAACGTCTCCGCGGACTGCGGGCGGTGCGGGATCGCCTCAGCGGGGTCGGCAAGCTCGGTGCGGCCTTGATTGAATATGAGGCCGGCTTCGCCGACTCGTCCGCGGTGCTGCTGCGCGAGGTCCTGCGGGACCGGTCCGTTGACCGCGGCATGGTCCGACTCTCCCTCGCACGGTCCCTCTACCGGATCGGGCAATCCGGCGATGCCAAGCTGATTCTGCTGGCCGGCGCCTCGGATACGTCGACGGCGTCCCGACTTGCCTACCGGCAGCTCCTGGCCTTCACCGCAACCCCGGACGAACTCACCGCGTGGGACACGCTGTCCACCGCCGCGCGCGGGCCGTGGTTTGCCGCGTTCTGGAGTGCCCGGGATGCCTTGCAGGGCTGGCCCGATGGCGCCCGGTTGGTCGAACATTTCCGGCGCACCGACTACGCCCTGGCCAACTACCTGTTGAAGGAAGCCCAGCAGGGGCAGCAGGTGGTCTCTCCGCTGGCGAGCCCCCGACGGCTTGATCCAGGCCGGGATGAGGTCTCGGCGCGCTACTTCTCCGAACTGCGTGACAAGGTCCTGGCGGCCAATGCCGACACGCTCCAGGCTACCGCGCTGATGGCCAATGCGGCGATCGAAGCAGGGCAGTACCAGGCGCCGTTCCGGACCTTCCGCGCCTTCCGGGAACGTCTGGACGATCGGGGGACGCTGTACATCCGCTACGGAGAACCCGCCGAGCGGATCGAGACCGCCTGGAACGAGGGTACGGCCCAACTGTGGGTCTACCATCTGCCGGACCAACTGCTCACCATCGCGTTCCGTTCCGAGGAGTTCAGTGGCAATGCGGGGGCGACCCGGATGGTGCCGCATCTCCTCGACCTCCCCGAGCAGGCCCGGACCCGGTTCTGCACCATCCGTCCCAAGCTCTGTATGCCCGTCAGCGACGAGACCAGCATGATCCTGCTGATCCGGGAAGAAGCCACGGACGGATACGACAATATCAAACGGGTCACCACCACCGACGACCATCACCGCACCTACGCCAAGCCGATGTCGCCGTCGCTCCAGGTGACCGGCATCGACAAATTGGCCGGTGGCGAGTCCAGCCTCCTGGTCGCCTTCGCCATTCCAGGCGATCAACTGGCCTACACCACCCCGCCCGAAGCGGGTGGTCGGGCGATCTACCCGCTGCGGATTCAGTTCGGCGCCATCCGTGACTACGATGGCCGCCGGGTGAGCCTTGATACGCTCCGCTTTCTCGCGATGCCCGCCCCGCTGGGCAAAGGCGAACTGCTGAGCGGGGTGATCGAGTTGCCACTCGACCCGGCCCGCTACACGGGCAGCATCATCCTGACCCAGAATGAGGAGAAGGGCGCAGGGGCTGTAGCCCAGATCCAGGGTGTGGTCGTTCCGGATCATCCGGCGGGCCTGTCGCTGAGTGCTCTGGTCTTCGGGAAGGCCGGCAGCGGAGTGGAATGGAACTCCGGCAGCAAGCGGGTGCCCCTCAATCCGCTCAATACCTTCACGCAGGGGAGTGACGCCAGCGTCTACTACCAGGTTCGTGGCATGGTGCCCGATCAGTCCTATGCGGTGACCTTCGAGTTCTTCCCGGAAGGCAAGACGGAACGGGTGTTCTCCGTGACTGCGACGGAGGAGGCCAAGGCCGAGCGGGACGAGTTCCTGCGCACCATCGCGTTCCCCGACACCGCCCCGGGGCGCTATCGGGTGGTGGTGACCATGAAGGGACCGGCCGGTGAGGTTGTGACGGCCACCGCCGGGCTGATGATCGTCAAGCCCTGAGTCTTGCCGGATCCCATTACGCCGCGAGGGCGACCAGTCATCTGACCGGTCGCCCTCGTGGCGTTGGGACCCCTCGTCCGCGCGCGATCAGTGCTCGGCGAACATCCGGAGCACCCGTGCGAGAATGCCACCGTGCCGCAGATACTCAAGCTCCACCGGCGAGTTGAGTCGGGCGATGGCCTCGAAGGTCGTGGTCACGGCACCGGTCTCGGGATCGGCTGCGGTGACCTGCACCCGTCCGCCGGGCGTCAGCCCGTCAGCGATGCCGGTGATCGAGAAGACCTCCCGGCCCGTCAGGCCGAGCTGCTCGGCGTTCTGACCCGGCAGGTAGGCAAGTGGCAACACCCCCATGCCGACCAGGTTCGAGCGGTGAATCCGCTCGTAGCTCTCCGCGATGACCGCGCGGACCCCGAGCAGTGTGGTGCCCTTGGCGGCCCAGTCGCGCGACGAGCCGGTGCCGTACTCCTTGCCCACCAGCAGAATCAACGGCATCTGCTCCTCGGCATAGCGCATGGCGGCGTCGTAGATGCTCGTCTCCTCGCCGCTGGGGAAGTGCAGGGTCCAATTCCCCTCGCGCTCCGGGACCAGCCGGTTGCGAATCCGGGTGTTCCCGAAGGTGCCGCGCATCATCACCTCGTGGTTGCCGCGACGGGCGCCGAAGGTGTTCCAGTCGGGCTGAGCGACCCCATGCTCGGTCAGGTAGCGGGCCGCCGGCCCGTTCTTCGGGATGGCGCCCGCTGGGGAGATGTGGTCGGTGGTGACGGAGTCGCCGAGGGAGGCCAACACGCGCGCGCCCCGGATGTCGGCCAGCGGCACGGGCTGCGGTGGCAGGCCCTGGAAGAACGGCGGATCCTGCACGTAGGTGGAGTCGCGGTCCCAGGCGAAGCGGGACCCGGAGGGCACCGCCAGGGCCTGCCACTCGGCGTCGCCTTCGAAGACGGCGCTGTAGCGCTGCTGGTACAGATCGGTGCCGACCGCCGCCTCCATCGCCTCGCGAACTTCCTGCGGGGTAGGCCAGACATCGCGCAGGAAGACGGGCGTGCCGTCGTCCGCGATGCCGAGGGGCTCGCGGTCGAGATCGGCGTCGACCCGGCCGAGCAGCGCAAAGGCCACCACCAGCATGGGCGACATCAGGTAGTTGGCGCGCACCAGTGGGTGCACGCGTGCCTCGAAGTTGCGGTTGCCCGAGAGTACCGAGGCGGCGACGAGGGATTGTTCCTCGATCAGGGCCGACACCGGCTCCGGCAGCGGACCACTGTTGCCGATGCAGGTGGTGCAGCCATAGCCCACCGTCTGGAAGCCGAGGGCGTCGAGGTACGGCGTCAGGCCGGCCCGATCCAGGTAGTCCGACACCACGCGCGACCCCGGCGCCAGCGAGGACTTCACCCAGGAGCGGCGCCGCAGGCCGCGCTCGACGGCCTTGCGGGCCACCAGACCGGCCCCGATCATCACCGACGGATTCGAGGTGTTGGTGCAGGAGGTGATGGCCGCGATGACGACCGAACCGTCGTGCAGTTCCACGTCCTCACCGTCGATCAGGCAGGAGAAGGCTGGACGCGGCTCCCCCTCGGTGGCGATCGCGCCCCCCTCATTGGTCCAGCGTGCTTCCTCCGCGCAGGCCCGCGCGCGGCGGGTCTCCGGCACCGACGGCTGCATCAGGCCGGGCAGCGAGACGGCAAAATTGCGGCGCAGGTCGGTCAGCGGAACCAGATCCTGTGGGCGCTTGGGCCCAGCCACCGAGGGCGTGACGGTCGAGAGATCGAGCGTGAGGGTGTCGGAGAAGACCGGCTCCGGGGCATCGGGCAGGTGGAACAGGCCCTGAGCCCGGCAGTACCGCTCGATCAGGTCGACCTGGGTCTCGTCGCGTCCGGTCCGGCGCAGGTAGCGCAGGGTTTCCGCATCGATGGGGAAGAAGCCCATGGTGGCGCCGTACTCCGGGGCCATGTTGGCCAGCGTCGCGCGATCTGCCAGCGGGAGCTGCGACAGCCCCGGGCCGAAGAACTCGACGAACTTGTCGACCACGCCGCGGGCGCGGAGCTGCTGGGTTGCGGTGAGCACCAGGTCGGTGGCGGTACAGCCCGCCGGGAGCGATCCGACCAGACGCATCCCGATGACCTCAGGGATGAGCATGAAGTACGGCTGGCCGAGCATGACAGCCTCGGCTTCGATGCCGCCAACACCCCAGCCCAGCACACCGAGCCCGTTGATCATGGTGGTGTGCGAGTCGGTGCCGACGCAGGTGTCGGGGTAGGCCGTCAGTTCGCCGTACTGATCGCGGAGCTGGATCGCCGGGGAGAGGTACTCCAGATTGACCTGGTGGACGATCCCGGTCCCCGGCGGGACGACCCGGAAATTCTCGAAGGCCTGCTGAGCGAACTTGAGCAACTGGTAGCGTTCGGCGTTCCGCTCGAACTCCAGCGCTACATTCAACTGGAAGGCCTCGGGTGAGGCGTAGTGGTCGACCTGGACCGAGTGGTCGATGACCAGGTCGCAGGGGACCACGGGGTTGATCCGTGCCGGGTCGCCGCCCATGGCGGCCATGGCATCGCGCATGGCGGCAAGATCGACCACGCAGGGCACCCCGGTGAAGTCCTGCAGCACCACCCGGGCGGGCATGAAGGGGATCTCGCCGGTGCCCGCGGAGGCCGGGGTCCAGTCGGCCAGCGCCCGGACATGCGCTTCGGTGACGAAGCCGCGCCCCACGTGCCGCAGTGCGTTCTCCAGCAGCACCCGGATCGAGAACGGCAGCCGGTCGATGCTGCCGACTCCGGCCGCCGCCAGGGCGGGGAGGGAATGGACTACGGCGCTGCGTCCGTCGGCAAGCGGGAGGGCGGTGCGGGCATTGAACGGGTCGGGGTGGGTCATTTTCCGGGGGCTCACTGGTAGAATTACGGTTGTGACTTCGGGCAAGATAACGTACTGGAGGGTGGGTGGTTCGGACGGTGGTGCCACGGGCAATCCGGCGGGAAGACAGCGGGCTGCGGATCGACTGGGACGGGGCGGGGCATCAGGGCTACTACCCGGCCCGGCCGCTCCGGCTGCGCTGTCCCTGCGCTCTCTGTATCGATGAAATGACCGGTCGACCCCTGCTCGATCCGACCACCGTCCCGGCTGACGTCTCGCCGGTCGCGGTGCGCCTGGTGGGCGGCTACGCCATCCAGATTTCCTGGAGCGACGGCCACGGGGCCGGCATCCTGCCCTTCCAGACCCTGCTGGCCTGGTGCCCCTGCGACCGGTGCCGTCCGGCATGACCCCTTGGCCGATGGGGCTTCAGACGCTAGCGTTCGCGAGTTCCGTTGTGCGCTTCTCCCCCCTTCTTGGCCAGGGCCCCCGATGATCCCGGTGCTCGGACGGCAGGTATGGATCTTCATCTGGTACGGCATCCTGCTGCTCGGGGTGCTGGGCCTCGGGTCCGCCATCCACTGGGGCACGCAGACACGCTGGGCCAATCGCGAGGAGATTCTGCGCGGCATTGGGACCATCGCCGTGTCGGTGGGCTTCCTGTTCCTGCTGTATGGCGTGGGAGGTGGTGCGGGGTACACGCTGATGATTGCAGCGTTGATCGCCTTCGTGCTGGCCTTCGTCTATGGGCGCGACGCCCGGCGCCCGCCGCCGGGGCCACCCGGGGCCTCGTGAGGCGGCCAGCATCTGCCCGCTGGTGCGTCGGACTGCTGATCGCGCTGCTCGGCTCGGGCTGCGGTGACGGCCGGGAACACCTCACCATCTACTCCCCGCACGGTGCCGAGCAACTTGCTCTGCTCGAAGCGGCGTTCGAGGCGGAGTACCCCGACATCGACGTGCGCTGGCTCGACATGGGGAGCCAGGAAGTGCTCGACCGCATCCGGTTCGAGCGGCCCAACCCTGCCGCCGATCTCTGGTTCGGCGGCCCGAGTACGCTGTTCGAGCAGGGGGTCACTGAGGGGCTGATTGAGGCCTATCGGCCGGCCTGGGCGGATGCGGTCGACCAGGCTGCCATCGGTCCCGACGAACTCTACTGGCCGGTCTACCGGACCCCCGCCGTGCTGGCGTGGAATACCAATCTGGTCACCCCGGACCAGGCGCCGACCGACTGGGAGGATGTGCTCGACAGCGCCTGGACCCGCCGTGTGCTGATCCGCGACCCCATGGCCTCGGGCACCATGCGGGCGATCTGGGGCCTGCTGGTGCAGCGGAGTCTGCGGGAGACCGGCGACACTGCGGCGGGGATGGCCTGGCTCCGGCGACTCGATGGCCAGACGGTCAGCTACACGCTCAACCCCGCCATCCTCTACGAGAAGCTTGCGCGCGGCGAAGGCGCGGTCACCCTCTGGGATCTGCAGGACATTCTGATCTCGCAGGAGAAGGGACTGCCGTTCGCGTTCGCCTTCCCCAGCAGCGGTACCGTGGTGATCGACGATGCCATCGCGATTGTGCGCGGCACCCGTCATCGGGCGGCCGCCGAGCGCTACGTGGATTTTGTCGGGAGCGTGGCGGCCCAGATCCTGACGGCGGAGTGGTTCTGGCGGCTTCCCGCCCGCACCGATCTGCCGGCCGATCAGGTGCCGGACTGGGTCGCCGATGTCGACCGCCGCATGGTGGTCACCCCGATGGATTGGGGCCTGCTGGCACGCGAAGGGCCGGGATGGATGCGCTACTGGGATCAACGGGTCCGCGGCACGGGAGGCACGCCATGAGTACCCTGCACCTGACCGGTGTGACCCGACACTTCGGGGCACTGACCGTGGTCGATGGGATCGACCTGGCCGTGGCTGACGGCGAACTTCTGGCACTGCTGGGGCCGAGTGGCAGCGGCAAGACCACGTTGCTGCGGCTGATCGCCGGATTCGAGACGCTTGACGCTGGCCGGATTGCCATCGACCAGGACGATGTCACGGCCACCGACGCCTTGCAACGACGCTGCGGCATGGTCTTCCAGCATTACGCGCTCTTCCCGCACCTCAGTGTCGCGGAGAATGTCGCCTATGGTCTGGTGTCCACCGGCATGCGCCCGGCGGAGCGGTCGGCCCGCGTGGCTGAGGCGCTGGCGATGGTGGACCTGAGCGGTCTGGAGCATCGTGCCGTCACGGCACTGTCCGGCGGGCAGCAGCAGCGGGTGGCGCTGGCCCGTGCGCTGGCGCCGCGCCCACGCCTGCTGCTGCTCGACGAACCACTCTCGAACCTCGACCCCTCGCTGCGGGAGCGGACCCGCGACGAACTGCGCGATCTGGTGCGCCGACTCGGCATCACGACCATTCTGGTGACCCACGAACAGGACGAGGCGTTTGCGCTGGCCGACCGCGTGGCGCTGCTGCATCGCGGTCACCTGGAACAGGTGGATACGCCGGCCATGCTCTATCGGGAACCGGCCTCGGCCTTTGTGGCGGGCTTCGTCGGGCGGGCCGCGCGGTTGGTTGGCATTCGGAGTGCCGAGGGCACGGTCGTCGCCGGCGGAGTGGCATGGACGGTCCCGGGCCAGCATCAGGGTGAAGGACCGGTCACGTTGATGGTTCGTCCCGAGGCGCTGCGGGTCGATCCGGAGGGCACGATGGGAGGGACGATCACAGGCGCGCTGTTTACCGGGGCCCAGTCGCGCTACATGGTCACGTTGCCCGCAGGCGATGCGGTCGAGGTATACGCGGCCCATGGGCTGTCCGTCGGGGCTGCGGTCCAGTTGGCGCAGACCGGTGCAGGCATCCATCTGTTTCCGGTGGCACCCTGATCGTGCGGCGCGGTCTCGGGTGGGCCCTGCTGCTCCTACTGGCATGGCTGGTGGTCGAACCGCTGGCGCTGGTCGCGGTCGAGGCCTTCCGCGGTCCGGACGGGTGGACGCTGGCGGCTGTGCAGGACTTTGCCCGTGAGCCGACGGCCTGGCGCGCCGCCTGGAATTCGCTCTGGCTGGCCGGCGCGAGCGTCGTGGCTGCCCTGCTGCTCGGGGTGCCGCTGGCCATTGTGACCCGTCTGGTGGCGTTTCCGGGGCGACGGATTGTGGCGGCCCTGCTGGCGCTCCCCGCCGTGCTGCCGCCGATCGTCGGCGTGGTGGCCTTTCTCTATCTCTACGGAGCCAGCGGCCTGGTCACCCGGCTGCTGATGATGCTCACCGGTACTACCACGCCGCCCTGGCGCTTCGAGGGCTACGGGCCGGTGCTGTTGATCCATGCCACCACCATGTACGTCTATCCCTATCTGCTGGTCCGCGCCGCCCTGGCCCAGTTCGACTCCGCGCTGCTCGAAGCCGCCGCGAGTCTTGGGGCCGGGCGCTGGCGCCGCATCCGGACCATCGTGCTGCCGCTGCTGCGACCCGCGATCGGCAACGGTGCGCTGCTGGTCGCGCTCTCCTCGCTGGCTTCCTTCTCGGCGCCCTACTACTTCGGCGGTGGCAGCTTCCGGGTGCTGCCGATCCAGATGATCACCACGCGGCTGAACGGTGATGTGCAGGCGGCGATGGTGGAGACACTGGCGCTGGTGGTTCTGGCGCTGACGGCGGTGTTGCTGGCCTCGCGGCTGGGCAGCGGACAGGCCTTCGGCATCGGCAAGGGCCGGGCACCGGCGCCGCGCGCCCAGGGTCCGAGCTGGCTGACCATCGGGACGGCGGTCGCCATGTGGACTCTCGGTGTGGTGCTGCTGCTGCCCCACCTCTCGCTGCTGATGGTGTCGTTCGTGCCGGCCGGTGGCTGGACCACCACTCTGCTCCCGGCCGCCTGGACCGGCAGCAACTACCTCGCACTGCTGGCGGAGCCCGCACGCTGGCGACCCTTCGGGACCTCGCTCTGGATGGCGACGCTGGCGGCAGGCGCGGCGGCCGCACTGGGCCTCGCGGTGGCCGTGGCGGCCCGCGATGCGCGGCAGCGGCTGTCGCGCTGGTTGGAGGCCGCCGTGGCCCTGCCGTGGGCGGTGCCGGGGACGGTCTACGCCATCGCGCTGGCCACCATGCTCTCGGTGCATCGGCCGGAAGTTGGGCGAATCGTGCTGATCGGCACCCTGTGGCTGCTGCCGCTCGCCTATCTGGTGCGCGCGCTGCCCATCGTTGGACGGGCACTGATTGCCGCCGTCCGCGCCCTGGACCCTGCCCTGGACGAAGCGGCCACCTCGCTCGGCGCGTCGCGCTGGCGGATCTTCCGGACCATCACGCTGCCGCTGCTCGGGCCCGCCCTGGCTGGTGCCACGGCGTTGGCCTTCGTCACCGGACTGGGTGACTTCATGACCTCGGTGATTCTCTACACCTACGATACCCGCCCCGTCTCGCTGGAGATTCTCGGGGCCATCCGGCAGGGCGAGATCGGTGTGGCGGCCGCCTACGGTGTGGTGCTGACACTGTTGAGCAGCGGCGCCTTCCTGCTGGCTGAACGCGGACACCCGGCGTGAGCGGGGAGGACAGTCGCCCGGCGAGTTCCCGGGCCCAGTTCCGGCAGCTCGCCGTGCTCATCGGGATCTCCTTCGTCGACATGCTCGGCTTCATGCTGGTCATGCCGCTGCTGCCCTTCTACGCGTTGCAGATGTCGGCCACGCCCGAGATGATCGGCATGATCATCGCCGCGTTCTCGGTGGCTCAACTGATCGCCTCCCCCTTCTGGGGTCGGGTCTCGGACCGCTACGGGCGACGTCCCGTGCTGATGATCGGTCTGGCCGCCTCGGGGATCGGCTTTCTGGTGTTCGGCCTGGCCGACACCATCGCGCTGCTGCTGCTGTCGCGGGTCATCCAGGGAGCCGGCGGTGGCACCACCGGCGTGGCGCAGGCCTATGTAACCGAAACGGTCGGCGCGGCTGACCGGGCCCGCGCGCTCGGCTGGCTGTCCGCCGCCTCGGCGGCGGGCGTCATGCTCGGCCCGGCGTTGGGCTCGCTGGTTGCCGTCTACGGCATCAGTGTGCCCGGCTATGTCGCGGCCGGTCTCTGCTTCCTGAATGTGCTGGCAACCTGGCGCTGGCTCCCGGAGTCGCAGAGCGCGACCATGCGCACGGCGCGCCCCCGTCCGCCGGTGCTGGCGGCGGCATCCCGCGCCTTGCTGCATCCAGCCGGTGCGCAGGAGCGCCTGATCTGGATCTACGGTGTGGGGATGCTGGCCTTCTCGCTCTGGACGTCGATTCTCGCGCTCTGGCTCGGCGCGCGCTTCGGGGTGACGGAGCACACCATCGGCTGGTTCTTCGTCTACAACGGTCTGCTGTCGCTGATCCTCCGCTCGCTGGTCCTGGGGCCGGTGGTGCGGCGGTTCGGCGAAGTCCGCACCATGCAGACGGGCGCGGCCATTCTCGGGGTGGGTCTGCTGCTCTATCCGCTCACGCCCGGCGTGTGGTGGCTGATCGTGGTGATTCCATTCATCCCGGTCGGCACGGCGCTGCTCTTTCCGGCCTCCACCTCGCTGCTGTCCAGCGCGACCGATCCGGCCGACCTCGGCACGATCATGGGTGTGGCGCAGACCTTCGCCGGCGTCGCTCGCATCATCGCCCCGCTGCTGGGCGGTGTCGCCTTTCAGCGCCTCGGCATCGAGGCGCCCTTTGTGCTCGCTGGTCTGACCATGCTGGCGGTGGCGATGGTGGCCCGCCGCGTGATGCCGCGACCCGATCCGCTTACCACTCCTCAATGACGTCCGGAGACGCCATGTCCGACCCCCGGTCGATTCTGCCGACCCTGCCCGAGACCAGCGCCGGGTTCGCCGACGCCACGCTCGCGGATATCGCGCCCTACTACCAGGCGCTGGCCGCCTGGCCGGTCACGGCCGAATCGCTGGATCCGTGGCTCCGGGCCTGGTCCCGCCTGGATGAACTCGTGTCCGAAGCGGCGTCGCTGGCGATGATCGCCTACACCTGCGACACGGCCGACCCGGCCAAGGAGGCGGCGCACCTGCGGTTCTCGACCGAGATTCTGCCGCACCTGGCCGAGGTGGAGGTCGCCGTGGCGCGCCGCTTCGTGGCCATCGGGTCGGCGGATGCCACGCTGCAGACGGCGCTGCACCGCTACCGCACCGCGAGCGAGATCTTCCGGGAGGCCAACGTGGCGCGGATCGCGGAGGCCGAGGGCCTGGCCGCGCGGTATCAGCAGATCACCGGCGGGATGACCGCGCCGTGGCGCGGCGAGACGCTGCCGCTGCCGCGACTGGCGCCCTTCATGAAGGACACTGATCGGGACGTGCGCGAGGCCGCCTGGCGCGCGGCGACGGCGCCCTATGTGGCCGCGCGCGACACCCTGGCGGACGTGTTCGACCGGATGGTGGTGCTGCGGCAGGAGGTGGCGCGCGAGGCCGGCTTCACGGATTTCCGTACCTACACCTTCGCGGCCAAGTGCCGGGTGGACTACACCCCGGCAGACTGCGAGCGCCTGCACGACGCCATCGAGGCGCAGGTGGGGCCGGCACTGGAGCGGCTGGCGGCGCGGCGTCGCGAACGGCTCGGCGTGGCGACGCTGCGGCCCTGGGACATGGCGGTCGATCCCTATCGCTCGGCGGCTCCGGTACCCTACCGGACGGTCGCGGAGTTCCAGCAGGTCGCGGCGCGGATCTTTACCGAGATCGACCCGGTGTTCGGCGAGCAGTTCGGCCGGATGATGGCGGCGGAGGCGCTGGATCTCGAGTCGCGGCCCGGCAAGGCGCCGGGGGGGTACTGCGACACGCTCAGCGCCCGCGGGATGCCGTTCGTGTTCATGAATGCCGCCGGGATTCCCGAGGACGTCACCACGCTCCTGCACGAGGCCGGGCACTGCTTTCACGCCTTCGCCGCGCACGAACTGCCGCTGCTCTGTCAGCGGCATCAGGGGGCCGAGTCGGCGGAGCTGGCGTCGATGTCGATGGAACTGCTGGCGGCGCCGTACCTGGCCCGACCGACGGGCTACTACGATGCGGCCGACGCGGCGGCAGTTCGCCTCGAGCACCTGGAGGACGTGCTGATCGCGCTGGGCCACATCGCCTCGGTCGATGCCTTCCAGTCGTGGATCTATACCGACCCGTCGGGGGGCGAGGCTGCAGCCCGCGACCGGGCCTGGCTGGCGCTCCGGGAGCGCTTCGAGCCGGGCATCGACTGGAGCGGCCTCACGGCGGAACGGGTGTCGCGCTGGTACCGGCAGTTGCACATCTTCATCTACCCGTTCTACTACATCGAGTACGCCATCGCGCAGATCGGCGCGCTCCAGGTCTGGCGCAATGCCCGGCGGGACCCGGCTGCCGCCGTCGCCGCCTACCGCCGCTTCATGGCCCTCGGCGCCACCCGTCCGCTGCCGGATCTGTATCGGGAGGCGGGGATCGCGCTGACCTTCGATGCCGGGGTACTGGGTGAGCTGGTCGCGCTGGTCGAGGAGGAGATGGACACCCTCCGGGGACAGTTGGGGGCCTGACCACGTCGGGCGGGCTATTGCGCTCTGCGGGGGGAGGGGTAAGACTTCAGGGTTGGGCGGGTGTGGGACTGAACCGGGAATACGGAGAGTGAATGGCGAAGGAAGAGGGCATCGAGATGGAAGGGGTCGTGCAGGAGGTCCTGCCTGACCGTAACTACCGGGTGTTGCTGGACAACGGGCACACCATTCTGGCCTACGCGGCCGGGAAGATGTCGAAGTTCAAGATCCGCGTCCTCGAAGGGGATCGGGTGAGTGTGGTGCTCTCGCCCTACGATCTGACCCGGGGCCGGGTCGTCTACCGCCACAAGTAGTCCGTCGGACCTTCCGGGACAGGTGCCCGGTTCCCTCCCACCCTGTCGGCGCCAGCCGACGGGGCTCTGGTGTTTCCGGCAGGCATGTGACGTGGGGGCCCCGACAGGGGTCAGTTGAGTAGCTGAGCGGGTCCCGGCCGGGCGTCTTCGAGGTCGCCTGTCGAACTTCGGGGGTCTCGTTCGGAGTAAGAGGTATCGGGCCTGCTTGGGAGCGGCCCGGGAGGACCCAAGCGTCTGGGGGGCGGACGCACTGTACCACAGGAGGCACTCATGAAGCGGGGACCGGCCTTGCTGGTGATCGGGCTGTCGCTGGGCACGACCTTGGTAGCCACGGCACCGCCGCGGCCGGTGGCGGCGGTGGTGAGGGCGGGCACGATGGGGCAGTGCAACTACACGGGGTATTCGGACGACTACTCGTACTGCTACTACGACAATCCGTGGGCCGAGTGGCCCTATGTGTCCTGCTCGTGGTCGACGGACTACACGGACTGCCACAATCTTGTGTGGCTGAGTTGCGGCGGGGGCCCCGGGAACTGGGTGGCAACCTACGCTTGGTGCGAGGATGGTCCTGGGCCCTGTCCGTATAGTGAGGAGTTCGGCTTCGCCCTCCAGTATATTGAGTGCTGGGCTAGGTACCAGGAACCCTAGGCAGATACGGTATGGTCAGGCCTTGGGTGCTGGTCCTGCTGCTGCTGCTCTCCACCCCGCTGTCGGCCCAAGGGTCGGCTGCGGCGGCAGAGCAGCGGGCGCTGGATTCACTGCTGGTGCGCGTGGCCCAAGTGAGGGAGTATGCGGAACTGCCGCCGCCCGAGAGCTGTCGTAGCGCTGGGCGTCCGCTCCAGCGCCTGTGCGAGGGCATGTTGACGGCCTGGCGATCGGACTGGCGGTTCGGGGTGGCAGCACGCTCCGAGCGGAGAGCCGCGCTCAATCTCAATGCCGAGTATATGGCGCCCATGGGTCGTCGCACACCCCAGAGGGATCCTCGCGTGGTGGAGGCGCGCTCACGGTTTGGACTGGTGGTTGCCGAGCGGCCGGACTGGGCGCCGGGGTGGTGGGCGCTGGCCCTGCTGCAACTGGATACGGAAGAGCGGCCGGATTCGGCGCTGCGGCTGCTGGCGCGGGCACGGACGCTGCCGGGGCTGCCATCGGGAGTGGTGGACCTGGCCTTGGCCCGGGCACACTACCGGCGGGGGGACGCTGCCGCGGGCTGGGCGGCGCTCCTGACCGCAGCCGGAGACACGACGGCCCTGAGTCAGCGGCTGCTGACCATCATGCTGGGACACTACTTCCCGGCGGAGGTGGTGGCCGGGTGGGAGGCCGCGCCGCTGGCCTGGCGCGGTGCCTGGCTGGAGCGGACCCCGGGGGTGCAGGATCTGTTGACGGGAGTGTTTCGCCTGACGGGGGCGCGGGTGCAGGCGCGCAGCTACGGCTTGCAGCGAGTGGATAGCATGGGGATGGGCGTGGTGCCGTTTGCGTTCGCGCGGGCGGACCTGGAGCCAGAAGTAGCGGACGGGCATCGGGTGTACCGGTTGCGGGTGCGGGTGACCGCCCGACGCGAGGGGGATGGGCTGGTAGTGGTACATGACACCGTACGGGTGTTGGTGGATACCGCGCCTCCACCGAGCAGGCGGTATGTCCGTTTTTCGGCAGAATCGTGGGAGGTTGAGGCCACCGGTTCTCGACCCGCGCCGACCCCTGGTATGCCGGGCACTATTGGAAAGGGGCCAGAGGATATATGGCTGGGCGGAGTGGTGGCGGTGCCGCTGCCGCCGGGGCGGTGGGTGGCGACGTTGACGCTGACCCAGGACGGCGAGGAGCGCGGGGCCACGCGGTTGCTGCCCCCGCTGGAGGTGCCGGGTCGCCCCGAAGCGCTGACCATGAGCGACCTGGTGGTCTCAGGGGTGAATCGGGGCGTGGTCTGGTGGTCGGGACGTGAGGACGTGCCACTCAACCCCATGGGCACCTGGCCGATGTCGGGCACAGTGGGATTGTACGCGCAGGTGAGCGGGCTGACGGTGGGCGATCCCTACCGGGCGCGGGTGCGGGTGCTGCGGGAGGTGGGGGACTCGCTGGCAGACCAGATGACGGTGGGGTTCGTGGAGGAAGCATACGAACCGACCACGGTGTGGCGGCGGACGGTGCAGATGACGGACTGGGCGGCGGGATGGTACCGGCTGGTGGTGGCGCTGGAGCAGGGCGGGGTGACGGTGACGCGATCGGAGCGATTGCAGGTGTGCGCGGCGGCCTTCCTGCCCGTGTGCCCGCAGCGGGCGAAGCCGGATCCGATGGAACGGTTCTGGACCCGGCAGCGGTGACCCCCCGACCGGTTGGCTGTCGCACTTCGGGGGTCTCGTTCGGAGTAAGAGGTATCGGGCCTGCTTGGGAGCGGCCCGGGAGGACCCAAGCGTCTGGGGGGCGGACGCACTGTACCACAGGAGGCACTCATGAAGCGGGGACCGGCCTTGCTGGTGATCGGGCTGTCGCTGGGCACGACCTTGGTGGCCACGGCGCCGCCGCGGTCGGTGGCGGCGGCCGAGATGATGGCGCAGTGCAAGTACACGGGGTACACCCAGGATTACTTGTACTGCTACTACGATGATCCGTGGGCGAGCTGGCCCTACATCTCCTGTTTCTCGGGGTCCGCCTACGCGGATTGCCACTACCACGTGTGGCAGCAGTGTGGCGAGGGGCCGGGGAACTGGGTGGTTACCTTCGCCTGGTGCGAGGAAGGTCCCGGAGACTGCAACCCCCATCCCGAGTATGGCGAGGCACTCGAGCACCTCCTGTGCGTGGCATACTACCAGCCGCTGTAGCATTCGTGCCGGTGGTGAGATGTGGGGTCCTGGCCCTGCTGCTGCTCTCCACCACGCTGTCGGCCCAGGTACCGACAGCGGCGGTGGAACAGCAGGCGCTGGACTCGCTGTTGGTGCACGTGGCGCGAACGAGGGAGCGTGCGGATCTGCCACCGCCCGAGAGCTGTCGTGGCGCTGGGCGTCCGCTGCAGCGCCTGTGCGATGGGGTGCTGACGGCTTGGCGATCTGCCTGGGGCTTCGGGGTGGCCGCTCGCCCGATCAGGGAATCGCACCTCAATGCCAATCCGGACTATAACCTCCATCGCCGCACACCCCAGAAGGATCCTTTGGTGGTGGAGGCTCGCTCCCGATTTGCGCTGGTGGTCACGGAGCGGCCGGACTGGGCACCGGGGTGGTGGGCGCTGGCCCTGCTGCAACTGGATACGGAAGAGCGGCCGGACTCGGCGCTGCGCCTGCTGACCAAGGCGCGAGCGCTGCCGGGCTTGCCGCCGGGCGTGGTGGACCTGGCGCTGGCGCGGGCGCACTACCGGCGGGGGGACGCTGCCGCGGGCTGGGCGGCGCTGCTGACGGCGGTATCCGATACGACCGTGCTGAGCCAGCGGTTGCTGACCATCATGCTGGGGCACTATCTCCCGGCGGAGGTGGTGGCCGGGTGGGAGGCCGCCCCGCTGACCTGGCGAGGTGCCTGGCTGGGTCGGACTCCGGGGGTACAGGATCTGTTGGCGGGGGTATTCAGTCTGACCGGAACGCGGGTACACGCGCGGGGCTATGGTCTGCAACGGACCGACGGTGCAGGAACTGGGGTGCTGCCGTTCGCGTTCGCCCGGGCAGATCTGGAGCCGGAGGTGGTCGACGGCCGCCGGGTGTACCGGCTGCGGGTCCATGTCACGGCCCGGCGTGAGGGAGATGGGCTGGTGGTGGTGCACGATACACTACGAGTACTGGTGGACACGGCCCCGCCGCCACGACCCCGCGTGTTCCGGTACAACCCGAGGACCGGGGAGCATGTGGAGATGGGGTCCATGCGGGGACAGCCCGCCGATCCTGAGATGCTGCGCGCAGCGATGAGAACTGCCCCCGAGGACGTGTGGCTGGGCGGGGTGGTGACTGTGCCGCTGCCGCCGGGGCGGTGGGTGGCGACGCTGACGCTGACCCAGGACGGTGAGGAGCGCGGGGCCACTCGGCTGCTGCCCCCGCTGGAGGTGCCATCGGGTCGCCCCGAAACGTTGACGATAAGCGACCTGGTGGTCTCGGGGGTGAACCGGGGCGTGGTCTGGTGGTCGGGCCGGGAGGAGGTGCCACTCAACCCCATGGGCACCTGGCCGATGTCGGGCACGGTGGCGCTCTATGCCCAGGTGAGCGGGCTGACGGTAGGCGATCCCTACCGGGCGCGGGTGCGGGTGCTGCGGGAAGTGGGGGACTCGCTGGAAGACCAGATGACGGTGGGGTTTGTGGAGGAAGCGTACGAACCGACCACGGTGTGGCGGCGGACGGTGCAGATGACGGATTGGGCGGCGGGATGGTACCGGCTGGTGGTGGCACTGGAGCAGGGCGGCGTGACGGTGACGCGGTCGGAGCGGCTGCAGGTGTGTGCAGCAGTGTTCCTGCCGGTCTGCTGGCCCTTGAAGCGATGAGGGACTGAGGCTCCCCGGGCTCGGCTGTCGAACTTCCGGGGTCTCGTTCGGAGTACGGGGTAAAGAACCACCTTACGCCTTCATGGCAAACGACAACGAGGAGATGACATGACGTCGGACGACAAATTTCTCCGCTGGGCAGTGATCGGGGCACTCAGCATGGCAGGCTTCGCGCTGGTGTGGCGTATTGTTGTCGATTCCGGAGTACTGCAGCCTCCCCCCCCACCGCCGCCTCCGCCGCCAACCTCGCAGCAACCCGTGCCGATCGAGAACTGGGAGCAGTACCTCACGGCCGGGCATCGGATCGGCCCTGCGGACGCCAAAGTGGTGATCATCGAGTTCGCGGATTTCGAGTGTCCGGCCTGCCGGATGTTCACGTTGCAGGGGATGAAGCCCCTGCTGGAGCGGTACCCGGATGACGTGGCGTTGGTCTTCCGTCACTGGCCGCTGAAAATACACAAGTTCGCGTACCAGAGTGCTCGGGTGGCGGAGTGCGCTGCGGAACAAGGGCAGTTCGAAGCGATCCACGATCTGCTGTTCGAGAAACAGGACTCCATCGGGCTCAAGTCGTGGCGGAGTTACGCCGAGGACAGCGGGGTACCGGATCTGGCGCGTTTCGACGCATGCGCGGCCCGGACAGGGCCAGTCGCTGCCATCGATGCCGATTCGGCCATCCCTCCGCAGTTGGAAGCGACCGGGACTCCGGTGGTCATCCTGGACGGCATCCGCTATCCGGGCGCGCCCATGCCCTCGCGCCTGGCCACCCTGGTCGACTCGGCGCTGATGCGGGCCAAGGGTCGCAGGTAGGGCTGCTCACGTCGGAAGGTCCTCAGGAACCGGGCCAAGCCTCCAGTCGGGGGCTTGGCCCGCTTGGTGCGGGGGGGGGTAGCGGATGCGTGGCCCTGGCCCTACCTTTCCCAGCATCAACAACACGCTTCGTCCACCGGTGGGCCCCTTGGGGGACCGGCCCTGTCGCCGACGTGAGGCCCGACATGACCGACGAACAGTTGGCTCAGCTCTTTCGCATCCATTGCCAGCTCCTCGCTGCAGGGTCGGACAGGGAGGCGTTGACGGCGGCAGTCTGGCGTTTGGTACATGGTCCGATCAGTGGGCAGCTCCGCCGGTGGTACCCATCCCACGACGAGGCGGTACTCTCAGATGGCCTCACGACCGCTATCGTGGAATATGTGGAGGTACCCCGCCAAGCCAGGGCTACCAGTGGCGCCGGAGTTCTCGGGTTTCTCCGTCTGCGGGCATCGAGCCGGGTACGGGATCAGCTTCGGCGGGACAGTGTGCGGCGCAAGGCTGAAGGGCGGTCCCTCGACGACGATCTGGAGACCGGTAGACTGGTGCGCCTTGCGGGGGGAGCCGTCGTGCTCGGTCCGGATGGGGACACCACAACGATCCTTGAGCGGTTCCAGGATCTGCTCGATGCAACACCTGATCCTGTCGATCAGGATCTGCTGCGGATGATCTACCTCGATCAGATCCGTCAGACTTGGCGCTACGCGGTGAGGCTGGGTCTGACGCACCTCAGCCCGGAAGAGCAGCGTCTCCATGTCAAACGCCATAAGGACCGCGTGACAGGCAAGGTGAAAAGGTTTTTCAAAGGATGGGTTCCACCGAAGTAAGTGCTCCTGCCATGAGTGATGGGGTGACGACGGCATTCCAACCGGGGTCGGTTGGGTAGTTGAGCGGGTCCCGACCAGGCGCCTTCGAGGTCGCCTGTCGAACTTCGGGGGTCTCGTTCGGAGTAAAAGAGTATCGGGCCTGCTTGGGTGCGGCCCGGGAGGACCCAGGCGTCCGGGGGGTGGGCGCACCGTACCACAGGAGGAAACCATGAAGCGGGGACCGGCCTTGCTGGTGATCGGGCTGTCGCTGGGCACGACCTTGGTAGCCACGGCGCCGCCGCAGCCCGTGGCGGCGGTGGCTGAAGTGCGCACGATGGGGCAGTGCAACTACACGGGGAACAACTTCTACTACGAGTACTGCTACTACGACGATCCGTGGGCCGAGTGGCCCTATGTGTCCTGCTCGTGGATGACCGATCATTCGGACTGTCGGGAACTCCTCTGGTTCGGGTGCGGTGGGGGACCGGGGAACTGGGTCGTGGAGTACGCGCTGTGCGAGGACAATCCGACCTTGGTCCAGTGTGACGTTCACCCGGTGTACGGGCTCGCACTCCAGTACATCGAATGTTTGGCCCACTACCAGTCGTAAGCCCCTGCCGACCGACCGGGTGGTTGGCGCTGGTTCTGTCCCTGCTCGCTGCCCCGCTGTCGGCCCAGGAGCCGGCTGCGGCGGCAGAGCAGCGGGCGCTGGATTCACTGCTGGTGCGCGTGGCCCAAGTGAGGGAGTATGCGGAACTGCCGCCGCCCGAGAGCTGTCGTAGCGCTGGGCGTCCGCTCCAGCGCCTGTGCGAGGGCATGTTGACGGCCTGGCGATCGGACTGGCGGTTCGGGGTGGCGGCCCGACCGATGCGGTCGTGGGTTCTCAACGTCAATGCCGAGCATACGGTGCCCTTGGGCCGTCGCATCCCGCAGAAGGACCCGCGCGTCGTGGAGGCTCGCTCACGGTTTGGGTTGGTGGTTACCGAGCGACCGGGCTGGGCGCCGGGGTGGTGGGCGCTGGGCCTGCTGCAGCTCGACACCGAGGAGCGACCGGACTCCGCGCTGCGGCTGCTGACTAAGGCGCGAGCCCTGCCGGGGCTGCCGCCGGGGGTGGTGGACCTGGCCTTGGCGCGGGTGCACTATCGGCGGGGAGACACAGCCGCGGGATGGGCGGCGCTGCGGACCGCAGCCGGAGACACGACGGCCCTGAGTCAGCGGCTGCTGAGCATCATGCTGGGGCACTACTTCCCGGCGGAGATGGTCGCCGGGTGGGAGGCTGCGCCGCTGGCCTGGCGCGGAGCCTGGCTGGAACGGACTCCGGGTGTGCAGGATCTGTTGACGGGAGTGTTCCGCCTGACGGGCGCACGGGTGCAGGCGCGGAGTTACGGCTTGCAGCGAGCGGATGGCATGGGGATGGGCGTAGTGCCGTTTGCGTTCGCCCGGGCGGACCTGATGACGGACACGACCGAAGTAGGACGGCGAACATATCGGGTCCGGGTGCAGGTGACGGCCCGCCGGGAGGGGGATGGACTGGTAGTGGTACATGACACCGTACGGGTGTTGGTGGATACTGCGCCTCCACCAGTCATGCGGTGGACCCGGTTCGATTCGAAAACCGGGGAGTACGAAGAGACTGGGTCCACGATGAAGATGACTTCTGAGATGCATGGGGCAATTGGGAGTCCCCCCGAGGACGTATGGCTGGGCGGGGTGGTGACAGTGCCGCTGCCGCCAGGGCGATGGGTAGCCACGCTCACGCTGACCCAGGACGGTGAAGAGCGCGGAGCCACGCGGCTGCTCCCACCGCTGGAGGTGCCATCTGGTCGCCCCGAAGCGCTGACCATGAGCGACCTGGTGGTCTCGGGTGTGAACCGGGGCGTGGTCTGGTGGTCGGGGCGGGAAGAGGTGCCGCTCAACCCCATGGGCACCTGGCCGATGTCGGGCACGGTGGCGCTCTATGCCCAGGTGAGCGGGCTGGCGGTGGGGGAGCCCTACCGGGCGCGGGTGCGGGTGCTGCGGGAGGTGGTGGACTCGCTGGAAGACCAGATGACGGTGGGGTTTGTGGAGGAAGCGTACACTCCGACCACGGTGTGGCGGCGGACGGTGCAGATGACGGACTGGGCGGCGGGATGGTACCGGCTGGTGGTGGCACTGGAGCAGGGCGGCGTGACGGTGACGCGATCGGAGCGATTGCAGGTGTGCGCCGCGGTGTTCCTGCCGGTCTGCCCCCAGCGAGCGGTGCCAGATCCGGTAGAGCGGTTCTGGACCCGGCAGCGGTGAGGGGCTGAGTCCCGCCTCCCGGGCCTACCCACCCAGGATTCTCGCGGCCAGGCGCGCCAGGTCGGCCCCCCGTCGGCGCACGGACTTCTGAACGGCCTCCTCCAGCGCGAGACGGAACTCGCCCGCCGAACTCCACCGCGCTCCGATGTCGTTGCGCAGCGCGCGCTCCAGAACGGCAACCAGAGCATCGCTGAGATCGTCCCGCTCCGCGCTCAGGTCGGGGAACCGGTCCGTGGTCTGCTTGGCCAGAATCTGCTCGACACTGCCGCCCGGGAAGGGCGCCTTCCCGGTCAGCGCATAGCAGGCCACGGCGGCCAGCGAGTAGAGGTCGGTCCGCTCATCGACCCGCTCTCCCAGGAGCTGTTCCGGCGCGGCAAACTGGGGCGTACCACTCTGCGAGGTGGCCCCACCAAAGCGCCCCTGACCCCGCAGCGCCAGTGCCAGCCCGAAATCGGTGATCCGGATCGACTGGTCGCGTTCGATCAGCAGGTTCTCCGGCTTGATGTCGCGGTGTACCAGGCCCTGGGCATGGGCATGCCCCAGCGCCGACAGCGATTCGCGCAGCAGTCGGACGACCCGGTCGATTGACAGCGGCCCCTTCAGGTCGACGAGCTGGGCCACATTGGGCCCGTCGACGATCTCCATGGTGTACCAGAGCAGACCCGAGCGACCGGAAATGTCGTAGATGTCCACGATGTTCGGATGCGTCAGACGTGCCGCGAGCTGCGCCTCGCGCCGGAAGCGCTCCACCACGGCGGCGTCCTGGGTCATGTGCGGGTGGAGCACCT
>CAYQXR010000025.1:0-37078 GCA_964421625.1 uncultured Gemmatimonadaceae bacterium | reverse complement strand
TCTCGAGCGAGAGCCGCTTGTGCATCCGGCCGCAGGTCTCGCCGATCAGCGCCCCGGTTTCGGTGGAGCCGGTGAACGAGATCAGCGGCACCTGCCGATGCTCCACCAGAGCCCGACCGGCGGCCTCGCCGCCATGCACGAGCTGCACCACCTCGGGCGGCAGGCCCGCTTCGAGCAGAATCTCGACCAGCAGATGCGCTGTGTGCGGGACGTCTTCGGAAGGCTTGATGACGATGGCATTGCCGCAGAGCAGCGCCGGGAAGCCCTTCCAGGTGGGAATGGCGAGCGGGAAGTTGAACGGCGTGATCAGCCCGGCCACCCCGATCGGACGGCGCATGGTCATGGCCCACTTGGACCGGAGTTCGGACGGCACCGTGTGTCCGAAGAGGCGACGCCCCTCGGTGGCCGCGTAGTAGGCCGTGTCGATGCCCTCCTGCACGTCGCCGCGGGTCTCGGTCAGGACCTTGCCCATCTCGCGGGTCATGGCGTCGGCGAGTTCTTCCTTGCGGGCGGTCAGCAGATCCCCAACCCGGCGAAGCACATCGCCGCGGACCGGCGCCGGCGTGCGTGACCACCGGGCGAACCCGACCTGGGCCGACCGGACCGCCGCGTCGATATCCTCCGGCCCCGAATCGGGAAAGCGGCCGATGATGTCGGTGGTGTCGGCGGGATTGCGGTTCTGAAACCAGCGACCGCTCTGCGGAGCGACCCAGCGGCCGCCAATGAAGTTCTTGAACGTCTTGGCCATATGTCAGCAACTCATCATGAAGAACAGACCCAGGGAAGCGTCGACTGGAGGTACCCGACGCGCGGAAGAATTTCGATGGCCGCCAGTACCAGCGCGGCAAGCAACACGAGGAAACCTGCCACATGGGCCAACGCCCGCCGGTGGCGCCAGGAACCGGTCAAGGTCCAGATCCCGGCACCACCGACTGCGGCCACGCCGACAAGATAGACCCAGAGGAGCAGACCGCAGTCCTTTTCGTAGGGCCAGATGGCGAGTGCCGCTGCCCCGAAGGCACCAAGTCCGGCCTTGAGCCAGACAGCCATGGTGTCGCGGGGGCGACTGATCAGGCCCGGCGTAGGGGCCGACGGGACCGGTCGCGGGGGCGGGACCGGCGGTGCGCCCGGCTTCGGCGGTGCCGGTGGCGCGGACGGGGCCGTGGGCGCAGGCGGGCCCGAGGCGCCCTGCGGCAGGCCCATCAGGCGGTCGATATCCGCCAGTTCCTTGTCCCAATCCCGTGGTCCCGTCATGACCGCTCCCGTACGATCCCGTACTTCTCGATCTTGTTGTACAGATTGGACCTCGGCATGCCGAGGGCACGCGCCGTCTCGGCCACATTCCAGTGGTGGGCCCGGAGACGGGTCATCAGGAAGATCCGCTCGGCGTCTTCCCGGAAGGACTGGAAGGAGCGTCCGCCCTCGTCGAGCAGCGGCTCCAGCGCGACCTCCTCAGGCGCCTCGGGCGGCAGGACCAGATCGATGTCGTCCTCCGTCACCTCCGCTCCGGTGGCAAGGATCAGCAGGCGCTCGATCACATTCCGCAGTTCGCGGACATTGCCCGGCCAGCGGCGCCGCTGCAGCCGTCGCAGCGCCCCACCGGTGAAGGGTTTGGGACTCATGCCGGGCCCCTGCCCCAGCACGGCCACGAAGTGCGAGACCAGCGCAGGGAGGTCGCCCAGGCGGTCGCGCAGCGGCGGCACCGCAATCGGCATGACGTTGAGCCGGAAGAGCAGGTCCTCGCGGAAGGCCCCCTCGCGGATCGCAGCGTCGAGATCCCGATGCGTAGCGGCGATCACGCGGACATCGACGGTGATCGACCGACTGTCGCCGACCCGGACCACGACGCCCTCCTGCAGGGCCCGGAGAATCTTGGCCTGGGCCGACAGCGCCAGGTCGCCGATCTCATCGAGGAAGAGGGTCCCGCCGTGCGCCGCCTCGAACTTGCCCGCCTGATCCTGGACCGCCCCGGTAAAGGCACCCTTCACGTGACCGAAGAGTTCACTCTCCACCAGCTCGCTCGGAATGGCGGCGCAGTTCACCTCGACGAAAGGACGCCCCTGACGCGCCGAGCCCTCGTGGATGGCCCGCGCGACGAGTTCCTTGCCGCTGCCGTTCTCGCCGGTGATGAGCACGCGCGCGTTGGTCGGCGCCACCTTGGCCACCAGATCCCGGACTCGGTCCAGCCCCTCGCTTTCACCGACCATGACGAACCGGGTATCACTGGCGTGCGCCAGGCCTTCACGCAGGCGACGGTTCTCCCCGGCAAGGCGCCCGTGTTCGAGCGCGCGGGTCACCGTGACCAGCAGGCGGTCACTGTCGAGCGGCTTCTCGAGGAAGTCGAAGGCACCCTGCTGTACCGCCTGCACCGCCGTCGCGATGGTGGCGTGCCCCGAGATCATCACCACGGGCAGGTGGGGATCGAGCTGACGGATATGCCCCAAGGTATCGAGCCCATCGATCCCCTGCATCTTGACATCGAGGAGCACCAGGTCGATGCCGCCACTGCGGAGCCGGGACAGCGCCTCGCCCCCGGAGGCGGCGACGGTCACGGTGTGTCCCTCGTAGTCGAGGACCTGAGTCAGAATCTCGCGGATCGACGGTTCGTCGTCGACAACCAGAATCCGTCCACTCACGGCCGACCTCCGTACAGCACCATGCCCTGGGGTTGGACCCGGAAACTGGCAACACCGGCCACCGGGATCTGCAGTCGCCCGGCCGACACCGTGCCGCCGATCTCGCCGAGCAGACGGCCCACCAGCGCGGCCGGCAGCGGGACACCATGCAGTGTCACCCGGTCAATCTGCCACTCCCCCATCCCCGGGCGCCCGGGGGTCAGCGTCCCGACGAGCACGAAGGGCTCACGTCGACCAGCCGCAAGATTCACCCGGTCGCGGATGGCGGCAGTCAGCGAGTCGGTGAGGAGTTGGCCGCTGAGGCGGAGCTGACGCTCGCCCAACTCGGTGCGCAGCGAGTCGAGGTGACCTCTGCCCATCCAGCCGAGTCCGGCCAGTACCAGCGCACCGGTCTCCCCGGGTGTCAGCACCACGGAGTCCAGCCCCACTCGACGCAGCTTGGCCTGGGCCTGTGCCAGCGCGGCGGCATCCGGCACACCGACTCGTCGCGCAGCCGCCATCGGGTCGATGACACTGCTGATCCGCAGGCGAATTTCATCGCGATACAGCCAGGCAGCCCCCCCGAGCAGGAGGAGCATGGCAAGTGAGACCAGGCGGCCGAGACAGCGCATTGGATCAATAGTAGCCGCCCCCGCTGTCGCCCGCGACCGGAACCGATTAGGCTCCCGGCATGGCGGAACTCCCTCTGGTCGTGGCCCCCAACCTGATCATTCCCGGCGAGGAACTCGAACTGCGCGCCAGCCGGAGCAGCGGGCCGGGTGGGCAGCACGTGAATACCTCGTCGACCCGGATCGAACTCCGCTGGAATGTCGGCACCTCGACGGCCCTGCGGCCTGCGGATCGGGACTGGCTGTTGGGACGGCTCGGCTCGCGGCTCGACGGGGAGGGCTGGCTGCGGGTGGTCTCCCAGACGGCGCGCAGTCAGTTGCAGAACCGCCAGGCGGCCCGGGCGCGGCTGGCGGAGCTGGTCGCCGCCGCGCTGGCCCGGCCCACCCCACGACGGGCCACCAAACCGACCGCCGCCTCAGAGGTGCGGCGCGAGCAGGCCAAGCGGCACCGGTCGGCACGCAAGGCCGACCGCCGGAAGCCGCCGGAGGATTAGCTCCCCGAGCCCCCGTCGGCCACGCACCGGAGCACCACCGGCTGCTGTTCGGTGGTGCGGCTCGCCACCCACAGAGTGTCCCGGCGCAGACCACGGGGATTCATGCGGGTCGGCAGCAGCAGCGAATCACGGATGGCCCCGTCCCGACGCACCCGCACCCAGAGCGTGGTTTCCTCCCCGGGGTGGGACCGGGCAATCCAGACATCACCGCGCACGTCCACCCGCAGACCGTTGACCAGCGGCAGATGGCTGGTCGCGGGGACAGCCGCGATCAGTTCCGGCAGTTCCATCGGATACTGCGTCATCAGATGCCCGAAGACGGAGTCGTAGATTGCGGCAGGCACCTCGCGCGGCTGGAAGGTGAGCGTGGTGTCCAGCCACATCACGCCACCGTCCGTGACGCAGCGAAGCCGCAGCACCGAGTCATTCCCCGGCATGGCCCCGCACCAGCGGGCGCCATCGTCGCTCCGGGCCACCAGGGTGTAGGAGCCGAAGGGATGGGGGCCTTCATGATCCCCGCCCGTCACCAGCGGGACGCGGATGCGGGCAGGGGCCGTTGCGGGGAAGCTCGCCAGGGTATCGATGCGGTTCCGACTGGTGGCGCTGGCCACCAGGGCCCAGGTGGTATCACTGACGCGTCGCGTAGCCCAGCCGACGTGACGATCACCCGGGCGCGGAATCCAGATCGAGGCGCTCGGATCAAGCGTCACGTCGCGCACGAAGTGTCCCTGGTCGGTGAAGTACAGAATCCGGTTGCGCCGCAACTCACTGACCCAGGCGAGGGTGTCCTCCCAGCCGAGCGCGCCAATGGCTTCGAATTGCCCCGTCGCACGACCGCGGCCCCGGATCACCCGGAAGGCGCCGGTCGCATCCTGCAGCATCAGCTCAGCGGCGGTGAAGTCGGCCCAGAGCAGTCGTTCGCCGGGACCCGGCGCAATCCCCGCAATGAAGCCATAGCCGTCATTCGGCTGCACGGCGGGAGTGCACGCCAGCGCGGTACTGTCACGCAGCCCGCCGCCCAAGGCCGGCAGCGGATCCTCGGGCAGTGGCTGGACCGTCTCCGCCGGTGGGGCGCAGGCCAGCAGCAGCCCACCGAGGAGGATCCAGCGACGGCCGACCGACCTCACGAGGCCACCGCGCAGCGGGACACCTGGTGAATCTGGGCCGCATCCGGAATGGTGAGCCAGAATGTGTCGGCAGTGAAATCAATCGGCATGGCGTGTCTCGGCAGAGTGAGGAGATCGCGCGGTGTTCCGTCGGGATCGACGCGGAGCCAGACGGTGCCCTCTTCGAGTGGATGCGTCCGGAGCAGCCAGACGGCGCCGTCACGCCCGACCAGCAGCGGAGGGAACGCGAAGGGGAGCGAGTCGGTGCGCGGCACGGCGGCCCGCAGGGAATCAGGATGATTGGCCTCGGGCGTCGCGTACTGCATGACGATCCGACCGTAGAGTTCATCAGACAGCGCCCGATGCGGCACCGACAGCAGCCGATCGAACAGGAGTTCCCCAGCCGTGGTCTCGCAGCGCAGGTGCATGCCGTCGTCGCCGACCCGTGTGGCGCACCAACGCGTGCCGTTCGCGGACAGGCCGGCCAGCGTCAGGACGGACAGCGGGTGCAGGTCCATGCCCCCCGGCAGGCGGATCATCTGCCACGGTGGGCTGGCGACGCGGGCAATTGAATCCACCCGGGCCTGACCGGGACGGGCACGGATCAGCGTCCAGGCACTGTCGGCCACGCCCGCCGCAAAGCCGCGCGGCGCTATGGCGATCAGGCTGGTCGGGTCGGGGGCCGCCCAGCTCCGGATGGCGGGCGCCAGCACGGTTCCCAGGACAGTGCCATCCGGCAGGAAGCGATGCAGGCGGTTCGATTCCCCGTCGGTCAGGGTGAGGGTATCCCCGACCCAGCCCAGGCGGGCCACCGCGAGGAACCGCGTGCGGTCACCCAATCCGTCGATCCGTACCTCATGTCCATCCGGGTGGCGCAGGACCAGCATCGGCATGCCCAGGGGCTGCCAGGCCATCACGCCGCGCTCACTGACGGCACCGATGGCGACCTGCGGCGGCAGCGAGTCGGTGGGACGGAAGAGCGGTGTACAAGCCAGCGCGGCAAGCTCCCGCTCCGGCAGCGCGCCAACGGCGGCAGATGAGGCGACCGGATCGCCGCGGTCGGGGGCCGCGCCGCAGGCGGCCGTACTCAGGCAGGACGCGACCAGCAGCAGTCGACCAGGCATACACATGATAGGCATGGTCACAAACCTAGCAGCACACCCCGCATGACGAAGCGGGGTGCCCGATCCGGACACCCCGCCTCGCACTCCCGTCCGCCGGCCGGTTACGGCTGCCCGGCCTGGAGCTGGTCCCAATGGATGATGGCGTTGAAGCCGAGGTTGTAGGTCCCCTGCGTCTGCCAGCGCCAGAAGGGTCGGATGGCGAACATCACCAGGTGGCCGCGACCGATCCGGGCATCAACCAACTGACCGCGTCCGGCGAGAACGTCTCCGCCGCTCAGCGTGCCGGACAGCAGCATGTCGCTGCCCGATTCCGGGAAGCGGATCACCGCCCGCACCGATACGGCGGGGTCGGCCGTGACGCCCGGCAGGGTGGCACCGGCACCGGGGCCACCGCGGCCAGGTCCACCACGACCCGGGCCCGCGCCTGCTGCTCCACGCCCGGGGCCTGCCGCACCGGCACCTCGTCCCGGCCCTGCAGCCCCGGCCCCGCGTCCGGGACCGGCTGCGCCACGGCCAGGGCCGCCTCCGGCAGCCGTGACGGTGTCGCCCGCAATGGCGGCGTAGGCCACCCCACTGCGATCAGGGTCCCAGCCGGAGAGCTGCAGGCGGTTGGCCATCGGCGTGATGTTCTGCGCCGAGGGCACCGTGGTACTGGTCGGGGTGACGGCCGGTTGATCGTGAATATTCAGGATTGGTGAGCCCTTGAAGTACACCGGCAGTTCGGTGTGGGCATAGCCGTACACCAGCGGGGAGCGCTGATCGGCAATCACGCCCCGCAGCACCGAGCCGCGGGAGAAGAGCCCCTGCACGGTCTCCTGCCGCACCCCGGGGACCAGCCCGAGGCTGGGGAAGAGTGGCGCCGTGCCGCCCTCCATGATCAGGGTGCCGCCTTGTTGTACGAACTCGTACAGGGCGCGGGCACCCTCCTGGCCCAGACCACCGCGGATGTCGTCGGTGGAATCGGGATAGCCGATCGCCTGGAACTCCGCCGTCCGCCGGTAGGGCACCGGCTTGTCCGCAATGGTGGCCCCGCCGGTGACGCCGCTGCCGCCATGCGGGTAGATGATCACGTCGTACCGATCGCGCAGCGTGCCTTCCCGCACCTTCGGCTCGCCGAAGTAGTGGTAGGGAATGCCGTAGTGATCGAGGGCCGCCCGCACCCAGCCTTCGTCCTGCGTGGATCCCCAGGAGTGGATGTAGCCGATGCGAGGTACCGTCAGCGGATGCGTCCGGACCGTCGGCATCCGCGCCACGGCCACGGCCGACAGGCCCAGCGATGCGAGCACCGGACTGAGCGCGCCGCGGTTGGCCTGCGGGATGATGAAGGCGCCGGCACCGAAGCGGCGCCCGTCGACCTCGAAGGCCTCCTCAGCGGCCAGCATCCGGACCTGCGGGAACCGGAACCGGAACGTGGCCAGCGCATTGTCACCGACATGCGGCACGATGACGACGTTCCCGGTGCCGGCAATGCCGCCCGCCGGCAGCACGTTGGCCGTGACCAGCGCCATGGGGCGGGTCAGCAGCGTCGAGTCGCCGATGGTGTACATCGTCATGTTGCGCATCAGCGGGAAGGTCCAGCCGGTGTCGTCGTAGGGCGAAGGATTGGTGGGCGAAAAGTTCTGCAGCGAGAAGTACATGTCCCCGAGGGTCCGGTAGGGCTGGTCGCCGCGGATGATGAAGTCGCCGATCTCGACCCGCCGTCCCTCGACGGTGAACGCCGCCGTGGCGCGATGGATCTCCAGCCCCTGCGTGCGCAGATCGTTGATGGCTTCGGCGGTGTTCACCGGCGCGCCCGACGCGGCCGGGACCACCCAGCCGCGGATCGGCCCCTGCGTTCCGCGGGCGATGGCCCGCTTGTTCTTGAGCCAGTAGTTCTCCAGGAAAAGTTCCCGGTCCCGGGCCACCCGGTCGATGGAGAAGAGCAGCGCCGACTGCTGGATGTTCACGTTGGCGCGCGGTCCCCAGTTGATCCGGGGCAGCGGCGGGTTGGGACGGAACCACTCCCGGGATCCGGCGCCACCCGCGGTGACCACACGATTCTCGGGACCGTAGCTGGCCACCTCGTAGAAGCGCCCGATGGCGTTGTGCGAATGGGCCACGAAGAACAGGTAGTTCGGCGTCCAGCCGTCGTAGAAGCCGTAGGTCCAGACGCCGGGCACGCCGCGCTTGGTCATCTCGAGCACGTCGGTCTTGGCGAGCAGCCACCATTCGTCGACCACGATGGGATCGAGCGCCTCATTGTACGGGCCGCTGCCGGTGGAGGAGTACAGATAGGTCTGCGCCTCGTGCAGGTCGTGCAGGACGGTGGGCTTCCACTCCAGGAAGGTGCGGGTGGTGTGGCGGGTCAGCGCCAGGAACTGGCCCATGCCGTCGCGGTTGTTGTCGTGCGCGACGTACTTGCCCCAGTAGACCATCGTGAGGTTGCCGTCCTGCCCGAACTTCTTGTTGTAGTAGTAGGTGTCGACCATCTTCTCCCGACCATCGACTTCGAGCACCGGGGTGATGAAGGTGATCACGTTCCCGCGGATCCGCCGCATCATCTCGCCGTCGTCGACAACCATCCGGTAGGCCATCTCCATCAGCATCTCGGGGCCGCCGCGCTCCGGCGAGTGGAGTCCGCTGGTCACCCAGTAGATCGGCTTGGCCGTCTTGAGCAGCGCCTGGGCCTGGGCCTCGGTGGTGACCCGGGGGTCCGTGAGCTGGTGCAGCATGCCGCGGTAGCGGTCGAGGTCGCGGATGGTGGCCTCATCGGCAATCGCCATGACGATGAGATCACGCCCCTCCTCGGTCTTGCCGATGCTCCACACCTTCGCTCGGCCGCCGGAGGCCTGGGCCACTGCTTCGAGGTAGCGGTGGATGTCCTTGGCGTAGGTCACCTCGCCCGGCTGCCCGACGATCCGGCCGTGAAAGGCCAGTGGCGTCGGCACGGTCGCCGAGGCGGGGAGGTGGTCGACCAGTTCGGTCGAAATGCGCGGATCGGTCAGCAGCGCCTTGATCTGGGCGGTGTAGGCCGAGTCGATCGGCTGGGTCCGCTGGGCCTGCCCGGCCAGCGTGGGGGCCAGCGCGCACAGCATGGCCCCGGCGGCCAGCCAGCCGCGGCGAACGGGCGCAGCGTACAAGGACATCATCCCGGAACTCCTGAGTATGTTTCGGTCACCCCGGCGGTACGGCCGGACCCTTGGAGGATACTCGCATGCCCCCGGATCTCCAACCGCGACGCCCCGTCTCCGGCGGCCACCTGGTGCGCCTGACCGCCCTGCTGGGGGTGGATGGCTTTGTCCGTGGAGCCTTGGCCGGCGGGGGCATGCTCCTGGTGGCCTACCTGCTGTCGCCCGAGAGGGCCTTTGTGAAGCTGGGCGGTGACAATGGCCTCACTGGTGTCCTGGGCGTCATGTGCCTCTGCGGCATCACCTTCGGCCTGGCAGGGATCATGGCCGCGTTTGTCATCCACCGCGTCGGATGGGACGCCGTGTTGGCATCGCCACTGTCGATCCGGGTGCGCGTCCTGCTGGGTCTGGGGCTCTGGGCTGGATGCATGGTCCCCATCACGGTGATCAGGATGGTCGAAGGCACGGCGCTCACAGCGAAGAGCCTGATTGTTCCGGCGATGTTTGGCTTCATGGCCGTCTCATGGTCCCGACAGGAACCGGGCAGGATCCGGAAGGTCATCAGCCGTTTCGGCGGCCGGACGCTGCGCGACGCGCTACTCTGACGGCTCGGCGAGCAGGGTCCGCACCGTGGGCGCGCCTCCAGCCCGGCTACCCCCGAATCGAATACAGTTGAAGCGCGAAGGGAGCGGACTCACTCATGGTTTCGCAAAGGAGTGCCAACCACTGCCCCTGAAGCGCGATGTGCTTTCCCGGTTTGCGGCAAGCCAACGTCGCTTCGCCCACAAACGTGGTATCGGCGTACACATGAACGAAGGTGGCCTCACCCTGTCGGCCGATCACCCATAGACGCCCGGCGTCATCGAATTGCAGGCCGTTCTGCCCGAAGTACGGGAGGGCCTCCCGGGCCAGCGTATCCAGGCGTGCACCAATGCGCCTCCAGCTACCGGGAAAGAGTTCCGGTTCGTCGAGCATACCCCGCAGTCGCCTGGTTTCGTCCGCCAGTTCCAGGCTGTCCCGCCGGACGGGAGTCGGCGCGTGGGAGAATACGCTCAGTCGCCGTCCAGACCCGTCGTACAGGCCGATGACATAGCTCCGGGAATCCGCGATTGCCACGCGACCTTCTCCGGCAGCATACACCGGAACACCAATGGATCCCTTGCGGGCAAGGAAGTCACTGACCAGTGAGTCCGTGAAAGGGATCAGTGACCGCTTCCCCCCACTGCTGCCATGGCCCTGCCGCCAGACGAAGTCGGGAAACATCGAAAAATCTGATTCGATGATCGGCGCCATGAGGTCGGTCGAGTCCCGATACGTCTGCAACGGAAGCCCACGGCCAAGGTTGGCGCGCTGCTCTCCGAGCAGTTCTCCGACGGACGTATAGGTGATGACCGCATCGCGGCTCGTCTCAATGAGGACGAACGTATTGCCGACGCTGGTCACGATCCCGCCGTTCCTGGTCTCCCCAGGTCCATCCCCCTGACGCGACACCGAGACCATGTCGTCCGCACCCGGCTCGAACACATGCAACGTGAGGCCTTCGTGTCGGCCAAGTCCGAAGGACCCGCCGATCGCCACTCGGCCATCGAGGGAGACCGCAATCCGACTGCCCGGCAACCAGGCGAGCGTGTCGATCCCATGAGCGAAACTGACCCGCTCCAGCTCTGGCATGGCCGCTGACACACCCTGTGCCTGATCGACAGAGGCCGGTGCCCCGCACGCACCCGCCAGGAGACCCGAGATCGACCACGCCAGAACAACGACCGTCGGCGTGGTGCTTCGCCGCAACGGGACCGTGCGATCCGGATTCACGTCAAGTCCAGGGTGCAATCAGGAATGGCCCGCAGAACAGAGCCGGAGCAATCACGGTGATGAGGCGCGCCCGCCAGACGTGAAGCGGTGGAGACTACGGGTTGCCGTCGATGTACGAACAATTTTCTACAACATCGACTGTCGAGTTGAACAGAGAGAGGTTCGGGCAATTGTGTCCACGCTGGAAGGGCGAGGCCACCTGGTTGTCCGCCGACCAGAGGGTGCACTGCTGGGCACCACTGGAACAGAACCACGGGTAGTCGGCACTCCAGCTGGTCTTGCCCTGGGATGCGTAGGCGACACCGGCCACGACCAGCATTGCGACGGCGATTGGACCCATGGTCTTCTTTTCGAGGACCTTTTTCATACATCCTCCCGGAATTGTTGGAAGCGGCGGAGAGCCCGTCCGACAAAAGAAAAACATGGGTCATGGACCGGCGTCAAGGGCGGGCAACCACCATGTCAACCACCAATAGAAATGTCCCCTGTGTTCCACCAGTAGACCTGTCCCCTTGGGGTGTGGGTGCGGACCCATCCGGGCTCATCCCGCGACGGTCCGACGGTCCTGTGCCGCGCAGGTCTCGGCCTGCCAATGGTGGCACCACGGGTGCTCTGGGCTGGATGCATGGTCCCCATCACGGTGATCCGGATGGTCGAAGGCACGGCGCTCACAGCGAAGAGCCTGATTGTTCCGGCGATCATTGGCTTCATGGCCGTCTCATGGTCCCGACAGGAACCGGGCAGGATCCGGAAGGTCATCCGCCGATTCGGCGGCCGGACGCTGCGCGACGCGCTACTCTGACGGCTCGGCGAACAGGGTCCGGACCGTGGGCGCGAGTTCGATTCCCCACACCGCCGCGGAGACAACCAGCAGCAGGACCACGGCGGCCATGGCCTGCGTGGTACCGACAGCCAGAAACAACAGGGCCATCACGACAAACGACGGAATGGCGATACACCAGCGCAGAACCGCAACCGACGGCACGCCCTGCTTCAAGGCCGAAGCAATGTGGATGGCCACCGCAGCCATGGCGCCGACAACACCACAGAGGAGGAACGGCAGCAGGACGAGAAACGTGAAGTCCCCGGCGTAGTCCGAAGCCGGTGGGCGGTACCAGGCCGTGTATCCGAGCCACAGCAGCGAACCCAGCGCGGCCGCGATCAGACCAGCGATGCCGCCGATCGCGAGCACAGCGCCAATCACTCCGGGGATACGCCGACCGTCATACCGATCACGGACCAGCAGCCTGGCGAATACGGGAGCAAGGAGAGGGCGCCAGCGTGACAGCAGACTCCGTGTAGGAGCAATGTCAGGTTGCATCAGGATACCTGCGGGGCCTCTGGAGAGGCCTTAAACGCCTGCCAAACTTCGGCCTGTGGTCATGTACGGACGACGGCTCGACCCAATCCTCTCTGTCAGAAGGCAGAGCCCGCTCTTCCGATGAGGCTGGAATTCCAGACAAGTCAACACCGGCATTCCGAGCAAACATTCGGTAGACAATATCCCCATACATCTGGCCACCTGACAGCGCCGCAATGCACATGCTGACAACGAATATAGCCTGTGGCACTCGACCAAACGGGGGCGGCCACTGTGAATAGAAAAAGGCAATGACCACAGCCACAAAAGTGACCTGGAAAGCCAACCGGAGGTTCCCTTGCTTGACACGCACCTGCGCGTCATTGTAAGTCAGGAGTCTGAGGATAAACGCCCCAAACACACCGCCCGCTGCGAACAACAAGCCCGCGCGACCAATCAAGCTCAGCGAATCAGGAAACGGGACAATCTCACGAGCTACGACGCCGAAGAGTAGAGCGAAGATCCCGCCCGTGCATACCGCCACGACACCAAGCAGAGCACCGAGGGAAAGTGCCGCCCTCAGAACACGGCCCATCTTCGACAACTGCAAGACTACCATGCCCGCACCAGGCACATGGCAGCACCGGACTCGATTGCGCATCTACCCACCACCTGGGACTACTCCTCAGAGTTGTTCAGGCAACTGACCAGACTTGCCCCCGCGACGACGACAGAGACGATGGAGCCTGCAGTACTTGTAATCTTCGTCCATGGGTGGACTGTCTTCATCCATCCCACCGCTGTGTAGGGGACTGAACTTACTGCCCCCTCGAAGGCAGCTCTCGGCCCCGGAGGAATAAAAGAGCCGATGGCCGATGCCGCCATTGTAACACCCACGACAACGGTGGAAGACGCCATGGTTGCCGGCAACCAAAGCGGGGCGGTGAGAATGCCAGCCATGAGGAGAGCACCTCCCGCGGCGACCCCCTGAGCCCAGCAAGGGTGGTCCGTGGCACGCATCGAAGCAGAAAGGCCTAAGATGGTTCTCATATCGCCGTACAGCTGATATTCGGTCAGTTCTTCCGTGATCTCGACAACCAAGGTGTCGCCTTCATCCGTAACGATGCTCTGGTACAAAGCGCTGAGATTATCTCCTTCATACGCGAAGTCAATCTGAGTGTAGGCACCACCTACCGCTAAATTGACGGAGAGAAGCCTTCCTTCGGAGGTGAGTGCAGCCCCGGTACGTCCGTCATCTAGATCCTCAGCGACGATGAGAATGGAGTCCTCATGAACTGCACTCAAAGGCACCGTGGAATCTGCGGCAGCGAAAGCCGTGTATGTGTCAGCGACGTCATTAGCATAGGACGTGTTTGTGAAAACCTGGGTAAAAAATGTTTGAACAGGATCACCCTCGCCCCCTCCTCCTTCACCACCTCCGCCGTACTCTTCGTCCGGAGTACACGGCTCGACGTCGTCTACGTCGCCACACCACGGCGGAAAGCAGGGAAGCTGCGGCTGATTTTCCATGGCCACTCCGACCTCACAATTTGGGAGTTGCTGATCATGGGCGACGCCACCACCAACCAATTCCCACCCTTCCCCACTGACGCGCATGAAGGTCTCTGAGCGATGCTCAAGAGAAAGTCGGTCCCCTACGCGCTTGAATTGCAACGCCCTAGTAGCCCTCACCTGTTTCACCCCGTTCTTCAAGGTGAAAAGCCTAGCCCTCATTTTCATCCCATCATACCGAGCGAGACGGGCGCTAGCGCTAGGAGTGATGGAGACGCCTTGCGCATCGGGCGACGGAAGGATGCGCTCCGCCGGTTGGACGCATCCAGCGAGAAAGACACCAAGGACGACTACAAGGAGACGAGCCATGAGAACCTCCACCAGAAGCCAGTAAGGATGAGAGGACCATTACCACAACACCAGGGACGGCAAGAACCAAGCGATTAAACCTGCAATATCCATGCCGCAGAAGGCGCGATTTCACAAGTTACTTCACTGCAACAACTTGACTAACAAAGAGAACGCGACTCCACTCGTGCAAAACACACGGAACACGGCAAAACCACTCTGCGGCGTCGGTTACCGCCCCTCCGCCCGCCCCCGATCCAACCCGCGATACTGCACCGCCTCCGCCACATGCCGGGCAGCGACATCGGCAACGTTCTCCAGATCGGCCAGGGTCCGCGCCAGTTTGAGGATCCGGTGGTAGGCCCGCGCCGAAAGGGCCAGCCGCTCCATGGCCCGACGCAGCACCGACTCGGCGTCGCTGCCCAGGGGGACATATCGCGTCACCTCGCGCGGACCCATGTGGCCGTTGGCGTGCACGCCGGGGCAGTCGGCAAACCGGGCCCGCTGCCGAGCCCGCGCCGCCTCCACCCGACTCCGGACCACGGCGCTCGACTCGACCGCGTCGGCGCTGGTCAGGTCGCCGTAGCCAACAGCCGGCACCTGCAACTGGATGTCCACCCGATCGCGCAGCGGGCCGGACAGTTGGCCGAGGTAGCGCTCGACCGCGGCGGGTGAGCAGGAGCACTGCCGATTGGCATCGCCCGCGTGGCCGCAGGGGCACGGATTCATGGCCGCCACCAGGAGGAACCGCGCCGGATAGGCCAGCGTCATGGCGGCCCGGGCAATGGTCACCTGACCATCCTCCAGCGGCTGCCGCAGCATTTCGAGCACATGCCGGGGCAGTTCGGCGACCTCGTCCAGAAACAGCACACCATGATGCGCCAGCGAGACCTCGCCGGGTCTGGGCACAGCACCTCCGCCGATCAGGCCGGCGTAGGAAATGGTGTGGTGCGGCGCGCGGAAGGGGCGGCTGGTCACCAGCGCATCGCCGGCCGGCAGCAGCCCCGCCACGCTATGGATCCGGGTCACATCGAGCGCCTCGGCGAGCGAGAGACTGGGGAGAATGCCCGGGAGCCGCCGCGCCAGCATGGTCTTGCCCGACCCGGCCGGGCCCACCAGCAGCACATTGTGGGCACCAGCCGCCGCGACTTCCAGCGCCCGCTTGGCCACCTGCTGGGCTTTGACATCGGCGAAGTCCACGGCAACGGGTGACGCCGCCGCCATGAGCTGCGCGCCGTCGGTCCGCACCGACGGCAAGGGTGCCTCACCAGTGAGATGCCGACACGCCGCCAGCAGCGTCGGCACGCCCCGCACAGTCACCCCTTGCACCACCGCCGCCTCGGCGACATTGGCCAGCGGCACCCAGAGTTCGGTACACCCCATGCTCCCGGCAGCGAGGGCGATGGGCAGCGCCCCACGGATTGGTCGGAGATCGCCCTCCAGACCGAGTTCCCCCAGCAGCAGCACGTTCTCCAGCCCCTCGCCCGAGAGTTGGCCACTGGCCACCAGAAGACCAATGGCAATGGGCAGGTCGAAGGCGCTGCCCCGCTTGGGCACATCGGCGGGCGCGAGATTGACGGTGATGCGGCGGAGCGGCAACTGGAAGCCGGCATTGCCGAGCGCTGCAGCGACGCGCTCCCGCCCTTCCTTGACCGCACCCAGGGGCAGCCCCACCGTGGTGAAGGACGGAAGACCATTGGTGATGTCGACCTCGACGGCCACCGGGTAGGCCTCGACACCGATCACCGCCGCAGCCTGTACACGAGCCAGCAGATACCCTCCCCGCAGGAGACGCCGAAGCCTCGCGGCTCGGGTCGGGACGCAGGGTGCCGTTCGACGCGCCGCCCATCGATCCGACGCGGTCACCGCAGGCCTGCGGCTATCTTCAGCCCATGGGTCGCCCCTGCTCCGCCACGTCGGCACTGCTCCGGACATTGCTCCGCCTGGTTCTCGCGCTGGGCCTGCTGCTTCAGCCGGTGGCAGCATCACCCCGGCGTTCAGCGCACTGTGTCGACCACACTCACCCGGCGGCGGCAGACCACACCGGGCACCATGCCGCGCCCATCGCACCATCGGCGACCGACCCGGCGGAGTGCCCGCACTGCCCGCCGACCTCGTGTGCGCTCACCACCACGTGCAGCGCACCTCAGCCACCGCTGGTGCTCCACGCGGAGCCCGACTCGGCTCACCACACATCCGAACAACGCCAGGCCATCCCCGGACCGGCCTCCTGGCCGGAATCCCGCTGCGGGCAGCCACCCGTCCCACCGCCGCAACAGCTCTGACAGCCGGAGGGAGTTCTCCCTCCCCATACCATCGCACCCGACCCTCACGGATCGGGGCTCACATGCCGTCACCACTGGCGTCGGCATCAGGCTGTCCTACGGAGCTATTCATGATTCGCTGTCCACTGCGCCCCCGGCGGGGCACAGGTACCATCGTGCTGGCGCTGAGCCTCGGACTTGTCGCCGACGCATCTGCTCAAGCCGCCGAACACCATCATCACCAGGCCGCCGCCGCGATGCCCACCGGTGCCCTCGGTCTGCCACTCTCCCGCCTCGGCTCGGGCACCTCGTGGATTCCCGATCTGGGCACCATGCAGGCCTGGCACGGCACCAGCGGCCGCTGGACCGGCATGCTGCACGGCCAGGTCGACCTGCTCCTCTCGGCGCCCGGCAGCACCCGGGGACGCACGGCCGTGGTGGGCACCAACTGGATCATGGGCAGCGCGCTGCGCCCCGTGGGCACCGGCCTGCTCCACCTGCGCGCCATGGTCAGCGCCGAGCCGGCCACCGTCGGTGGCGCGGGGTATCCGCTTCTGCTGCAGAGCGGTGAGACCTGGCAGGGTGAGCCGCTGCACGACGCGCAGCATCCACACGACCTGGTGATGGAGCTGGGCGCCTCGCTGGAACATCCGATCATTCCGGGCCTGGCGGGGCTGATTTACCTCGCGGCGGCCGGTGAGCCTGCGCTGGGGCCGCCCGCCTTCATGCACCGCCCCAGCGCCATGACTGGTGCGCTCGCACCCATCGCACATCACTGGCAGGACGCCACGCACATCTCCTTCGGTGTAGTGACCGGGGCGCTCTTCACGTCGACGCTGCGGCTCGAAGGCTCCCGGTTCAACGGTCGCGCACCCGATGAGAAGCGCGGCGACATCGAGCGCAATCGACTCGACTCCTGGTCGATGCGCGGCACCTGGCAGCCGACGCCCCAGTGGAGCATGCAGGCGAGCTACGGTGATCTCCAAGGCGCCGAGGCCAGTCACCCCCATGAGGCGGTACAGCGCCTCAGCGCCTCGGTGCAGAACACGAGGGCCACGGGGCTCGGCGACCTGAGCACGGCGGTCGTCTACGGGGCCAATCGGCACCAGGGGCATGATTGGACCCGCAGTGTCGTGGTCGAAGGCGCGCTGGGCCGCACCGAAGGGACCACGCTCTTTGTGCGCGGGGAATGGGTCGAGAAGTCGGCAGGTGATCTGGCGATCGACCGCCTGCCCGGCGGTGACATGTTGCCCGTCACGGCGCTCACCGTGGGCGTGACGCGCCCGCTGCTCACGCATCGCAGTGTGGTACTGCAATGGGGCGTGTCGGGCAGCGCGCATCGCATCCCGGCTGCGATTGAAGCGGACTACGGCACCCGCACTCCGCTGGGCCTGGCGGCCTGGCTGCGGGTGCGACCGGCGACCAGCGCCCACCAGCACTGAGGCATCTGCCCTGGGAGTGGCGCCGACTACCGGTGCCGCTTCTGGGGCTGTGTGGTCAGGTCAGGGTGTGGGACTGAGGCCCAGCAATGTGAGCCAGGCGGCGACGTCGGCGAGCAGCGCGACCTCGCGCTCCATGCGGATCTCCGGATCGACATCGCGGATGGGATCCAGTCCCGCGTCGGTCCAGAGCAGGATGCGGTCCGCTTCGAGGAAGAAGCCGTCGTCGGGCAGCAGTGCCGCGCGGAGTTCGTCGTCGACGAACCAGTAGGCGGACTCCTCGCCAACCATGCCGCCGTGCTCCGGACTGGCCACGACCAGCTTGCGCGGGCGCCCCTGCTGTGACCAGAGCGTGAGGTGGTGGGTGGCACCGGCTGCTGCAACCAGCGTGGTGTCCAACCGTTCCATCTGATCCAGGGCGGCATCGAGATCGGCCATGGTGCCGCGCATGATCTCCAGCAACGAGGCCGTGTCGCCGGGCGCGAGCTGCGCAGTGGTCACGACCACATCGTCCGGGAACCCAGCCGGAAAACCCTCGCCGGGTGCAGCAGAGCGTTCAGCTCCACCACACCCGGCGAGAACCAGCACCAGCAGGAAGGCGCGCAGGATCAGATCCCGCCGCCGCCACCGCCGCCGCCGCGGCCACCGCCGCCGCCGCCACGGGCACCACGACCACCGCCGCGACCGGCGGCCTGCACCAGCGAGTCGAAGGTCGGGAGCTGCGGCCCGGTCAGCACCGAGCGGAGGCTCTCACGGAACTTGGTCTGCGCGGCATCCAGCTTGGTCTGCGAGTCGGCCGGGAGCTGAGCGAAGCCGCCCATGCCGCCACCGCCACGACGCCCACCACCCGCGTCGCCACCACCGGCGGCCGCCATGGCCTGCTGGATGAGCGTCTGCCGGTACGTGTTCAGCGGTGTGGCCACCGAGTCACGGGTCTTGACCATGCCGTCGGCCTTGGTCTTCTGCTCTACGGTGAACTTGAACCAGGTTTCGAGCTGCTCCAGCGTCGCGGTGTTGATGTTGGTCATCATGCCGCGGCCCTGGCCGCCCATCCCACCACCACGCTGACCCATCCCGCCGCCGCCCTGGCCCATCCCGCCGCCGCCCTGCGCCGACAGGGAGGTCGCCGAGACCGCCATCAGGGCCATCAGTGTCAAACGGTACTTCATAGCGATCGCTCCAGACTCACGAGGTTGACCCAGTGGAGACATCGGGAGTCGATGCACCATGGGCTCACCAGCTATTACGAGACGAATCCGTCAGACGTTGGTCCCCTCATACCCAACGTAAGGTTGCAGGTTGAAACTGATCAAAACGACGGTCCCTTCCCCCTGTGTCGACCGCAGCGCCACCTCCCCGCCCCACCCTTCCACCAGTCGCCGGACGATGGGCAGGCCCAGGCCCGTCCCGCTGGTCGTGGTCGAGAAGGTCGGCTCGAAGGCCGCCGCGATCTGCTCGGATGTCATGCCTGCGCCATTGTCCTGGACCTCCAGCACGGCGCCCTGACCCACCAACCGCACCTGCGTCGCGCCAGCCTGCCGGGCGTTCTCCAGCAGGTTGAGCAGCACCTGGATCAGTTCCTCCTGGCGGGTGGCGGCCGTCATGCCCTCCGCCACCTCCACGACCACGGTCGGCACGGTGCCACCCAGGGCAAACAGCGCAGCCACCTCCTGGACCACCGGGGCGATGGCGATCAAGACCAGCGGCGCCCCCTCGGCCGGTGGCCCCCCGTACCGCGCGAAGGCCCGGGCAATCCGGTCGAGGCGATCGACCTCGCGCAGCAGCCGGTCGGCGGTCTCCCCCACCCGCTCGGCGAAGTCCGGCCGCTGATCGGCGCGCAGGCGTTCCAGGTGCTGCAGGCCGAGACGCATCGGAGTGAGCGGATTCTTGATCTCGTGCGCCACCTGACGGGCCATCTCACCCCAGGCGGTGATGCGCGCGGCCTGGGCCGTTGCCTCGGCCCGTTCCATTTCACTGGTGCGCAGATCCCGCTCCATGCGGGCAATGGCATCGAACACTGGCGTGAACTCGGCCAGCGAACTCCCGGCAGCCGGCGGGACCACCGACTCGCCCCGACCGATGGCGCCGGCCAGATGGGTCAGCCGCTCGATCGGCCGGGACAGGCTCTGGGCCGCCCAGCCCGCCACCCGGACCGCGCCGAGTCCACCCACCAGGGCTGCGAGCAGCAGCAGGAGCAGGAGATCCGTCTGCTCGGCAGTCCGATCGGCATTGCTCCGAGGCAGCAGGGCGGCCAGCAGTGTGCCCACCGAGTCGCCGACATCCTCGAAGCCGAGCCGCACTGGCAGGGTGGCCGGTTCGATCACGACGGCTTCACCGGGGAGTACGGCAGTGGCCAGCTCCAGCGGAGGGATGACCGGTGGCATGAGCCCGAGATCGGCCAACAGCGGCGTGCTGCTGGCGATCAGCATCCCGCCGCGATACACCCCCAATTCCGCGTCGATGTCGAACGCCATCCGTTGCAACACCGACACCTGCGGCGTGGCCTCTGCCGCCGCTTCGGCGGCACGCCAGGCGTCCAATCCACCCAGCGCCCGGGCTACCTCGCGCTGACCCTCACGCCGAGCCTCCTGCTGCACTTGGAAGGCGGACCACCCGGTGAACAGCAGCGCGGGAATCACGAAGAACGCCGCCAGCGCCCCGGTCAGCATCCGACGGTGCGAGCGACCCGGCGCGGATCGACGGCCGGCATGGTCGCGTCCGAGTGCCAGACCGATGCCCCACCACAGGGCGACGATCACCCCGATGTCCAGCAGCAGGGTGAGCAGCGCCCGCACGGCGAAGGGCTGCGGTGATGCCATGGCGACGGTCGCGCGGACGGTCATGCCGTCATCGGCGGTCCCCAGCGGGACGCTGGCCCGCAGCATTCTGCCGCGACGCCCGAAGACCAGGCCGGCGGCCGCCACAGAATCCGGCGTCCAGGGGCCGGCAGTCAAGCTGTATCCCGGCGGGCCATCCGGGCGCCATCCCACCAACCGGCCAACCCGCGTGGGGGCCAGCAGTCTGGAGCGTGGCCCGATGGTGACCGTGGCCACGGTATCACCCGGGAAAGGGAGTACCAGGGTCTGGTAGGTCACCCCGTCGCGGATCAGCGCACTCCGGTACGGATGACGATCCGCCACGGCGACCAGCGAATCCAGATCAGCCCAGGCCACTGCCACCGAGTCGAGGGCAATCGCGTCGAACCAGTGCCGCTCGCCATCGCTGAGTGCCAGGTGGATCGGCACCGGCAGCGTGGCCAGCCGGGACCGACTCCAGGCCGCATAGAGACGGTCCAGCCGCGTGGCCCCGGCGTCACGCGCGGTGGCGGCGAACTCATCGAGTGCCGCCATCGCCTCGGCATCGACCCCGGCGCGCAGTCGCGCGAGGTCCTCGTGGGCGCCGGTCATCCGCCGATCGAGCGACACGCCCCAGGTGGCCAGCATGGCCAACAGACTGACCGCCGCGGCACCACTGATCAGACGGGAGCGTTCGGCCATCGGCACCAGCAGCAGCCAGAGCCCCAGGCCCTGGAGCCACGGCAACCACACCGGCCAGCCCGTGGCGGGCCGCCACCACTCCATGCCCAGCAGGGCGATGATGCTGAGCACGAGCAGCACCGGCCCAGTCCAGCGGCGCGCACCAGGCTGGTCCGGCTGGGGCGGCAGCAGCAGCAGCACCAACGCGGCCAACGCCATCACCAGCACGCCCTGCCAGAGGAACCACTGCCAGAGCGACGCCGTGCTGACGGCGGGGACCACCCACTCCGCACCACGGCGTGCCACCCAGGGCAATACCAGCAATCCGAGGATTGCGACGGGTCGTGGCAGCGGGGCCTGGCCCGTCATGCGGCCGCGCCACCATCCTGCCACACCGAGCCCACCGAGGCCGACCAGCAGCATGAGCCAGGCGGCGGTCCCCCACGTGGTAGGTGTGGCTCCCGGCGGAGGGCCTCCCGTGACCGTTGCCACCGGTTGCATCCACTGCTCCACCGCCGCCAGCACATCCGCGGCCTGATCGAACCCGTGACCCGGTGGGCTCGACCATTGCCACGCAACGACGCCCTCGGCTGCTGTCAGCGTGGTAAGTGCCTCACCACCGCGGGGAATCCCGGGGACCGCATCGAGCAGGAGGGTGAGAGTACCGGAGAGCGTGTCGCGATCGAGCCGGACGGCCAGCAGTCGGACCAGCGGTGTCTCGATCAGGCGGTACCCCGGGCCGGGCAGGTCGGCCGAGCGCGACACCCCGCTGCTCGCCACCACCACGTCACGCCGTCGGATCACCAGGCCGGTTTCCAGCGGCGTATCGACCCGCTGCAGGTCCCGGTGACCAGCCTCTACCCGATCCAGTTCGGCACCCAAGGCCGCCTCGCCGACAGTGAGCGCGGCGCGGAGCTGGCTGGTCCGCAGGGCCGCCGCCTCAGCCGGATCGACGGGGACCAGCCCGCGACTGCACCCCGTCCACAGCATCGCCACGACGATCGCGGTCACCGCGCGGGCCACGCGCCACCCGGCGATTGGGCCACGCGTGCCACCTTGAAACTTTCCTGTGGGGCTGCCGTAGAGAGGCACGAAGGTTCGGTTCTCCATCGAGAGGGTCCCTGAAGTATGGCGACGTCACGAGTCGGCCGTCAGAGTCTCGCTGGCATCCTCTCCCATCCCGGGGCAGCATGGCCGGGTGTGCGTCACTATCATCCCCGCGTCCCGCACGGCATGCGGCGACCGTTTGTCACCCCCCCGGGAGTTTGGGCATGAAGCGGTTCATCAAGATCATCCTCGTTCTGATCCTGTTCCTCGGCCCGATCGGCTGGCTGGCCAATCGGCGTGTCCAGGCGGCCAAAGCGCCGCCCGAGGTCAAGGTCGAGACGGTGAAGCTGCGGGATCTCTACGCCAGCGTCGTCGCCAGCGGAAAGATCGACGCCAAGAGTCGTGCAGGCGTCTCCTCCGAGGTCACCGGTCGCATCATCCGCATCCATGTGCGCGAGGGCGATGAGGTCCGCAAGGGGCAACTGCTGATCGAGCTGGATACGGTCCAGTACGCCTCCGTCGTGGAGCGCGCCACGGCCCAGATTGCCGTGAGCGAGGCGCAACTCACCCAGACGCGCAACAACCGCGACCAGGCCCGACGGGATCTCGATCGCGAACTCGAAATTCAGCGGGTGACGCCCGGCGCCGTCCCGGCCGCGACGATCGAACAGCTCGAGCGGGCGCTGGTGAACGCCGAGACGTCGCTGCTGACCGGTGAGGCGCAGATCCTCCAGACTCGCGCCTCGCTCAAGGAAGCGCGCGACAACCTGGCGCGGACCAAGCTCTACGCCCCGATTGCCGGGCGGGTGGTGCGGCTGGCCGTCGAAGAGGGCGAGGTCGCGCAGCCGGGCACCTTCTCGCGCGACGTCGGCACCCTGATGAACATCGCCGATCTCTCGACCATCCAGGCCAAGGTCCGCGTCGACGAGACCAACCTGGTGCGGCTCTCGCTGCAGGATTCCGTCCATGTCACCATCGATGCCTTCCCCGACACGGCATTCGTCGGGCGGGTGACCCGCATCGCCAACAGCGCCGTGTCGGCCACGGGTGGCGGCGGCGATCAGGCGGTGAACTTCGAAGTCGAAGTCACCCTGGAGAATCCCCCGCGCGATGTCCGGCCCGACCTGAGCATGACGGCGCGGATCATTACCGATGTGCGCAAGCAGGTGCCGAGCATCCCGATGATTGCGCTGACCGCGCGCACCGTACCGGGAACCGACAGCGCCAAGGGCACCGGCGACGAGGCCGCGACCACGCCGGTCGGGGGGGAAGTGTCCCGTGAAGGCAGTGGCAGTTCGACCAGCAGCGATTCCCGAAACCGCGATCGCGAAGGCGTCTTCGTGCTGTCCGGCGGCATCGTCCGCTTCCGGCCCGTCAAGGTCGGCATCACCGGCGAGGACTTCTTCGAGGTGATGGGCGGCGTGGCCCAGGGCGACACCATTGTCTCCGGCACCTACCAGGCCATCCGGCTGCTGCAGGATTCCATGGCCGTCCGGGTGCAGGGCGCCCCGGCGCCCGGCAGCGTCAAGGCCGGCGGCAAAGCAGCGACGGAAGTGGGTGGGGAGTCGGGAGCCCGCCCGTGACCGACGAGGCCGTCATCCGGATCAGCGGCATCACCCGTGAGTACCGCATGGGCGACGAGATCGTGAAGGCCCTGCGTGGGGTCGACCTGGTCATCACGCGGAACGACTATCTCGCCATCATGGGGCCTTCGGGCTCCGGCAAATCGACGATGATGAACGTCCTCGGCTGCCTCGACACCCCCGACGCCGGCAGCTACTGGCTCAACGGCCACGAGGTGTCGACCATGCGCGACGACGACCTCGCCCGCGTCCGCAACCGCGAAATCGGCTTCGTCTTCCAGACCTTCAATCTGCTGCCCCGGGCCACCGCCCTGCAGAACGTCGAGCTGCCGCTGGTCTACGCCGGTGTCGGGCGGCGCGAACGGCGCGCCCGTGCCGAGGCAACGCTGACCCAGGTCGGGCTCGGTGGACGCATGCATCATCGTCCCAACGAGCTGTCCGGCGGCCAGCGTCAGCGCGTGGCCATCGCCCGGGCTCTGGTGAACCGCCCCTCGATTCTGTTGGCCGACGAGCCTACCGGCAACCTGGACTCGGCCACCAGTGTCGAGATCATGCGGCTCTTCGGCGAACTGCATGCTCAGGGACAGACGGTCATCCTCGTTACCCACGAGCCCGACATCGCCGAGCATGCGCGCCGGGTCGTGGTGCTGCGCGACGGACGCGTCGACAGCGACCGGCTCAACCCACCGCCCGTGTCCGCAGCGGCCTGATGCCCTTCTTCGAAGCAGTCCGTCTGGCCTTCGACTCGATCCGTACCCAGAAGCTCAAGAGCTTCTTCTCGGCCCTGGGCGTCCTGGTCGGTGTCACCTTCCTGATCGCCGTGGTCTCAGTGATCCAGGGGATGAATGTCTTCGTCCAGGACACGGTCACCGGCGTGATCGGCGGCGTCAACACCTTCCAGCTCCGGCGTCAACCGAACTTTGACTTCGAGGACCTGGGGGGGGAATGGCGCCGCTGGCGACGGACTCCGCCGATCACCTTTGCGGAGGCTGAGTACCTCCGCCGCGAAGTCCAGACACCGATCCGCCTGACCAGGCTCCGCATGACCAGCACGACCATGGCCTGGGAGGGGCGGACTGCCAGCGGCGTGCAGGTGACCATGGCCGACGCAGAGTACTTCCGGATCAAGAACTGGGAGATTGCCGAAGGTCGCGCCTTCACGTCGCCTGAAGTGGAGTATGGCGCCGCCGTGGCCGTGATTGGAAACGACATTGCGACCCGACTGTTCGACGGCCGTGACCCGCTGCAGCGCATGGTGACCCTCGGCGGACTGCCGCATCGGATCATCGGCGTGGTAGAATCGCAGGGGACCTTGTTCGGCCAGTCGCGGGACAACTTCGTGATCACACCCCTGACGGCCCCGATCTCCCGACGCGGCTACCGACCGACCGCGATTGCGGAACTCTCGATTCAGGTGCTCAACCCCGAGGACATGCTGACCGCCCGGGCAGAAGTCGAGGCCCTGATGCGCGCGCGCCGCGGCCTGCGCCCGGCCGACCAGAACAACTTCCACATCCAGACAGCCGAGGGCGCCCTGTCCACCTGGGACAAGCTGAAGACGGTGCTCTTTCTGGCGCTGCCGATGCTGGTCTCGGTCTCGCTGGTGGTCAGCGGTATCGTGATCATGAACATCATGCTGATGGCCGTCGCGGAACGCACCCGGGAAATCGGCATCCGGAAGGCCCTGGGGGCTCGTCGGCGCGACATTCTGCGGCAGTTCGTGATCGAGTCCGCGGCGCTGTCGGTCGGTGGGGCCATCATGGGCATCGGCATGGGCCTGTTGCTGGCCTTCGCGATTCAGGCGCTGACACCACTGCCGGCTGCGGTGGCGCCCTGGTCGATCGGCCTGGCCGTCGGCCTGGGGATTCTGGTCGGGATGGTTGCCGGCGTCTACCCGGCGCGCCAGGCCTCACGCCTCGACCCGATCGCCGCGATGAGGAACGAATGAGCACCCTGATGCGTGGGTCCTACTTCACCCGGGCCGCCGAAGGTGTGGCGCTGGCCTTCGACGCGATCCGCACGGCCAAGGTCCGCGCCGCGCTCACCATTCTCGGCGTCGCCATCGGCGTGATGGTGGTGATCGCGATGGCGGCCATGGTGACCGGCATCCGCCGGGCGGTGAACGAGCAGATCTCGCGGGGTGGGGCTGGCTCGTTCATGGTGGTCCGCGACTTCTCACCCGGCTTCAACATCGACGATGCCGCCAGCGAGCGGCGGCGACGGCGGCCGAGGATTTCCGCCGCCGAAGCCGGCATGATCGCAGCGCTGCCCGGCGTCGAGGATATCAACGTCACGGCCAACGGCAACAGCCGGGTCGCCTTTGGTGGGCGGCAACTGGGATCGGTCACTGTCACGGGGGCCGATCCCTCCTGGATGCGCGTCGATGGTGCCACCCTGGCCGAGGGCCGGGCCTTCACGGCCGGCGAGAACACCACCAGGGCCTTCGTGACGCTGATCAACCAGAGCGCGGTCGAAACCCTCTTCCCCGGCATCGATCCGCTGGGCAAGAGCGTCCGGCTCTACAACTTCCCGTTCACCATCATCGGGATCTACCAGGACGCCTCGGACCTGTTCGATTCCCCGTCGCCCAAGTTCGTCATTCCCCGGTCGACCTTCTACCAGGTGTCCGGCTGGAATCCCAACTGGATCTGGGGCTTCATGGTGCTCCCGCGCGAAGGCGTCTCCCGGGCCGACGCCATGGACGAGGTGACGGTGGCGCTGCGGGTGTCGCGCGGCCTCAAGCCCGGCGAGGACAACACCTTCGACCTGGTCTCGGGCGACGATTTCATGGCAGCCTTCGACAGCTTCACCGGGATCTTCTTTCTGGTGATGCTGATCCTCTCGTCCATCGGCCTGATGGTCGGCGGCATCGGCGTGATCGCCATCATGCTGATCTCAGTGACCGAGCGCACCCGCGAGATCGGCGTCCGCAAAGCGCTCGGCGCCACCCGCGGCGAAATCGTCTTCCAGTTCCTGGTTGAGGCCACCACGCTGACCGTCCTTGGCGGGCTCTGCGGCATGGCCCTGGGCGGCCTGATCGCCTGGGGCATCAGCGCGTTCTCGCCGGTTCCGGCAGTGGTCCCGCTCTGGTCCATTCTGGCGGCCATCGTGGCCTCCACCGTGACTGGCATCGGCTTCGGGCTCTACCCGGCCAACAAGGCGGCCCGACTCGATCCGGTCGAGGCGCTGCGGTATGAGTAGTCTCCTGACGGCGGCCCCGGTCGATCTGCTGGCCGCTGTGGCCCACCCCGACGACGCCGAGCTGCTCTGCGGCGGCACCTTGGCGCGGGCGGCGTCCCAGGGACACCGCACCGGCATCCTGGACCTGACCCGGGGCGAGCTGGGCTCCCGCGGCTCGGTCGAGCTGCGCGCGCGCGAAGCCGCTGAAGCGGCAGCCATCCTCGGGGTGACGGCGCGCGACAATGCCGGCCTTCCCGACGGGCACCTGGCCAACACCGATGCCATGCGTCGAGTGGTGGTCGAGCAGCTTCGCCGCTTCCGCCCGGCCACGCTGATCCTGCCCTGGAAGGTCGGCCGTCACCCGGACCACCGGGTGGCCTCCGAGCTGATCCGCGATGCCGCCTTCCTGGCCGGCCTGCGCAACTACCCGGCCGACGGCGAGCCCTTCCGCCCCAGCAAGCTCTGCTATGCGCTGGCCTATCGCGAAGATGCCGTCAAACCCACCTTCGTGGTCGACATCACCGACTGGTTCGAACAGAAACTCGCGGCCATCGCCTGCTACCGCTCCCAGTTCGACGGCGCGACGCAGGGCGGCGAACTCTACCCGAACGGCCAGACCTTCCCCGATCTGCTGCGGACTCAACACGCCCACGTCGGTTCCCGGATCCGCGCGGCCTACGGCGAGCCCTTCTGGACCGATGAGACCGTTCTGGTGGACGACGTGGTCCGTCTCGGAGTGTTCTCGCTCTAGGAGGTGCCGATGTCACTCCAGCGCGCGCGCCGATGGCTCAACGCTGCCGGGGCCCTGGTCTTCTCCTACGCACTCGGCCTCGGCCTGCTGTTCGGACTCATCAACATCCTGCACCGCCTGCTGCGCGGCTATCCCATGGCTTCGATGTGGCCGATCCGGTCCTTCCTGGTGGGGGCGGTCGTTGGGGCCTTGGTGGGTCTGATCACTGTGGCATACCTGGGGATGTTGCGCCCACTGGGGCGGAGCACCTCCTCCCCTGCCCGCCGACTGCAGATCGCGCTGGCCATGCCGTGGATCTTCGCGGCCATGCTCTTCGGCCTGTCATGGATGATGACCACCAAGTTCTTCCTGGCCGGGGCTTTCCTGATGGTCACGACCACCTGGCTCGCCTGGACTCTCGGCGAACGGCTGGGCCACCGCCTCAGCCCCTGGCTCATGGCCCGGTCGCTGGCGGAACCCTCGGAGGAGCGGATCGGAGCACCCGACGCTTGCCCCCACCCCCGGCACGAATAGCTTTCGGCATGCCAGTCTACCTCGACCACGCCGCCACAACCCCCGTTCGTCCGGAGGTTCTGGAGGCCATGCTGCCGTTCCTGACCTCCTCCTGGGGGAATCCCTCGTCATCCCACCGCTTTGGACGGGCCGCCAAGGCCGGTCTCGAGCAGGCCAAGCGCGATGTCGCCCAGGCCCTGGGGGTCGAACCCAACCAGGTGGTCTTCACCTCCGGTGGAACCGAGACCGACAATCTCGCGGTGATCGGCACAGCGCTGGCCGCCGGTCGTCAGGGCCGCCCGATGCACGTGGTCACCTCGGCCATCGAGCACAAGGCCACGCTCGCGGCGGCCCACGCCGTGGTGCGCATGGGCGGGCAGGAGACCATTCTGCCGGTCGATGGCTCCGGCCGCATCGACCTGGCGGCTCTCGACGCTGCGCTGGCCGCCGGACCCGCCGTGGTCTCGATCATCTGGGTCAACAACGAAGTCGGCGTGGTGCAGCCGATGGCAGAAATCAGCGCCCGATGTCAGGCCGCCGGCGTGCCCCTGCATGCCGATGCCGTCCAGGCCTTCGGCAAGATCCCCGTCGACCTCAGCACCACCCCCTGCCAACTCCTCTCGCTCAGCGGCCACAAGATCGGCACCCCCAAGGGTGTCGGCGCGCTGATCATCCGTGACCGCCGCCTGGTCGAGGCCCTGGTCCACGGCGGCGGTCAGCAGTTCGGCATCCGCCCCGGCACCGAGAACGTCGCCGGCGCCGTCGGCTTTGGTCGGGCCGCTCTCCTCGCCGCAGCCGAGCTGGCCGACCACACCACGCGCCTGGGCGCCCTGCGCGACGGCCTGGCTGCCGCGTTGCGCCGGGATATTCCCGATCTGGTCATCCATGCCGAATCGGCCGAGCGCGCCCCGCATGTGCTGTCCGTGGCTTTCCCCGGCGCCGAAGCCGAGGCCCTGCTGATGCATCTCGATCTGGCCGGTATCGCCTGTTCGGGCGGTTCGGCCTGCTCGACCGGTGCGGTGGAGCCCTCGCATGTGCTGACGGCCATGGGCGTCGAGCGCTCCCTCGCGCTGGGCACCATCCGCTTCTCGCTGGGCCATGAGACGACGGCGGAGGAAGTGGATCAGGTGATCGCGGCGGTCCCGGACATCGTCACGCGGGTGCGCGCACTTTCCGCCACGCTCGGTCGTGCCTGAGCGCGGCAAGGTCCTCGTCGCCATGAGCGGCGGGGTCGATTCCTCGCTGGCCGCTTCGCTGCTGGTCGACGAGGGCTGGGAAGTGATCGGCGCTACCATGAAGCTCTTCTGCTACGGCGAAGACACCCCCGATCGACCCTGCTGCTCGCTCGACTCGATTCTCGATGCCCAGGCCGTGGCGCACCGTCTGGGGATTCCCCACTACGTGCTCAATCTCGAGGACCGGTTCTCCGAGCGGGTGATCGACAACTTCGTCGAGGAGTATGCCAACGGGCGCACCCCGATTCCCTGCGTCCAGTGCAACTCGTTCACCAAGTTCCGTGATCTGCTGGCCCACGCCGACGCCCTGGGCTGCGACTGGATTGCCACCGGCCACTACGCCATCGCACGGGACGGTGCGCTGTACCGCGGGGCCGACCGCAACAAGGATCAGACCTACTTTCTCTGGGGCATCGACCGGCAGGTCGTCGGCCGCATGCTCACCCCCGTCGGTCATCTCACCAAGGCCGACACCCGCGCGCGCGCCCGGGCGCTCGGGCTGGTGACGGCCGACAAGCCGGAGAGCGTCGAGATCTGCTTCGTGCCCGACGACAACTACGTGCGGGTGCTCGAGGAACATCTCCCTGCCGACGCTCCCGCGCTCTCGCCGGGGCCGCTGGTCACCACGGGCGGTGAGGTCATCGGCGAACACGCCGGCTTCGCGCGCTACACCATTGGTCAGCGGCGCGGCCTCCCCGGCGGGCGGGCACTGCCGATCTACGTGGTCGGGATCGATCCGGCCTCGCGCGCCGTCGTGGTTGGCGGGGCCGACGACCTGCTCGGCCATGCTGTGGTGCTGTCCCGCCTCAACTGGCTGGTCGACCCGCTCGGCGTAGGCGCGCGCTGCCACCTGCAACTGCGCTACCGCTCGGAAGCCGTCCCCGCCCGGATCCGGTGCATCGATCGTGACGGCTCCGTGACCTTCGACCTCGATATTCCGGTGCGCGCCATTGCCCCCGGCCAGTCCGGGGTGCTCTATGACGACGCCCACCGCGTCCTCGGTGGGGGGATCATCGACCGCACCGCCTGAGTCCCATGACCGAGCCCACCGCCACCGACTGCCCTGACCTCGACCTGCGCGACCCGAGCCTGTACCGGAATCGCGAACTAGCCTGGCTCGAATTCAACCGCCGCGTGCTGCACGAGGCACTCGACCCGCGGACGGCCCTGCTCGAACGGGTGAAGTTCCTGGCCATCTTCGCCAGCAATCTCGACGAATTCTTCCAGATCCGTGTGGCCGGCGTGCGGGAGCAGGTCGCCGCTCGCGTGAGCGATGTGACGGCCGACCGGATGAGTCCGGTCCACCAGCTCGACGCAATCCGGGACACGGTGCGCGACCTGGTCACGCAGCACTCCCGCGGCCTGACCGAGGACGTCATCCCGTCTCTCGCCGCGCACGGGATCCACCTGCACACCGACTACCACGCGCTGTCGGCCTCCGAACGCCGCCATCTGACGGAGTATTTCGAGCAGCAGGTCTTTCCGGTGCTCACGCCCCTGGTGGTGGATCCGGCGCATCCCTTCCCGCACATTTCCAACCTGTCGCTCTCCCTGGCCGTGTCGCTGGCCGACCGTGATGGCGAACCGCACTTCGCCCGGGTGAAGGTGCCGCGCCTGCTGCCCCGCTGGGTGCCACTGCAGCAATCCCATCACTACCTGGCGCTGGAGCAGCTCATCGGCGCCCACCTCAGCGCACTGTTCCCCGGGGTGACCATCCTTGGCTGGCATCCGTTCCGGATCACCCGCAACACGGATCTCACGCTGGAAGGGAGCGACGGGCCCAGCGACGAAGCCGAGGACTTGCTTGAGCTGATTCAGGAAGAGGTCCAGAACCGCCGCTTCGGCGAAGTGGTCCGGATCGAGGTGGACGCCGCCATGCCCGCGGACCTCCGCACGCTGCTGATCGAGGAGTTCAACGAGGCGCATCTGGACGAGGGACTCCCCCTCGCTCCGGCAGACATGTTCGAGCTGCACGGCCCGCTGGATGCCACCGACCTCATGGCCATTGCCGGTCTGGACTTCCCCGCCCTGAAGGACCCGGCCTTCAGTCCGGTCACGCCGCGTCGCCTGCTGGAGAGTCGGGATATCTTCGCCACGCTGCGCGATGAGGACATCCTGCTCCATCATCCCTGGGATGCCTTCCAGACCACGGTGGAACGGTTCATTAACGCCGCCACCGAAGATCCGGATGTGGTCGCGATCAAGATCACACTGTATCGCACCGAGGGACGCATCCCGCACCTGCTGCTCCGGGCCGCGGAGCGCGGCAAGCAGGTCGCCGTGCTGATCGAGTTGCAGGCGCGCTTCGACGAGGAGCAGAACATCACCTGGGCGCGACGGTTCGAGGATGCCGGTGTCCACGTCTCCTACGGCGTGGCCGGACTCAAGACCCACGCCAAGGTGATTCTGGTCGTCCGCCGGGAGGGTGCGGCCATGCGGCGCTACGTCCATATCGGCACCGGGAACTACAATGCCCGGACGGCAGCGCACTATACCGACTTCGGCCTGCTGTCGGCGGATCCGGATCTGGGGGCGGACCTGAGCGATCTCTTCAATGTGCTCACCGGATTCGCGATGCCGTCGGGGTATCGCAAACTGCTGGTGGCACCCACCTGGATGAAGCCGACACTGCTCGACTGGATCCGGTTCGAGACGGCGGAGGCACAGCAGGGGCGCCCGGCACGGATTCTCGCCAAGATGAACGCCCTGGTCGATCAGGAGATTATTGAAGCGCTCTACCAGGCCTCGCGCGCCGGCGTGCCCATTGACCTGATTGTCCGCGGCATCTGCTGTCTGCGCCCGGGGATTCCCGGCATCAGCGACACCATCCGGGTCATCTCCATCGTGGGCCGCTTTCTCGAACACTCGCGCGGCTTCCACTTCCACCACGGCGGAACGCCGCTGGTGCTGATCTCCTCCGCCGACTGGATGCCCCGCAATCTGATCCGGCGGATTGAGGCAGCCGTCCCGATCACCAATCCGGTTGATCGCGACTACGTCGGACAGGTGATGGCGCTGATGCTGCGGGACAACCGCCAGGCGTGGGACATGCAGTCGGATGGGCGCTATGTGCAGCGACGCCCGGCGGAGGGCGAAGAGGAACGCGGCACCCAGCAGTTGCTGATGGAACTGGCGCGGATCGGGACGCTCTGAAGCTGTGCGCAGCGGGCGTGTGATCGCCCGTGCCTCCCGGCCGAACTAGGAGCCCAGCGTCCCGGCGAAGGAGTCGAACGCCGCCTGCTGCTCCGGCGTCAGGCGCTCGGGGATGCGCACCTGGACGGTGACGATCTGATCGCCCTTCTGCCCCTGCTTCTCGAGTCCCTGGCCCGTGATCCGGAACTTGCGCCCGGGCTGTGTGCCAGCCGGCACCTTGAGGCGCACCTTGCTGCCGCGCACCGTCCGCACCTGGACCACTGCCCCTTGCAGCGCCTGGACCAGGGTGATCGGAATCTCGCAGGCGATATCGAGACCTTCCCGACGGAAGAAGCTGTCCGGCTCGACCTGGAAAGTGATCAGCACATCGGCCGCCGGTCCGCCGGCTGTGGCGCGCGGGCCATGACCCTTGAGGCGGATCCGCGTGCCGGTGTCCGTCGCGGGCGGCACGGTGACCAGCAGTTGCTTCTGGGAAGCGGTGCTGCCGCGACCGGCACAGGCCCCACAGAACTGTGAGGGGATTCGGCCCCGGCCCCGACAGGCCGGACAGGGGCGATTGACGGCGAACCCGCCCTGCCCGAAGGAGACCGTGCCGCGCCCCTGGCATTCGGTGCAGGTGCTCACCGTCGCACCCGGTTCGGCCCCGGTGCCGCCGCAACTCGCGCAGGCATCGGTCATGGACAGCGTGACCGGCACCTTGCCACCGACGGCTGCGGTCCGGAACGGCACCGTCAGGGTGAGTTCTTCGGCCTCCGGGGGCCGCGCGGCCTGCCCCTCACGACGGGCGCCGCGGTTGCCGAAGATGGTCGAGAAGATGTCGCCGAGACCGAAGGAACCGATGTCGCCGAACTCTTCGGTGGTGGGTCCGCTGCTGGATGTGCTCCGTGACCGGGTACCACTGGTGGAGCGTCCGGTCGCGCCGCCCGGCGCGAAGGCCCCCAAGCGGCGCATGGTGTCGTACTTGGCGCGCTTCTCGGCGTCCGACAACACCCCGTGCGCTTCGGAGATGGTTTTGAAACGCTCCGCCGCCTCGGGGTTATTGGGGTTTGCATCCGGATGAAACTGCTTGGCCAGTTTCCGGTAGGCCTTCTTGATCTCGTCGGGTGTGGCCTTGTCGGACACCCCGAGGACGGCATAGAAGTCCTGTGTGGCCACGTCAGGCGGTGCCCTGCTCCGAGTAGACCTGGACCCGCGCCGGGCGGACGATGGTCCCCTTGAAGCGGTAGCCCACCTGCAGGGTCTCCTTCACCAGGTGATCCTGCTCGGGACGTTCCACGGGAGCAACGGCGACGGCCTCGTGTTCGGTGGGATCGAAGGGCTGATCCGTCGGGATGATCCGCTCCAGACCGGCCCCCTCCAGCGCCGTCTGCAGCTTCCGCCGCACCAGGACGAAGGCCTCGCGGAAGGCATCACTACTCGTCTGGGTCGGGTCGCTCCCGTCCAACCGGTCGAGGTCGTCGAGGGACTCCAGCAGGCGACTGACCAACCCGCAGGCGCCGCGGTCCGTCGCCTCCAGCATCTCCTTGCGCGTCCGCCGACGGAAGTTGTCGAACTCCGCCGCCAGGCGCAGGTACTTGTCGTTCGACGCCAGCAGCGCGGCCTCGAAATCTGTGGCCGCCGCCGCGTCCTCGATGGGCTCGGCGACTACCGGATCCTGCACGGGGTCCGTCGTCTCGGAAGGGGGCGAGGACTCTTCTGACATCACGGCGTGATCTCCTGCTGGGATGAAAATGAACCTCGGGACTGGAGTGCAACCAACATGCCTTCCAGCCGTGCCGGATTGGCAGAGGTGCCCTCAGGAATCGGTAACCGCCTGGCGCAATCGAGCCAGTGCCGCCACGATGGCACGCTCACGAATCTGCTCACGATCGCCCAGAAGGGCCAGCTTCTCGACGGTGATGCGCTCCCCGACCAGGATACTCAGGTAGACCGTCCCCACCGGCTTCTCCGGGCTGCCCCCGCCGGGGCCCGCAATCCCGGTGATCCCGACCCCCACCCCGGCGTTCAGCCGGGCGGCCACACCACGCGCCATTGCCTCCGCCACCGGCTCCGACACGGCTCCGTGGGCGTCGAGCAGGGCCTCCGGTACACCGAGGAGGGTCTGCTTGGCCGCATTGCCGTAGACCATCACCCCGCCCTGGAACACATCCGAACAGCCGGGCACGGCCGTCAGGCGCGCCCCCAGCATGCCGCCAGTACAGGATTCCGCCACGGCCAGCCGGAGTCCGCGTGCGCGGAGGCGTTGCAGCACCACGGCGGCGAGGTCGTCACTCTCGGTCCCGTAGCACCATTCGCCCACCACCTCCCGCACCAGCCGCTCGCCGCGCGCCAGTTCGGCGGCAACCTCTGCGGGTGTCCCATCCCAGCAGGTGAGCCGCAGGTCGATCATGGACCGGTCCGGGAGGTAGGCCAGTGTGAGCGGTGCCAGGGCCGGGCGCAATGGACTCAGCAGTTCCCCGAGCCGCGCTTCACTCACCCCGACGGTGCGGATCAACCGCGACCCGATCAGCCTGGTGGCGGCCGGCAGCCGCGGCAGCACTTCGTGGGTGAGCAGCGCGCGCATTTCCGAGGGCACGCCGGGCAGCAGCACCACGGTTCCCTGGGGATGCGGAATCCAGAGACCTGGCGCAGTCCCCCAGCGATTGGGCAGCACGGTCGCTCCGACGGGGACCATCGCCTGAGGGCGGTTCGTGTCCGGCAACGCGCGCCCGAGTGCGGCAGCCCGGGCCTCAAGCGAGGCCCAGATGGTTTCGTCGAAGACCAGTGGCAGCCCAAGGAGTCCAGCCACCGCCTCGCGGGTGCAGTCGTCGTCGGTGGGGCCCAGGCCGCCCGTCACAATGATCAGCGGCGCGCGCTGCACCGCCGTCGCCAGCGCATCGCGGATGGCCTCGACGGTGTCAGGAACGGTGGCCTGGCGGGTGACCCGGAGGCCGTAATGGCTGAGTTGCTGGCCGAGTTCGGCGGCGTTGGTGTCGAGCGTGAACCCCAGCAGCAGCTCCGTCCCGACGGTGAGGAGCTCGACATCCATGGCGGTCAGCGGACGAACAGGGAGCGGTACTGCACCAGGTAGACGACGAACGAGTAGATCGTCATCGTCAGCGCGATGCCGAGCGTGCCGGCGACGAAGCCGCCATGGAACTCATGCCAGAAGGTCAGCAGCGGCGAGTGACTCCAGCCGAGCTGACCGGCGGCATCGCGGAAGGCGAACCAGGCCAGCGCGGCACCGATGAAGATGTTCTGCACGGCGGCCTTGATCTTCCCCGCGTGACCGGCGGCGATCACCACGCCGCGCCGCTGGGCCCAGGCGCGGAAGAGCGTCATTGCAAACTCGCGCCCGATCAGCATCAGGCAGACCCAGAGCGGAATGCTGCCCCAGACCGGAATGCCGTACTGGGCCTGGCGTTCCACCGAGATCCACCAGATCGGACCGAGGGTGGCGAAGAGCAGCAGCTTGTCGGCCAGGGGGTCGAGTGTCTTGCCGAGGTCGGTGATCAGGTTGCGGCGGCGGGCAATGCGGCCGTCGATCACATCGGTCACGGCGGCCGACACGAAGATCACGAAGCAGGCCAGTTTGGGCCAGTAGCCGTGGATGAACGGCAGCCAGGCCACCACCGGCGTGATGGCGATCCGCGCCATCGTGAGGATGTTGGGCAGGTTCCAGATCGTCGGCGGTGGCGGGGCGGCCGCCGGACTCGACGTCACCCGAGCGCCTTGAGCACCAGCTTGCTGACGGCCCGCAGCGTGTCGAACACGCCGTCGCCGTTGACGGCCACGGCCTCGAAGGTCGGGGCCCGCTCGACCCACATGCCGTCGACCTGCCGGACCAGAAATTCGCCCGGGCGGTACGGGTCGGGCGTCAGCTTCTGGCGGGTGGGGTCTTCGACGGGCCAGCCGGGATTGAGCGCCGCGTCGAGTTCGGCAATCGGCGCGGCATCGGGGAGGTCGCGCTTGTTGTACTGGATGACGAACGGCAGACGGGTGAGGTCGAAGCCGTGCTGGGCCATGTTGTCGTAGAGGTTCTGCATGGCTTCCAGATTGGCTTCCATCCGGGAGATCTGCGAATCCGCCACGAACACCACCCCGTCCACGCCTTTGAGAATCAGCTTGCGCGAGGCGTTGTAGTAGACCTGGCCCGGCACGGTGTACAGGTGGAAGCGCGTCTTGAAGCCGCGGATCGTGCCCAGATCGACCGGCAGGAAGTCGAAGAAGAGCGTCCGTTCCGTCTCGGTGGCCAGCGAGATGAGCTTGCCCTTGGCGGAGGGGGCCACCTTCTCGTAGACGTATTCGAGGTTGGTCGTCTTGCCACCGAGGCCGGGGCCGTAGTAGACGATCTTGCAGGAAATTTCGCGTGACGCGTGATTGATGGTCGACATCGGTCCGCTTTCTCAGGCTCCGAAGAGTTTATCGAGTT
>CAYQXR010000024.1:0-37482 GCA_964421625.1 uncultured Gemmatimonadaceae bacterium | reverse complement strand
GGTCACCGTGGCCGGTGGCGAGCTGGTCGGCGAGACGGTCGACTGCTTTCCCGAACCGACCTGGCCGCCACGGATCTTTCTCCGCCCCGCCCGGGTGGCCCAGGTCCTCGGCTTCGAGATCGCCTGGCGTGACATCGAGAAGCACCTGGTCGCCATCGGGGCCACAGTCGTTTCCAAACCGGATGACGAGCGGATCGCCGTCGATGTTCCCGGCTGGCGCCCCGATATCACCGCCGAGATCGACTTGATCGAGGAGATCGCGCGACTGCACGGGTACGACGCCATCCCCGACGCACTGCGTCCCTTCCGCCCCGGAACCCGCGAGGATGATTCGGCGTGGGGAGCGGCGGATCGGATCCGGCAGGCGATGTGTGCTGCCGGCCTCTCCGAGGCGATGGCCCTGCCGATGGTCGGTGTTACCGATGGTACCGCTCCAGAGGTCCAGCAGCCGCTGTCGGCAGATCACCGCTGGCTGCGGAGCGCGCTCCTGCCAGGCCTCACGGCTCAGGTCGAGGGCAATTGGAGCGCATCGATTGCAGCGGTGCGACTCTTTGAAGTCGGCACCGTCTTTCGGGCCCGCACGGACGCAGCACCCGAGGAGGCACTGCATGCCGCATTCGCAGTGACCGGTCCGCGGCGTCCGGCCCACTGGAGCACCGGGCCGCAGGCCACCGACTGGGACCGCTGGGACGCCAGGGCGCTCTTCGAGGAGTTGGCCGCTGTTGCTCAGCCGACCGCGGTGATCGTTGCTACGGAGCACGGCTGGGAGGCGCAGACCGCGAAGGGCACCCGGCTCGGTTGGTGTGGCCCGGTGGCGGCCGATCGCCCTGCGTGGGCAGCGCCGCTCTGGGGTGGGGAGATCCGGGTCGCACTGGCTCCGGTCGCCGTGCCCCCGTACCTTCCGCTACCGACCTTTCCCGCGATCGAGCGCGACCTCGCGCTGCTCCTTGGGGAGGGGCGCACGGTGGCCGAGGTCGCGGCGCTGATCGAACAACGGGGGCGGAAGCAGGCGCTCGTGGCGGTCGACGTCCTCGATGAGTACCGTGGGAAGGGCCTCCCCGAGGGGAGGCGATCGGTCGTCTTTCGCCTCGTGTTCCGCGCCGCCGACCGGACCCTGACCGACCACGAAGTCGAGGCCGCTGTGACCCGGCTGCTGACCTCACTCGCACGGGAGCTCGATGTCACCTTACGCGCGACCTGATCTCCCCGCGGTCATCGAACTGGAGCGGGTGCTCCGCCATCTCATCGATGAGCTGGCGGGGTGGCGGCGCCGGACCCTCAAGGCCGAGGGCGAAGTGCAGACCCTCAAGGCGCAGCACGGAATGGTGCCGGGGGATGACCTTGTCCGGGCGCGGGCACGCCTCCTCGATCTGGAGCGAGAGAACCTCGATCTCCGGGTCCGGATCGACCGGACCCGGGAGATGGTGCAGCGGCTCCAGCAGCGGCTGGTGTTTCTGGAACGTGATGCCGATCTCGGGGAGACCAGATGAGCGACAATCCACGGACGGCTGTCCGCGTCACGGTCGGTGGCGAAGAGCTGACGGTTCGCTCCGAACTCCCCCCGGAGTACACTCGGGAGGTCGCCGCCTACTATGATGAACAGTTACGGCATGTTCGTACCATGCTGCCAACCCTCGAGGCCTACAAGGCCGCCATCCTGGCGGGGCTCGCCGTTACCGACGAACTCTTCCGGGCGCACCGCGTCGATGGTGAACTCGCGGTCCGGCTCACCGCGATGACCGAGGACATTGCCCGACTGCTCCCACCGGCCAAGCGCGCGCCGAAGGGATCAGCGACCGACTGACGATCATCCATCGCCTCCGGGCGATGGTGGAGATGATAGCTCATGGATCCACTTGTTCTCCCCCTGGCCACGGGGGTGGTTGGTGTCGTGATCGGCATCGGCTTGTGGGAGCATCGCCTGCGGACGCTGCGTCAGCATCAGGACGCGATCGTTGCCCGGGCTCGCGCTGACGCCGCCGAAGTCACCGCGGCGGCGGAGCGCGAGGCGAAGGTGGTGCGCGAGCAGCACCTGGTTGCCGGTCGGGAAGAGGCACTGGCACTGCGGGAGGAAGCCGCCCGCGAGGCCGCGCGTCGTCGCGAGGAGGTCGAGCGTGCCGAGCGGCGCCTGGCCGAGCGGGAGACCCAACTGGGGGAGCGGCAGGATCGGTTGCGGGTGGAAGAGCGTGCTGTCGAGCAGCGGAAGGGGTCGCTGCAGCGACGTGAGGTCACGCTCGACGAGCGACAGCAGGCGCTGGAGGGGGCGCATCAGGATGTTCTGCGGCAGCTTGAGCGAGTCGCGGGGCTGACCGCGACCGACGCGGCGGCTGCGGTGCGCCGCGAGGTGGAGGACCAGGCCCGTACCGAGGCCCAGGCCGACGCGCGCGAGATTCGGGAGCGGGCCCGGCGTGACGCCGATCGCGAGGCGCGCCGGATCATCGCCATGTCGACGCAACGTCTCGCCGCCGAGCACACCGCCGAGACGACGGTCTCGGCCGTGACCCTTCCCAACGACGAGATGAAGGGGCGGATCATCGGGCGGGAGGGGCGGAACATCCGCTCCTTCGAGCTGGCGACCGGCGTCGACGTCATCATCGACGACACCCCCGACAGTGTCGTCCTCTCCTGTTTCGATCCGGTGCGTCGCGAGGTCGCGCGTCGGGCCCTTCAGGCACTGGTCGCCGACGGTCGGATCCATCCGGGGCGGATCGAGGAACTCGTTACCAAGGCCCGAAGCGAACTCGAGACGGAGTTCAGCGAACTGGGTGAACGGGCGGCGTTCGATGTCGACGTGCATGGCCTACACCCCGAATTGCTGCGCCTGATCGGCCGGATGCGCTATCGCACCTCCTACGGCCAGAACATCTACGAGCATTCCAAGGAAGTGGCCTGGATCGCCGGGATGATGGCCACCGAACTGCACGGCGACCCGGCACTCGCCCGGCGCGGCGGCCTCCTGCACGACATCGGCAAGGTGCTCACCCACGAGCACGAGGGCACTCACGTGCAGCTCGGCGTGGAGATGGCGCGCAAGTACGGCGAACGCGATGCCGTGATCAACTGCATCGAGGCGCACCACGACGACGTCCCGCACGGCAGTACCGAATCCGTGCTGGTGCAGGCTGCCGACGCGATCAGCGGCTCGCGCCCCGGCGCGCGGCGTGAAGCCTTCGAGAGCTACGCCAAGCGGCTCACCGCGCTGGAGGGGATTGCCACCGACTATCCCGGCGTCGAACGGTCGACCGTCATCCAGGCCGGGCGGGAAGTGCGCGTGATCGTCAAGCCGGAACAGATTTCGGACAAGCAGGCCCAGACGCTTTCCGAGACCATCGCCCGGCGGGTCGAACAGGAACTCCAGTATCCCGGGCAGATTCGGGTCACCGTCATCCGGGAGACCCGCGCCACGGACGTGGCTCGATGAGCGCGCGCATTCTCGACGGCGCCATCCTCGCCACCGCCATCCAGGACGAGGTGCGCGAGCAGGTGGCGACGCTCGCCGAGAAGGGCATCGTCCCCGGACTCGCCGTCATCCTGGTTGGCAACGATCCGGCCTCGGCGATCTACGTCCGCTCCAAGGGCAAGGCCTGTGCTGCCGCGGGGATGCACTCGGTCACCATCGAGCTGCCCGCCGACACGCCGGAAGCGGAGCTGCTGGCCACCATCGCCCGCCTCAATGCCGACCCGACCATTCACGGCATTCTCTGCCAGTTGCCGGTGCCGCCGCACATCAACACCGACCGCGTGCTGCAGGCCATCGACCCGGACAAGGATGTCGACGGGTTCCATCCGATCAACGTCGGTCGGCTCGCCCTGGGGGATCCGGCCGCCTTCCGGCCCGCTACGCCCTACGGCGTGCAGCAGATGCTGATCCGTTCGGGGATCGAGACGCGCGGAGCCAATGCCCTGGTGATCGGCCGGTCCACGCTGGTGGGTCGGCCGATGGCCACCATGCTGGCGCTCCCCGGTGTCGGCGGCGACGCCACCGTGACCCTGGCGCACTCGCGCACCCGCGATCTTGCTGAGCACAGCCGTCGCGCCGATCTGATCGTCGTCGCGATCGGACGCCCCGAGTTTCTGACCGCTGACATGGTGCGTCCGGGGGCGACCGTGATCGACGTCGGGATCAACCGCGTCGACGATCCGACGCACCCGAAGGGCTACCGCGTGGTGGGGGATGCGGCCTACGAACCTCTGCTTGAGATCGCGGGCGCAATCACGCCGGTGCCTGGCGGCGTCGGCCGGATGACCATCGCCATGCTGCTCACCAACACCCTGCAGGCCGCCCGGGCACTGGCCGGATGACCACGACGCCGGACGAGGCGTGGAGTGTCTCCCGGCTTTCCGGCGTGCTGAAGCGTCGGGTCGAGGAGGGGTTCCCAGCCGTATGGGTGCGCGGCGAAGTGGTCGGCGTCAAGCGCTATCCCAGTGGTCACTGGTACTTCTCGCTGCGCGACGAGGGAGCCAAGGTCGACTGTACGCTGTGGAAGTCGGCGGCGCTGCGGCTGCGCCATCCCATCGAAGAGGGCAGTGAAGTGCTGGCACTGGGGCAGGCGAGCGTCTGGGAAGAGCGGACTGCCCTGCGGTTCAATGTGTCGCAGGTGCTCCCCGCGGCTGCCGTGGGGGCGCAGGCCCAGGCGGTGGAACGGATCCGTCAGGCGCTGGCCGCCGACGGCCTGCTCGATCCGGCCCGCAAGCGCGAGTTCCCGGCCTTCCCCCGGCGGATCGCGGTGATCACGTCGGTGGCCGGTGCGGTGGTGCGCGACGTGATCACGGTGGCCCGGCGTCGGTGGCCCGGCGTCGAGCTGCTGGTAATCAACAGCGCGGTCCAGGGGGCTACCGCTCCCGCCGAGCTGGTGGCGGCGCTGGAGATGGTCGGGAGTCTGTCGGCCGTCGACTGCTGCATCATCGGGCGGGGCGGCGGCGCCAAGGAAGATCTCGCCGCGTTCAACGACGAGGCGCTGTGCCGCGCGATTGCCGCCTGTCCGGTGCCGGTGGTCAGCGCCGTCGGACACGAAGTCGACGTCACCCTGGCCGACTTGGTCGCCGATCGCCGGGCGGCGACGCCCTCGCAGGCGGCGGAGTTCATCCTGCCCGAACGCAGTGTGGTCGAGCGGGGCCGGGATCAGCTCAGTGCCCGTCTGTCCCGGGCCGCTCTGCGGCAAGTCAGCCGCCGACAGGAGCGGTTGCAGCGTACCCGGGACCGGCTCGCTCACGCGCTCACTCGCCAGGTACGGCAGGCCGAGCAGCGGTTGGCGCGGGTACAGGCCCGGCTGGGACCGGCGCTCGAACGGCGCGTCGTTGGGCCGCGTCAGCAGCTCGACCGGTTGGGCTCGCGCCTTGAGCCACTGATGGTCCGTCAGCTCGATCGGGCGCGTGGGCGTCTACGGGAATCGGCGGCCAAGCTCCACTCCCTCTCGCCCGTCGCCGTGCTGGCGCGGGGCTATGCCATGGTCCGCGACGAGCAGGGGACCATCCTGCGCGAGGTCGCGGCCTTCACCCCCGGTCAGCGTATCCGGCTGACTGTCACGGACGGCGAAGTGCCGGTCCGCGTGGAGTCCCGATGACCAATCCCCCCCTGGGTGAGGCGCTGCGTCGCCTGGAAGAGATCGTCCGTCGTCTCGAGGACGAGGATCTCGCACTGGAAGAGGCGCTGCATCTGTTCGAAGAGGGCTCGCGGCATCTGCGGGTCGCCAATGCCCAGCTTGCCGAAGCGGAAACCCGGGTGATGCAGGTGCTCCGGGATGCGGACGCCGCCGAGGGTGTGCGCGAGGTGCCGCTGGATGACTGATGTATCCGCCGCGGCGCTGCTGGCCGCGGTGCGGGACCAGCTCGATGCGGCGCTCGACGCCTGCGCCCAGCAGGTGCTGGCCGAGATGCCCGGACGCCGGGGCGAGGCGATGGCCTATGCGCTGCGCTCACCCGGCAAGCGGGTCCGCCCGGCGCTGCTGCTGGCCGGCTACCGCGCGGCCGGCGGCACCGATCCCGCCATCCTCGATGTGGCGACCGCGGTTGAGATTGTCCACACCTACTCGCTGGTCCACGACGATCTCCCCTGCATGGACGACGACGACCTGCGGCGTGGCCGGGCCACCAGTCACCGCGCGTTCGATATCGCCACGGCCACCGAAATCGGCTGGCTGCTGGTGCCCCTCGCCGCTGAGACCCTCGCCGCCGCAGGGACGGCACTGGGGCACCCGCCGACGGTGGTCGGGGCCATGGCGCGTCTGCTGTTCGAGGCGGGGGGGATCCAGGGGATGGTCGGCGGTCAGTGGCGCGATCTCGAGGCGGAGGGCGCCCTGCTGGACCTCGATCGCCTGCGGGTGGTCCACCGGGGGAAGACCGGCGCGCTGATCCGCGCATCAGTGGTGCTGGGCGGGATGGCGGCCGGTGCGGACTCCCAGGTCATGGCGGCGCTCGAACGCTACGGCGAGGAGATCGGACTGGCCTTCCAGGTTGCCGATGATTTGCTGGACGCCACCGCGACCACGGAAGAACTGGGCAAGGTGGTGCGGCGCGATGCCGCGCTCGCCAAGAGCACCTATGTGTCACTGTTGGGGATTGACGGCGCGCGGAGCGAGGCCAGTCGCCACCGCGCCATGGCGGTCTCAGCGCTGGCCGGGGCCGGGGTGCCGGCCGCGGAGTTGCACGCGCTGGCCGACTACATCGTGGAGCGGGCGATCGCCTAGCTCTCGGGGGCTGCGTTGGTCAGTGCTGGCTCCCGGTGCCTTTAGGGCGAGCTGGAATAATCTCTGTCACTCGGGTTTGCGCCACGACCCACTGACCATCCTTCCGCTCCATGGTCATCAGGTAGCGTGTCGGCGTGTCCCCTGCGACCAGCGTATGGAGTTCGATCTTTGCCAGCGACTGCGACTCAAAGGTCGGCGCCCCGACAGCGACCAGCACGGTGGCTGTCGGCAGGCCGGAGCAGGCCCGGGCCGCGAGGCTGCCCTGGCAGGTGTCGAGCACCTGGGGAGACGCGAGCTGGAATTCAGCTACCGCTGCCAGGATCCCGGATTCGGTGGCAGTCCGGGGTGGGCCATTCGGGCCGGTCGGTGAGCGACTGTCGAGGAGGAACGTGTGTTCCTTGAATCCGGTGAAGCCACGGAGGCGCGTCAGGACGACCTTCTCGATGGCGTCCCGGTCGGCGGTACTCTGTCCGGCCAGGGGCCACAGGGTCGGGGCGCAGATGAGTGCCGCCAGGGCCAGTGCGGGGAATCGGATAACAGGCATCGGTCGTTCGCCTCCCGGCAGGTCTGCTCCCTGCCGTCAATGTGAGCAGAGACACGTGCCCCCAGAGGTAGCCTGGCGGCCCCATCAAAGGTAGCCTGGCGGCCCCATGGCCCTATATTGAGGGACCACGTTCCGAGGGAGCCTCCTTGTCCTTGCTCGACCAGATCCAGAGCCCAGCCGACCTCAAGCGCCTGTCGCGCGACCAGCTTCCCCAGGTGGCCCAGGAGATCCGGGCCCGCCTGATCGACTGCGTCTCGGTGACCGGGGGGCACATCGGCGCGTCGCTTGGCGTGGTCGAACTGACCGTCGCGCTGCTGTACGAGTTCGATTCGCCGGACGACAAGATTCTCTGGGACGTCGGCCACCAGGCCTACGCATGGAAGCTGCTGACCGGCCGGAACGAGGCCTTCCCTACGCTGCGTACCAAGGGCGGCATCTCCGGCTTTCTCAAGCGGGACGAGAGCGCCCACGACCAGTTCGGGGCGGGGCACGCCGGGACGGCCATGTCGGCGGCGCTGGGGATGGCTGCGGCGCGCGATCTCCGGGGCGGCCACAACAAGGTCGTCGCGGTGGTGGGCGACGGAGCCCTGACCTGCGGCCTCTCCTACGAGGGGATGAACAACGCCGGCGATTCCGGGTCGGACATCCTGCTGATCGTGAACGACAACGGGATGAGCATTTCTCCCAACGTCGGCGCGATCTCCAAGCTGCTCGGTGGCATCGTGGCCGATCCGCGCACCAATCAACTGCGCGAGCACGTCAAGAAGGTCACCCGCAAGCTCGGCAATGTGTTCGGCGACGGCGTGGTCGAGTTCGCCCGCAACGTGGAGGAGTCGGCCAAGAACCTCTTCTCGGACGGGATGCTGTTCGAGGAGCTGGGCTTCCGCTACTTCGGGCCGATCGACGGACACGATCTGGACAAGCTCACCGAGACGCTCGCCTTCATCCGGCCCATGAAGGGACCGCGGGTGCTGCATGTGCTTACCAGCAAGGGGAAGGGCTTCTCCTTCGCCGAGGCAAACCGGGAGAAGTGGCACGGGCTGGCCGCCTACGACCCGGAGACGGGGGAAGCGCGCAAGCCGAGCAGCGGGCCGCCGACCTGGACGCAAATCTTCGGTGACACGCTGGTGGCGCTGGGCGAGGAGCGCGACGATTTCGCCGTGATCACCGCCGCCATGCCCAGCGGGACGGGCACCAATCTGTTCCAGAAGGCGCATCCGTCGCGGTTCTTCGATGTGGGCATCGCCGAGGGGCACGCCGTCACCTTCGCCGGTGGCTTGGCGGCGGAAGGCGTGCGTCCCGTGGTGGCGATCTACTCTACCTTCCTGCAGCGCGCCTACGATAACATCATCCACGACATCGCCGTGCAGAACCTGCCGGCGATCTTCTGCATGGATCGCGCGGGGCTGGTCGGTGAGGACGGTCAGACGCATATGGGGCTGTACGACATCCCCTACATGCTCGCGGTTCCCGGGATGACCGTGACGGCGCCCAAGGACGCCGACGAACTGGTCGGTCTGCTGCGCACCGGTCTGGCGCACGATGGCCCGTTCTCGACCCGCTACCCGCGCGACAAGGCGCCGTCCGACCCGAGTCCGGTGGGTGCGGTGGCTCCGGTGCCGTACGGGACCTGGGAGGAACTCCGGGCCGGTCGCGAGGTGGTGATCCTCGGCACGGGCACCATGGCGCTGCCGGCCCTGGCTGCCGCCGAACTGCTGGCGGGGCAGGGGATCGACGCGGGCGCGGTGAATGCCCGTTTCCTCAAGCCGTTCGACGAGACCATGTTGGCGGCGCTGGCCGCCACCTGTCCGCTGCTGGTGACGGTGGAAGAGGGCAGTGTGGTCAACGGCTTCGGTGCCGTGCTCGCCCGACGACTGCAGGCCGATCATCCGCAGGTGCGGGTGCTCGCGCTGGGTATTGCCGACGAACTGGTGGTGCAGGCGCCGCGCACGGAACAGCTTGAGCACTACGGCCTCACCCCGGCGCAGATCGCCGCCAGCGCACTGGCCGCACTGCGCCCCGGGCGGGTGGCAACCGGATGACGTTACGGATCGGCCTGGTCGGGAATCCCCGCTATCGGGACCTCGGGGCGGTACTGGACGAGGTGCTGCGACTGGCGGCCCAGCATCGCTGGACCATCAGTGTCGATCCGGTCGTGGCGCGTCTCGCCCCGGCTGGTCTGCCACGCCTTGATCCCTCCGCGCTCGACCTGCTGGTCACCTTCGGCGGTGACGGGACGCTGCTGCACGGGGCGCGTCTGCTGCAGGGGCGCGACGTCCCTGTACTCGGTGTGAATTTCGGCCGAGTCGGTTTCCTGACCTCGGTGCCGCGCGAGGCGATGGTACACGCGCTGGAGTGCTTTGCCGGGGGCGACTACCGTCTCTCCCGCCGCGGGGCGCTGATGGCGGTCCTCGATGGCCAGCATCCGGGCGAGGAAGACGAAACCCTGATTGCACTCAACGATGTGGTGCTCCACAAGGGCGGTGTGGCGCGGGTGGTGCGTTTCCAGGTGCTCATCGACGGCGAGCCGATGGGACCGATCTCTGCCGACGGTGTGGTGGTCGCGTCGGCCACGGGGTCGACGGCCTACTCGCTCAGCGCCGGCGGGCCGATCGTGGTGCCGACGCTGAATGCCATCGTGGTGACGCCCATCTGCGCCCACTCGATGGGGGTTCGTCCCATCGTGGTAGCGGGCAACGCCACCATCGAAATCATTCCGCTGGACGGCGAGCGCGACATCCTCGTCTCGCTGGACGGGCAGGAGACCGCCTCGATCGGTCCCGAGCAGGTGCTGGAGGTCCGGGCCGCGCCGTGGCAGGTCTCGCTGGTGCGGATCGGGCAGCCGGGCTTCTTCCGGCGGCTCCGCGAGAAGCTGCGCTGGGGCGATCTGGAGGAGCGGGACTAGGGTGTTACCATCACCACGTGCTGGAGGTCTTTGCGATATGACAATCAGTCGTTTCATCTCGGCCAGTGCCTTCGGTCTCGTCTTTGTGGCGACGGCCAGTCTCCCCGCACAGAGTGCAGACCCCATGCTCGGGCGCTGCTACACCCTTCAGTATGGGGAGGGGTCTGCCACCAAGGTCCTCACTGCGGTGCTCCCTCCCACCATTCGGCTCATCGCGCCGCAGGCACCTACCGGCGGTACACCAGTGACATGGGGGCTCATCGCATCCGGCCTTGATCGTTCCACCAAACCGGCAGATCTGGGTACTTGGTCCGTGCGGATCGTCGAGGGCGCGGTAGACAGTCTGCTGATGACTGTGCCGCAGGGTCGTGTCGGTGGAGGACTTCGCCTGCGGTTGGAAATCAAGGGGGACTCCCTCGTCGGGCGCGCGACGCTGGAGTCGGACCTCCTCCCGGTCTCGCCCACGCCATCGGAGGCGCTTGTCGTGGGTTGGCGACATCCGGAATGTGAACAGGTTGAGCCACGTATCGTGTCCGTGAATGGCCCCGTCCCGCGGCTCGAGCCGAACGGCTGCTACGCCATGACCTACACGTCGAGGTCGGACTCTTCGCGGGTGAACAATCGTCCACTTCCCGCCTGGCAGGCCCCGCCGTTCCTGCGGTTCGACTCGACGGCGGCCTTCCCGGCCGTACCGGGGCAAACGGTGACCTGGAAGAAGCTCGCGCCAACAACAACCAAGGACGGCAGGGCGCTGAACCGCATCCTCTGGCATGTAGACGCCCTGGGACGGGTCACGGTCGATTGGATCCCCTATCGGTCCGGAATGGCGATGGCCCTCATGATGCACGGCGATACGCTGAAGGGGACAGGTCGTCTGTTGTCGGATATCCTGCCAGCCGAAGGCCAGCCACAGGTGGTGACTGTGCAGGTCCTGGCCGTTCGTCAGCCCGGCATGGTCTGTCCCACGTCGTTGCCGTAGGCCGGGTTCGTTCCGGAGGAGTCGCCTCCTCGTCGTGCCAAGTTACTGCGAGCCTGTCGACACCATGGTTCCTGCTCGACGGGCCCCCAGGTAGGCTGTTGCCAACACAAGGGAGAGGCATGCGGTCAGGGTCGTGATCAGCGTGACCAGGTCGATGGCACGGATTGAAGGAACAGGTCCTGATACCAGGCCGCCGATGGCAAGCGCGAGCACCCCGCCAGTCGCGGTTCCTACCCACACTGCCCGCAGGTCCGTTCCCCGCAGGAATCCAGCGAGAGACACGCCCTTGCCCTCTCCCGCCCGTGTGGCGTGGGAGTGTGCTGCGAGCCCTGCTTCGTGTCGCGTGGTACCGTAGATCGCGATCGAGGCCATGAGCATCGCGAGCGCGGCGGTGATGGTGAGCGCCAGGGCGCCAAGCTTCAGCGGGAAGGTCTGGCTGTGGAGGAAGTGGTTCGGCGTACTGATCTGGGCCACGAACAGCCCGGAGTCGGTTGCACGCACGGCCTCGCGGATGGCCTGGAGTATGGCCGATGGATCACCGGCGGTTCTCAGGACCAGCCATTCCATCGCGGTGCGGTCATGGTAGTAGATGAATGGCCTTGGCATCTCATCCAGTGATCGGATCTTGGCGGTATTCACCACCCCGGCAATGGTGACCTGGCGTCCGTGGATCTCGAGGCGCTCACCGAGCGGGATTCTGCCGGAGTAGTGCTGGTCGACGAAGGCCTGGTTGACCAAGACCGTTGCCGGACTGATGTCGGGCTCGGCTGGTCCGATGTTGGAGCCCGCGATCAGGCGGAGGCCCATGGCATTGACGAAGCCGCTGTCGATCCCGGCGGCATCAACGGTGATCCGGAGGCTCCCGCCAGGTGCCGTCGGATCCTGGATGGTGGCGTCGACGGGTTGACTCCCCAGCATCGGGTGCAGGTGAGGAAGCGACGTGAGACCCACGGCGTGGACGCCGGGGATTCGTGCCGCGCTGGAGACCAATCGGTCGCGTACGCCGACCGAGCTGTCCGGGCGTCCGCTGACCCAGACCAGGAGGCCTGGCGCGCTGCCGAACCCCGGGTCGATCCGACGAATCATGTCGTAGCGTCGGGTAAAGACCGCTGCCATGACGACCAGGGTCATGGCCAACGCCACATGCCCACCCACCAGGAGCTGCCCAAGGCTACCAGGGCCACGCCGTGCGCGGCCGTCGCTCTCGTCTCCATCGGGCGACCGGGTGCTCTGGAGGGCCGACATCAGGCCGGATGTGATGCCTGCAACGAGAGAGACCGTCACCGTAAAGAGGACGACCCGCCAATCAAGCCGGAGCTGTAGCGCCAGTGGCAGGGGGAACGGGATGCCGCTCTCCAGGAGAGCGTGGAGTGATGCTCGGCCAGCCAGGGTGCCCAGGAGTCCGCTTGTCAGACCGATGAGTGTGGTCTCGACAAGTGCCGGGACGATCAACCGCCATCGAGGGACACCGGCAGCGAGGAGCAGGGTGGTGTCCTCGCCGCGACTGGTCCTCCGCGTGAGGCAGAGCCCCGCCAGGGTCGTGCAGGCAACGACAAGCACCAGGCCTGCGACCAGCAGAACAAAGACCGCTGCCGGACGGATGACCCGGTCGACGGCCGGGTCGATGATCAGGCGGTTGTGCGGAATCAGGGTGATCGTCCTGGCGGGTGAAGCGCCTGTCCCCTCCGAGACGGACAGGGCGGATGTCCGGGACGCGAGCCCGGCTTCAGCCTGTGCCAGCGTCACGCCCGGCTGCAATCGGAAGGTGGCAAAACTCCCACCGTTGCTCCGATCGAGCAACTGACTCGGAACCGTCCCCTCCAAGGCATCGATCATCATGACAGGCACGAAAATGTCCGTCGGGAAGGCGCGGAGTCTCCCAGGGTAATCTGCCCGGGCGACCCCGAGGACCTGGTACTCGGCGCCATTCAGCCGAATGGCCCGACCGATGAGTGTCGTGTCGGCCTGAAAGGCAGTCCGCCAGGTCCGTTCGCCCAGCACCACGACAGCACCCTGGCCTGGGGTTGGGGCGTCGAGTGGGGTGAAGAATCGGCCGTGCAGCGGTTCCAGCCCGAGGACCTGGAAGTAGTCAGACGAGACCGCTTCCCCGGTGAGCTGCGTGGTGGTGGTAGTGCTCTCGTGCCAGATCCATGTCATCCGGGTACTGGCCACACCAGTGAACAACGAGGTGAGCTGCCGGAGATCGGCAATCTCGGGCTCGGAGAGCCCATCCGCCGTGCCATCAGCGGGGGTGTCGTACAAGTCGACGAGGCGTTCCGGGTGTGCGATGGGGGGGCGACGCAGGATGACGTCGTTGACCACTGCAAACGTCGTTGCGCTGGTACCGATGCCGATGGACAGCAGGAGCACGGCGGCCAGGGTGAAAGCGGGTGTGGCCCACAGCCGGGCCAGGGACTGTCGGAGCACTGGGAGTAGCCCGGGAGCGACGGCAGGCCCACCGCGCGAGACGGGGGTCAGCACGGTCTTGGTCTGACCGATCTGGGTGGCCGATGCACTGCCATCTCCGAAGGCCGTCAGCAGGTCCTCAGGTGATAGCCCTGTCGCGAGGCCGTCGTGGAAGTGACTGACCAGCTCATCGAACACCTCGTCCCGACATGCCGGGGGCAGTCCGGTCGATGCAACGACTCCCGCGATGAAGTCGGCGATGGGGCCCGGGAGGCCGTGGGACCGCGCCTGGTGTGCACTCGCACGCCGGTCGGGACCGGACGAGCGGGTCATTGGTCAGGCACTGCGGGTGATGGGCGTGGTCACGCCCAGTCGGATCATGGCCTCGAACAGCTCCTGCCACTCGGCGCGCTGGCGAAGGAGAAAGGATCGTCCCCGCTCGGTGATCTGGTAGTACCGCCGTTTCCGGCCGGACGGGAGCTGTTCCCACCGGGAGGTGACGTAGCGTTTGGACTCCAGGCTGTAGAGCAGGGGGTACAAGGTCGACTGCCCGGGTGCCAGGATGCCCCCGGATTCCTCTGCCAGCGCTTCGGTCAGTTCGTAGCCGTACATCTCGCGCCGCTTGAGCAACTGGAGCACTGCGATCGGGCCAGCGCCCCGCACCAGCTCCCGCTTGAGTTCCATCGTGCCGCCTCCTGCCCTCGTGGTTGCCCGGATGCTCCAGGACCGAATGGTACACCGACCTGCGGGGACAAGGACGGGACGGCGTTCCGGGGGTGACGCCGAGCGGTGCTTGTCTGCACGGTACGGTGAATATACTATTGTGGCCGAGGTATAGGATAAGGTTACCGTTGGCCGGGAGAAGGCATGCAACACCACACACCTCCATCGTCGTGTGCGACACACCACCACCGCTTCCGGGACCGACTCGGGGCGGTCTGGGTGGCCGCCGGGATAGTCCTTCTCCCGATGCAGCTCCCGGCACAGGCCACCGTGCGCCTCAGCGGGTACGTCCGTTCGGCGGCAAGCGGTGAAGTGATTCGCGAGGCTCAAGTTCTCAGGGAGTCCGGCGCCTCCGTGTTGTCCAACCAGTCCGGTTTCTACGTCCTCATGCTGCCAACCGGAGAGCACGTCATCCGGGTTCGGGCCATCGGGTACCTGCCACGGGTCGATACCCTGAGCATCCAGCAGTCGACCACGCTCGATATGCATCTCACGCTGGCACCGGTGCAACTGGCAGCCGTGGCGGTCACCGCGGCCCGGGATACGTCTGATGTCGACCCGGGTACGCCTGAGATGAGTACGGTCCGCCTGGACAGTCGGACCCTGAAGCTCACCCCGGTGGTACTGGGTGAAGCAGACCCGCTGCGGACGCTCACGTTGCTTCCGGGTGTGAAGCCGGTGGCCGACTTCTCCACGGGGTTCAGTGTGCGTGGCGGGGCCCCCGATCAGAACCTCATCCTGCTCGATGAGGCCACCATCTACAATCCCTCCCATGTCTTCGGTTTCTTCTCCGTCTTCAATGCCGATGCGATCGCCGACGTCAAGCTCTACAAGGGTGCGCTGCCTGCCCGCTATGGGGGGCGTCTCTCGTCGGTCCTCGATATCCGCCAGCGGGAAGGCAACGCCCACACGCTCGGTGGCCAGGTGACGCTCGGAGCCCTCGCAAGCCGGGGGCTCCTGGAAGGCCCGCTGCCCGGTGGGAAGGGGTCCTGGCTGGTCGCTGGTCGCCGGACCTACGCGGATGTGTTTCTCAAACTGTCTACCAATCCGAACCTGAGGAAGAGTGCCGCCTGGTTCTACGATCTCAATGCCAAGGGCAACATGCGGCTCGGGAACAGTGGCACGCTGATGCTCTCGGGCTATCTCGGACAGGATCGGTATCGCGTGGGAGAACGGTTCGCTACGGGGTGGGGCAACCAGTCGGGCACGCTGCGATGGAACCAGGCCGTGGGAAACCGACTGTTCAGCAACGTCACGCTGACCGCCAGCGAGTACGACTACGCCATCGACTTCCTGGGCGATGGCCAGGACCGGACCTGGCTGTCCCGCATCGGCAATCGTAGCCTGACGGTCAATCAGCAGTACACCATCGGGAACGGCAGTATGCTGGAATTCGGTGGCGAGATCACCAGGCACCGTCTGCAGCCTGGAGAAGTCCGTCCCATCGGGAACTCCCCCGTGTTGCCGGTGAAACTCACGCCCCGGCTGGGCTCGGCGCCGGCCGTCCATGTCAGTCACGAGGTCGAGGTGAGCCCGCGACTGTCGATCCGGTATGGGGTCCGCTACGCAGGGTTCCGCTTGGCCGGGCCGGGCATGGTGTATCGCTATCAGGACGATCGTCCGCTGCAGTACGATCCACTCGCAGGGCGATATCTGCCGGGCGTCGTGGTCGACAGTACGCCGCATGAGAAGGGGCGCTCCATTGCCAGCTTCGGCGGGCTCGAACCGCGGGCCTCACTGCGGATCGGGCTCAGTCCGGACCACTCGATCAAGGCCAGCTATGCCAGGACCCGTCAGTACCTTCACCTGATCTCCAATACCAACACACAGACACCGGTGGATGTGTGGGAGCCAGTGGGGCCCTACATCCGGCCTCAGGAGGCCGACCAGGTGGCGGTCGGTTATGCCGGCCTGCTGGCACGTGGTGCCTGGGAGTTGTCCATCGAGGGCTACTCCAAGACCATGCGGCATGTAACCGATCTGGTCGATGGAGCCAACATCACGTTGAACGACCGCCTGGAGACGGAGGTGCTGCAGGGTAGTGGCCGGGCCTATGGCATGGAACTGCTGGTGCGTCGGCGGGAGGGCCGACTGACGGGCTGGCTCAGCTATACGATCAGCCGGACCGAGCGGCGCTTACCAGGCATTCAGCCGAGTGATCCCGGAGTCAATGGTGGGGCATGGTACCCGGCGCCCTATGACCGGACCCATGACCTGTCGCTGGTCGGGTTCTACCCACTGAACGCCAAGTGGACCCTGGGAGGGGCCTTCGCCCTCACCTCCGGACTTCCCGCCACGCTGCCCAACAGCCGCTATCTGTATCACGACCTGCTGATGGTCGAGTACGGGCCGCGCAACGCGAGCCGCCTTCCGGCCTACCACCGGCTCGACCTGACGTTGACCCGGACATCCGGTCGCAAGGAGTGGCAGTTCGGGGTCTTCAACGTGTACAACCGCTTCAATGCGCAGTCGGTGTCGTTCCGTCCGAATGCGGCCCAACCGCGCACGCTGGAGGCCATCCAGAGTGCCGTGTTCGGGATCGTGCCAAGCGTCAACTTCTCCTTCCGGTTCTGAGGTGCAGATGCGGTACGCAATGGTCATGGTCATGGTGTTGGGGTTGGTCACTACCGGGTGCGATCGGGTGATTCAACTCGATGTCGAACAGGGGCCGACCCGGCTGGTGATCGAGGGCCGGGTCGAACGGACCGACGGTGCGGCCGCGATGCCGCGGGTCCGACTGTCGCTGACGGATGCGCTCACGGCTCCGGGCAATCCACCACCTGCCCTGGGAGCCATGGTGGTGGTGAGCGACGGGCAGCATGAGTATCCCGCGGTCGCATCGTCGACGGAACCCGGCACCTACCTGATCCCTGAATTGCCACTGCCCAGCCCCGGGACAGTGTATACACTCACCATCGACTGGCAGGGGGATCGCTACCAGGCGATTGATACCATGAATGCGGTGGTCCCGATCGATTCGCTCTACTTCGAGTGGAAGGACCGCTCCATCGCGGGCGACCCCGGGCTGCGGAGCGCCCTCGACTACACGGATCCCGCCGCCCCAGGCAACTACTACCTCTGGGAGCTGCTGGTGAACGACTCCCTGCGGATGCGCGCCGACTTTGGCAACCGGATGCGCATGATCAGCGATGACCGACTCTACAATGGCCTGCCCGTCATGGGGTACCGGCCGTTCGATGAGGAGATTGTCTTCCCGGGGGAGCGTGTGACGCTGCGTCAGGTCGCATTGTCGGAACAGGCGTATCGCTACTACGGGGCCGTGCTCGATCAGTCCAATGGCAACGATGGCTCACCGTTCGCGGTGCCCCCAGCCTCGGTACGCGGAAATGTGGTGAACCTGACCAGCCCCGCCCGCTATCCTTTGGGCTATTTCCTGGCGGTTGGTGTTTCGGAGCGCACGGCCACGGTACCATCGACGGGCCAGCCGCACTGAGTGGTGGGTGTCCCCTGGCAGAGCTGGTCGGACGTCGGTCGCCACCGACGGCGACCCCCGATGCGACTGGTCACTATATTCGACCAAGTCTCTGTCAGGATACTCCACCACCCATGCCCCTCACGACTCTCCGCATCCGGGATCTCGCGACGATCGCCGAGGTCTCCCTGGAACTCACCGGGGGACTGAACGTCCTCACCGGCGAGACCGGTGCGGGCAAGTCCATGCTGGTCGACGCGCTCGCCCTGCTGATCGGCGATCGCGCTGATCGCGCCGTCGTGCGTCCGGGTGCGGCCCGCGCCGTGATCGAGGGCGTGGTGGAACAACCGCCCGCTGCTGCCATGGCCCTGCTCGACGAGGCGGGCATCGATGCCGATGAACCACTCATCCTGCGCCGCGAGGTCACTGCCGAAGGCCGCTCCCGAGGCTGGGTAAACGGGTCGCCGGTCACCATCGGCATGTTGGCCACGCTGGGTGAGCACCTGGTGGATCTGCACGGACAGCATCAGACCCGCCAGTTGATCGAACCGGCCACGCAGCGCAACCTGCTCGATGCCCATGCGGGGGCCATGACCGCCCGTACGGCGGTGCGCGCCGCCTGGCAGCAGCTCGTGTCCGAGACGGAAGCCTCCGAGGCGCTGAGTCGCCGACGCGACGAAGTACGGCAGCGGGCCGACTGGCTGCGCCATCTGGTCGAAGAAGTTGACGCGGCGCGCATCCAGCCCGGCGAGGAAGAGGAACTGGCCCGCGAGTCGCACCGACTTTCCCAGGCGGGATCGCTCGCCGAGCAGGCGCGGCGGATCGTGGCCGCGATCGACCAGGAACACGACGGCGCACGCAACGCCCTCTCGCGCCTGGAACGGGCCCTCGGCGCGCTGGAGCGGAATGATCCCGATGCGGTTGCCGGATGGCGGGAGCTGCAGGACAGTGCCTATGCCCAGCTCGACGAGCTGGCCCTGCGCGCGACCCAGTACGCCGACGGATTGGCCGAGGACCCTGATCGACTGGCCCGACTGGAGCAGCGCCGCGATCGGCTCGGACGCCTCACCCGCAAGCACGGCGTCGATGCCGCCGGTCTACTGGCACTCCGCGACTCGGCGCAGGCCGAACTGGATCTGATGGATCGGGCCGCGTTCGACTTGCAGGCCATGGCCGCCCGCGTCGAGGTGGCGCGCAGCACCCTCGCGGCGCATGCTGCGACACTCACCGCTCTGCGTCAGCAGGGTGCGATTGAGCTGGCCCGCGAGGTGTCACAGTTGCTGCCTTCGCTGGGGCTCACGGGCGGTGCCTTGACGGTCCACCTCGAACCGGTCGACCCACCCACCGGGGACGGCGCCGAACAGGTGCAGTTGCTGGTGCAGCTCAATCGCGGCATGGAGCCGCGTCCGCTGGCCCGGGTCGCCTCAGGCGGTGAACTCTCCCGGTTGATGCTGGCGCTGAAAGTGGTGCTGGCCCGGCACGATCTGACCCCGACGCTGGTGTTCGACGAGGTCGACCAGGGCATCGGTGGCGAGATCGGCGGACAGGTGGGCTCGGCGCTGGCCGCGGTGGCCACGCAGCATCAGGTGCTGGTGATCACGCATCTGCCGCAGATTGCGGCCTGTGCCGACCACCATCTGCGGGTTGCGAAGTCGCAGGCGCAGGGGATCGCCACCAGCGACGTTGCCACGCTGCGGGGTGAAGACCGCATCGACGAACTGGCCCGGATGCTCGGTGACGCCGATGGCGACGCGGCCCGTCTGCTCGCGCAGTCACTGCTGGGGCAGGCGCGCCCCTGATTCTGTCGGGGGGCCCTACCGCCGGTAGAACCGGATGAACACCCGCGACGTCAGCTCCGCAGGCGCGAAGCCGCTCGCACGAATCGTCCGCTCGATCGCAAAACCCGCTTCCACCGGCATCTGGCGTGCGCCATCGTGGTGCAGACCGTCGTGCAGGTACGTCAGGCCGAACCCGAGCGTGACGATGCCGTGGCCAGTGCCGCGGACGATGGCGGCCGGGTCGACCCCGATGCTGGTATCCAAGCCGGGGATCTCCAGGCGGTCATCGGCGCGGCGGTCGTAGCCCAGTCGGCCGCTCAGTGTCAGATGCGGCGTGAGCACCGTCCAGGGTTCAGCCGTCAGTTTGATACCCGGTCCGGGTGCCCAGGAACTGAAGAGTTGCCGAGAGGCGGGGGGCAGCATCTCATCGATGCCCGCGAGACGCCGGGTCCCGGTGGCTTTGATCGGCACGGTCAGGGCGAGATCGCCCCGCAGCCCGCGGGTACCACGGTGTACATCCACGGTGCCGCCGAGTTCGACTTCGTGGTTGCGCCCACCGGTGCCGAGCGCGAGCAGCGTGGTCGGGTTCGGATCGGTACCGGTGCCGATGCGGGCCACGGCACGACCCCAGAGTCGCATGGTGGCGCTGTCTTCCTCCGTGGCGCGACGACTCAGCTCCAGGATGGCCCCCAGTTCCAGGCGCCCCATGGTGGTGGTCGGCTGACCGGTGCCCGGCCGCAGTCCCAGGCCCACCGGTGACCCGACCAGCGTGTTGAACCCCTCGCTGGTGAGCGCCGTGCTGGGCAGCGCCGGACGACTGACGAACGGATTCACGCCCAGCTCGGCGCCCAGCGTTGTGGCGAGTGCCGTCAGACGGGTTTCGAGCGCGACGCCGTCGGGGCTGCCGGCGAGCGGCAACAGCAGTCCGGTCCCGGTCAGTTGTCCGATCGCTCCGCGCAGAGCCGTCGCGTCGGTCAGGGTGGTCTCCGCCAAGGTTCGCTGCTCGCCCGCGTAGGCACCTTCGGCGATGCGGCCGGCCAGGATCTCCAGTGAGGCGTCGAGCGAGGTCAGGAAAGCCGCAGTCTGGTTCTGTCCGAGGCCATCGCCGAACACCGGATGCGACGGGTTGAAGCCAACCGAGGCGCCGGTGGGGTCGTAGCTGGTCTGCCGCTCGGTACGCACCGAGACCAGCGGGACAGCGGCGCGCAGCGTCAGCCGTGGGGTGGCTCCCCAGGCCACCGAGAACGTCCCGACGTTCCGCTGCCACTGGACCACGCTCCGGATCGAGCCCAGGCTGTTCCCGCTCGGTGCCGATCCCAGGGCCACGGCGAGCTGGCGGTCCATGTCGCTGAGCAGGGGCGTGTTGAGGCCGGTCAGCGTGCCGCTCTGGAGGTCGCCGATGGGCATCCGGTGCCCGTCGCGCCAGACCTCGTTGGATGGGTTGAAGTTCCCGTGCAGCTCGAACCGCAGCAAGCGGTGCGGCGTGGCAATCATCGGGAGTTGGGCCGCGAGCGCGGTGGGCAGGACGACGGCAGCGAGCAGGGCGCGAAGCATGCCCGGAAGATACCTTGGCCCGGCGACCTGCTGCGGACCCGTCAGTGCTGCCCCATGACCTCGTCGACCCAGGCGACAGAGCGGGTGTAGGCCGCCGGGAGGAAGTCTGCCGGGATATCAAGTTGCCTGGCCAGTTCCTCTACCCGGGTCCAGTCGCCGCGTTCCCAGGCCAGGACCAGCTCGAGCGGGGTGGTCAGCGGTGAGGGCTCGCCGTGCAGTGCCGCCGTCACGTCGCCACCGAGGGACATCTGCTCGAGCAGGTTTTCGAGCGGCGTGTCCAGCAGCGCTTCGAGGGTCGAGAGCAGGCCAACCAGGAACAGTTCGCCGGGACGCTCGCACTGGGGGAGCGCATTGGCCAGCTCCTCGCAGAACTGCGCCCGCAGGAGGGACGTGCCCACCAGTTCCTGCGGCTTGTCCTCGCCCATCATGGTGACGGTCACCAGCGAGGCCCATTTGCGGGTGGCGCGCTCACCGAGCACGCGGAGTGCCTGCGAGATCGTCTCCACCTCGTGTCGCCAGCCGAAGGACGCGGAGCGGAGGTAGCGCAGCAGCTTGACGGAGAGGGCAACCTCCTGGCGGATCAGGGCTTCCAGGCGGTCGAAGTTGAGATCCCGCCGATTGACCTCGGCGATCAACCGGGCCAGGCTCACCTTGAGCGGCAGCACCCCGCGGGCGGTCAGCATCTCGGGGCGGCAGAAGAAATAGCCCTGGAACAGGGTGTAGCCGAGCGTGACCGCCTCGGTGTACTCCTCCCAGGTCTCAACCTTCTCGGCGAGCAGCGTGATGCCGCGCGGCGCGTAGCGGGCCACCATGGCCGCGCGCTCCGCCGGGGAGGTGGCCAGGAAATCGACCTTGATGTAGTCGGCGTGGTCCACCAGGGGCGCGGCGGCCGGACTGTGAACGAAGTCGTCCAGCGCGAGCTGGTAGCCCGCAGCCTTCAGGGCGGCGCAGGACGCCACGATGCCGGGTTCGGCTTCGACGATCTCGAGCACTTCGATGACCGAGCGGCCGGTGGGAAGCAGCGACCAGTGCTCGTGCAGCAGGAGGGAGCGCGAGGCGTTGTAGAAGCCCAGCTTGTCGCCCAGCAACTGGTCCAGGCCGAAGGTGTGCAGCGTGGCCTCGACCGTGGCCATCGAGGCGACCTCGGGGTCGCTGTTGCCGAAGGCGTTCTGCGGCCCGGGACGGTAGAGCAGTTCGTAGGCGACCACATTGCGGTCCCGGTCGAAGATCGGCTGTCGCGCGACGAAGGTATCCATGGGACCAGGGTCAGGGTGGGGAGCAGGGGTCAGGAGCGGGGCATCATAGTCGGGACCGTGGCCAGGAGCTACTGTGAGGCTGGGGTTGGACGGCCGTGGCGTGACTTGCCAAACCCCGGGGCGCAGGAGATGTTGAGGGGTCATTCTGACACCCTTCTGCCCGGACCGCCCATGCCTGTTCCCGGTTCAGCTCTCCGTCTGCTGCTCGGCCTGGTGGCCGTGCCGCTCGCTGCCCAACTGCCGTCCCGCGGCCCCGTTCCCCGGGACACCGCCCGGGTGGCCTCTCTGCTGGCGCAGGTGACCGTGCCCGACGGCTTCGAGAAGACGCTCTTTGCCGGGCCCCCGGTGGCGATGTATCCGACCTGCCTCACTGCCACGCTGACCGGTGAACTCTACGTCTGCGTGGACCCCAACCTCTCGCTGTCCGGAATCCGGGGGAATGGGCGAGTGGTGCGGCTGACGGACGACAACCGCGACGGCGTGGCCGATCAATACACCGTGTTCGCCGAGATGGATTCGCCCCGGGGCCTGATTCACGACGGCCGTACGCTCTATGTGATGCACCCGCCCGATCTCACGGCCTGGCGCGACACCGACGGCGACGGCATTGCCGATGTCTCCGAGGTGCTGGTGCGCGGCATCGGTGTGGGGCTCGACGTCCGCACGGCCGATCACGGGACCAACGGCATCGTGCTGGGGATCGACGGCTGGATCTACCTCGCTGTGGGAGACTACGGCTTCCGCGATGCCGTGGGGCGCGACGGACGCCGGGTGCACCTGCATGGCGGCGGCATTGCCCGGGTCCGGACCGATGGCACTGGGCTGGAAGTCGTCACCGAGGGGATCCGCAATGTCTACGACATCGCGGTCGATCCCTTCCTGCGGATCTTCGCCCGCGACAACACCAACGATGGTGACGGCTGGGACACCCGGCTGCATTACCTGCCGCCCGGCGCCCACCTGGGCTATCCCACCCTGTACCGCAACTTCAGTCAGGAGCACTTCGCCTCGCTGGCAGACTATGGCGGCGGGTCCGGCACGGCCGGGTTCTGGTTGCAGGACCCTGGCTTTCCGGCCCTGTATGCCAACACGCTGTTGACCGGCGACTGGGCCGTGAACCAGGTCTTCCGTCACCCGCTGACGGCGGTGGGGGCCTCGTTCACTGCGGGGCAGGAACGCTTCATCGGCATTCCTCACCCGACCGACCTGGCGCTTGACGGCGGCTCGCATCTGTACGTCGCCTCGCTGGCCGGCGGCAGCTACACCTACATCGGCGATTCGGTGGGCTACGTGGTGCGGGTGACGCCCACGGGCGGCACGCGGTCGGTGCCGCCGGTGGTGGCCACCATGAGCGACGACGCGCTGGCCACTCTGCTGACCAGCGGGACGCCGGAGCATCGGGTGCAGGCCCAGCGGGAACTGCTGCGGCGGCCGGTGCGCGAGGCGACGCTGCGGCGCCTCGAACAGCTCATGCGGGACCAGCGCGGCAGCGCTGAGGGGCGGGTGGCCGCGCTGTTCACGCTGGTGCAGTGGGATGGCGCCCGCGCGAACCGGACGCTGCCCGGGCTGACCGGTGCAGAGACGCCGCCGCTGGTGCGTGCCATGGCGCTGCGTGGCCTGGCCGATCTGCGACTAGCCGGGCAGCAGGTGTCGTCGGCTCCGTTCCTGGCGGGGTTGCAGGCCACCGACGGGCCGGTGGTGGTCGAGGCCATTGCCGGTGCCGTGCATCTGTACGCCGTCGAGGCGGCCCCGACGCTGCTCACGCTGGCGGCCGGAGCTGATCGGGGTCTGGCGCATCTGGCCACCCGGGCCCTGACCTCCCTGCGGGCGTCGACTGCTGCGCTGGCGGTGCTGGACCGTGGCGGACCCGCCGATGTTGCGGCGGCGCTCGGTGCCCTGCAGGGCATGCACGACCCGACAGTGGTTGTGGCCCTGCGCGATCGCCTGAAGACCGTCTCCGTGCCGACCACCCGGACGGCCATGCTCACCGCGCTGGCCCGGCTCTACCACCTGGAAGCGCCCTGGACCGGACACTGGTGGGGCACGCGGCCCTCGTACATCGGACCCTATTTCGCGCCGGTGACCTGGGAGGGCAGCGCGATCATCCTGCCACTGCTCCAGGACGCGGTGCGGGTCGCCCGGGCCGACGACAGCGCGCTGTTCGAGGGGCTGGTCCGTAACCGCGTGGTGCCGCCGGGGAGTGCCGCGCTGTTGGGCGCACTCGCCGGTGCGGACAGCGCGACGCGGACACCCATCCATCAGCTACTGGTGGGACAGCAGAAGGTCGCCGATGCGCTGCTGGCCCGACTGCCGGGTCTGACCACCCGCGGCAGCGTCGCGATGCGCACCGGGGTGGCCGAACTGCTCGCCGCGGAGAACCCGCTGCCGACCGGTGCGACCGCCCTGGTGCGCTCAGCCGCCCTGGACACGCTGCTGGATCCCGATCTGCGCGGTCGCCTGCTCACCGCCGCCGCCGCGCAGACCGACGCTGCAGCCGCGCGCGAGGTGCGCACGCTGCTGGGTCAGCTCACGCCCACGGGCGTGGTGGCGGGGGTGGCGCCGACCTGGCCCTCCGCGATCGAGTCCGCCTGGCGCCGCTTCGTCGGCGATCGCCGACGGGTCCAGGAACTTCCGGCCTTCATCGCCCTCACCCGCAGCGCGACCGCCGGGGAACGGGTGCTGGGCTTTGCGGTGCTGGTGCAGTCGGTGCGCGGTGCCCGCCCGGCCGCGGCAGTGGTCGAACAGGTGCGGCCGGTGCTCGACGAGGCCTGGGGGCGCCGGGACGCTGCTGCTTCGCTGGTCGATGCGATCCGGATCATGGGCGTCGAGAATCAGTACGCTGAGCGGCTGGAGCAGTGGAGTCGTCCGGCCGAACCGACGGTACCCTTCGACTGGGTGCCGCTCTTCAATGGCCGCAATCTCGAGGGCTGGGACATCAAATTCGCCGGGCAACCGCTGGGCGTGAATCTCAATCAGACCTTCCGGGTCGAGGAGGGGCTGCTCAAGGTCCGCTACGATCGCTGGTCGGGCTTCAAGGAGGAGTTCGGTCACCTGGTCACCAAGCAGACCTGGTCGCACTACATCGTGGCGGTGGAGTACCGCTTCGTTGGTGAACAGGTGGCTGGGGCCACCGGCCTGGGCTGGGCGGTCCGCAACAACGGCGTGATGCTCCACTCCCAGTCGGCCGCGAGCATGGGTCGCGATCAGGACTTCCCGATCTCTCTCGAAGTCCAGTTGCTCGGTGGGCTCGGCGGTGGCGCGCGACCCACAGCCAATCTCTGCACGCCGGGCACACATGTGACCTGGCGTGACCGGTTCACGACCAGCCACTGCATCGACTCGAACTCCGAGACCTATCACGGCGATCAGTGGGTTCGGGTCGAAGTCCGAGTGCTGGGTGACTCGCTCATCCAGCACATCGTCGCGGGCGACACCGTCCTCACCTACACCAAGCCGGTCATGGGCGGCGGCAATGCCAACGGGGTGGTACCCGGCACGCTGATCGACCGGCAGCCGCTGACCAAGGGGCACATTGCCCTGCAGGCCGAGTCGGCGCCGATCGATTTCCGGAAGGTCGAGATCGTCAACCTCAGCGGTTGCATGGACCCGGCCTCGCCGCGCTACCGGCCGTGGTTCGTGCAGTCCGATCCCGCAGCCTGTCGGAGGCCCTGAGATGCGGGTGCTGCTGATGGCCGGGGTGGCGGTTGCCGTCACGCTGGCGGCGCGGGTGGATGCCAATCACGCGACTCCTGTGTCGGTGGCCCGGGATCCGGATGGCGCCAAGCTGTACGCCGCCACTTGCGCTACCTGCCACATGCCCGACGGGCTGGGGCGCGACACCATCTATCCGCCACTGGTGGGCAGCGAGTGGGTGACGGGGAAGGAGGCGCGCCTGATCCGGGTCATCCTCCATGGGCTGACCGGCCCGATCGAGGTGCAGGGGGAGCCCTTCGATGGCCTGATGCCGCCGTGGGGGATCACGCTGAAGGACGACGAGATCGCGGCCATCGCGACCTACGTGCGCGCCAGTTGGGGCCACAAGGCGGCCCCGGTCACCACGGCAAGCGTGACGCGGTACCGTCTCAGTGATTCGGCGCGGAAGACTCCGTGGACCGCCCGCGAACTCCAGGCATTGGATCGGTGAGTGACCTGACGGGTGCGGCCGACTCGACCGGCGGCACGGTTGCGCTGCTCACCGGTGCGGCGGGTGGCATCGGGCAGGCCATCGCGACCCGGCTCGCGGCGGCGGGCGTGCGGGTCATGCTGCATGTCCACCGTGGTCGCGAGGCGGGGGAGGCCCTGCTCCGGGCGCTGCCCGGGTGCGGGCACGGCCTCTTCACTGCCGACCTCACCGATTCCACCGCGCGGGACGGCCTGATCGATCAGGTGCTCGCCGAGGCCGGGCGGATCGATGTGCTGATCAACAACGCGGGGATTGCCGTGCTGCATCCGCCGCTGGCCGTGGATGCCGCCACCTGGGCGGCAGCCTGGGATCAGACTCTGGCGCTCAACCTGACCGCGCCGGCGCATCTCTGCCATCGGGTGGCGGGGCAGATGGCGGGGCAGGGGGGCGGGCGGATCATCAACATCTCGTCGCGGGGGGCGTTCCGCGGCGAGCCGATGATGCCGGCCTATGGGGCCTCGAAGGCGGGGCTCAACGCGCTCACCCAGTCACTGGCGCGGGCCCTGGCGCCCCTGGGGATTGCCTGCTTCGCGGTGGCACCCGGCTGGGTGGCGACGCCCATGTCGGCCGAACGGCGTGAGGCGGAGGCCGAGACCATCGCGCGGGAGCATCCCCTGGGCCGGGTGGCCACGCCGGAGGAAGTGGCGGAAACGGTGACGTTCCTGGCGACGGCGCCCGTGGAGGCCATGACCGGGGCGATCCTGGATATCAACGGGGCGTCGTACCTACGGAGCTGAGCGGGGCGCACGGTTCACAATGCAACGGTCGGGGATTGGTTCGGGAGAGGGCCTCTCCGGCTGTTCCGGTCTCCCGGCTTGCCCGGGACGGCGGGTCGTCGCTATCTTGCGGGTCTGTGTCCGAATTGCATGAGTGAACGATCCGGGGTAACGAGCAACTGATGAACACCTACAGCGCCAAGGCCGCCGACCTGCAGCACGACTGGCATGTCGTCGATGCGACCGATGTTCCGCTCGGCCGGCTGGCGAGCACCGTCGCGCAGCTGATCCGCGGCAAGCACAAGCCCACTTTCACCCCGCACATGGATGGCGGCGACTTCGTCATCGTCCTGAATGCGAGCCAGGTGAAGCTGACCGGCAACAAGCTTGCCGGGAAGACCTACTTCAAGCACACCGGCTACATGGGTCACGACACCCACACGCCGGCCGGCAAGCTGCTCGCCGCGCATCCTGATCGGGTGATCGAGAAGGCCGTGTTCGGCATGCTGCCCAAGAACTCGCTGGCGCGCCAGAAGCTCCGGGGCAAGCTCAAGGTCTACGCCGGAGCTGAGCATCCGCACGAGGCGCAGCAGCCCAAGCCGTTCACCGTCCGCACCGGGAAGTCCGCCTGATGGCCGAGAGCACCACCTTCCGCTGGCAGGCCATCGGCCGCCGCAAGACCTCCGTCGCCCGCGTCTACCTGACGCCGGGCACCGGCAAGTGGGACATCAACGGGCGGACGCTCGGTGACTACTTCCCGCGGCCGTCGCTGGTGCAGCACATCCAGCAGTCGTTCACCACCACCGACACGCTGGGCGCCTTCGACGTCAAGGCCCACGTGAACGGCGGCGGCATGAGCGGCCAGGCCGGCGCGCTGCGGCACGCCATTGCCCGTGCGCTGGTGCGCGCCGACGAGCTGCATCGCAGCAAGCTGCGTGTGGCCGGGCTGCTGACCCGCGACCCGCGCGCGGTCGAGCGCAAGAAGCCGGGTCGCCCGGGCGCCCGCAAGCGGTTCCAGTTCAGCAAGCGCTGAGTTCAGCCGGACCCCGTGGGGGGCATCCCCCACGGGCGCAGGACACGCGCGGGCCACAGGGGCCCGCGACGACACAGGATGCCCGATGGGCCGACCCGGTCCCCGCCAAGGGGTGGTCGCACCAGGGGACGGCATCCGACGAGACCAACCAGGGAGTACCAGGACACGTGGCTACACCGACGCTGCAGGACCTGCTCGAGGCCGGCACCCATTTCGGCCATCAGACCCGCCGCTGGAACCCGAAGATGCGCAAGTTCATCTTCGCGGAGCGGTCGGGCATCTACCTCATCGACCTCCAGAAGACGCTGAAGCAGCTCAACGCGGCGGCGGACCTGCTCCGCTCGGTCGCGCTGCGCGGCGAGAACGTGCTGTTCGTCTGCACCAAGCGGCAGCTCAAGGTCGTGATCGAGGCCGAGGCGCGCAACGCCGGGGCCCACTGGGTCAACGAGCGGTGGCTGGGCGGCACGCTGACCAATTTCCAGACCATCAAGAAGCAGATCCGTCGGCTGCGCGACCTGGAACAGGGCGCGACCGAGGGCGACTTCGAGAACTACACCAAGAAGGAACAGCTCCTCTTCTCGCGCGAGCGGGAGAAGCTGTCGCGCAACCTCGAGGGGATCAAGATGATGGGCCGCCTGCCCGGCGCGCTCTTCGTGGTCGATGCCCGCAAGGAGAAGATTGCGGTCCAGGAGGCCAACCGCCTCGGGATTCCGGTCGTCGCGATCGTCGACACCAACGCCGATCCCGACATGATCACCGTGCCGATCCCCGGCAACGACGACGCCATCCGCTCGGTCTCGCTGATCACCTCGGCGCTGTGCGATGCGATCCGCGAAGCCCGCGCCCAGATGCCGGTGCGCGATGCCGCCGTGGACGAGGACGCCGAGACCTTCTCGGCCGGTGAAGGCGACGGGGCCTCGGATGACGATCGGCGCCGTCGGCGCACCCGGCGCAAGCGGAAGGCCCGCCCCGAGATGATCGCCGCCCGGCTGAAGACCGACGTGGATCCGGCGGCAGCGGGTGGCGACGCGGCAGGCTGACCAGCCCGCCCGATCGGGAGGAGCACGCACCGCCGCCCCCTGCTCGCAGGTTCCGGGCGGCGGTGTCACAACAGGGACCAGGACAACAGGATGAATGGGATGACGACAACAATCAGTACCAAGGCGATTTCTGAACTGCGGGCCCGGACCGGCGCCGGCATCGGTGACTGCAAGAAGGCGCTCGAAGAGGCCAACGGCGACATGGACCTGGCCGCGGAGGTGCTCCGCAAGAAGGGCATTGCCAAGGCCGAGAAGCGGGCCGGGCGCGATGCCTCGCAGGGGCTCGTGGTGATCGAGGTCGCGGCCGATGGTCGCAGCGCCGCCATGGTCGAGCTCAACAGCGAGACCGACTTCGTGGCCCGCAACGAGTCCTTCCAGGCACTGGCCGGGACCATCGCAACCCACGCGGCCACCCAGTCGCCGACCGGTGTCACCCTCGAGGCCTTCCTGGCCGAGACCATGGGCGACAAGAGCGTCGACGAGGTCGTCAAGCTCGCCTCCGGTACCATCGGTGAGGCCATTGCCGTCAAGCGCGTGGCCAAGTTCGCCACGGGCAGCGGTGCCGTCGGCGAATACCGGCACTTCAATGCCCAGGTCGGCGTGCTGGTCGAAATCGACGGGGCCGAGGGCGAGGCTGCCCTGACGCTGGCGCGCGAGATCGCGCTGCACATCGCCTCGGCCGATCCGATCGCGGTGCGCGCCGACGATATCCCGGCCGAGCTGCTCGAGCGCGAGCGGCGGATTGCCGAGGAGCAGGTGGCGCAGGAGGGCAAGCCCGAGCCGATCCGCAGCAAGATCGTCGACGGCAAGGTTCGCAAGTTCGCGTCCGAGCGGGCGCTGCTGGAGCAGCCGTTCATCAAGGACGAGTCGATCACCGTCGCCCAGCTCGTGGGCCGGGTGGCCGGCGCGCAGGTGACGCGCTTCGCCCGCTTCAAGGTCGGGGAGTCGGCCTGATGAGCGTGGTGTACCGTCGGGTTCTCCTCAAGCTCTCCGGCGAAGCCCTCGCCGGGGAAAAGGGCGGTGGTCTCGACTACGCCGTGATCGAGGCGCTGGCCGAGGAGATCAAGGCGGTACACCAGACTGGCGTCTCGCTGGGCCTGGTGGTCGGCGGCGGGAACATCGTGCGGGGGGTGAATGCCTCCCGCCAGGGTCTCGACCGCGTCTCCGCCGATTACATGGGGATGCTGGCCACCGTGATCAACGCGCTGGCCCTGCAGAACGTGCTCGAGTCGCTGGACGTGACCACCCGCGTCATGACGGCGATCCGGATGGAGAGTCTGGCCGAGCCCTATATCCGCCGCCGGATGATGCGGCACATGGAGAAGGGGCGCGTCGTCATCTTCGGGGGCGGCACGGGGAATCCGTTCTTCTCCACCGATACGGCCGCCGTACTGCGGGCGCTCGAGATGGAAGCCGATCTGGTGCTCAAGGCGACCACGGTCGACGGGATCTACACGGCCGACCCCAAGGTCGATCCGTCGGCGACCCTGCTGCGGGAGATCACCTTCCAGGAAGCGCTGGTCAATGGCTATGCCGTGATGGATGCCAACGCGTTCGGGCTCTGCCAGGTGAACGCGCTGCCCATCGTGGTCTTCAACATCAATACCCCCGGGTCGATCGCACGGGCTGTGCGCGGCGACGGGGTGGGGACGCTCGTCCGATGACACTGAACGAGATCGTACAGGCCGCCCGCGTCGGCATGCAGAAGGCCAGCGAGAACACCCGGCGGGAACTGAGCGGGATCCGCTCGGGGAAGGCCACCACTGCGCTGCTGGACAGTGTGCGGGTGGAAGCCTACGGCAGCCCGATGCCGCTCAACCAGGTCGCCATGGTGAGTGCGCCGGAACCGCGGATGCTGACGGTGCAGCCGTTCGACAAGGGTCTCGCGCTGGTCATCGAAAAGGCGATCCGCGATGCCAACCTCGGCCTCAACCCCCAGAACCAGGGTGGGCTGATCCGGGTACCGCTGCCGATGCTGTCGGAAGAGCGGCGCAAGGAGCTGGTCAAGATCTGCGGCAAGCTGACCGAAGAAGGTCGGGTCGCCGTCCGGCAGGCGCGCACCGACGGCATGAGCAAGATCAAGAAGACCGAGAAGGTGCCCGAGGACGAGAAGACCCGCGCCGAGAAGGATCTGCAGAAGGCCACCGACGACGCCATCAAGCAGCTCGACGAAAGTCTGAAGGCGAAGGAAGCCGAGATCCTCGAGGTCTGATGTCGAGCACCGCGAAGGGTCCCGCTGGCGGTCCCTCCGGACCGGTGCCGCACCACGTCGCCATCATCATGGACGGCAACGGGCGCTGGGCCCGCGAACGTGGTCTGCCGCGCCCCGCCGGACACAAGGCCGGCATGACCGCCGTCCGCGAAGTGACCGAAGGCGCCCTCATCGAAGGGGTGCGGGTGCTCACCATCTTCGCATTCTCCCAGGAAAACTGGCATCGACCGGCCGCCGAGATTGCCGCGCTCATGCTGTTGCTGCAGGAGTACATCGCGCGCGAGGCCGAGGATCTTCGGGACAAGGGCGTGCGGGTCCGGATGCTCGGTGACCTGGATCGCCTCACCCCCGTGGTGCGCAAGGCCATCGACCGGATCGAAACGATCACGGCTGAGGGCGACCGGCTCGATCTCAATGTCTGCCTTTCCTACGGCGCACGGGCCGAGCTGGTGCGGGCGGCGCGCACGCTGGCCACCCAGGTGCAGACGGGAGCGCGGACCCCCGAGTCGATCGACGAGGCGGCCATCAGTGGTGCCCTCTATACCGCGCCGTGGCCGGATCCCGATTTGCTGATCCGGACCTCCGGCGAATTGCGGCTCTCGAACTTCCTGCTCTGGCAGCTTGCCTACGCGGAGATCCATGTGACGCCCGTCTTCTGGCCCGACTTCACCCGCGCCGATCTGGCGCAGGCCATCGCCGAATACCGGCGGCGCGATCGCCGCTTCGGACGCGCGTCGTCGGCGGAGGTGCGCTGATGGATCGCAATCTGGTGCAGCGGATCAGTGTGGCAGCCGTCGGGATTCCGATGGCGCTGGCACTGGTGTGGTGGGGCGGTTGGCCGCTGGCCGTGCTGGTCGCGCTGATCGCCGGCCAGGCCACGCTCGAAGTGGCGGGTCTCGCAGCGCAGCAGGGCATCCGCATGCTGCGGCGCACCGGCTATGTGCTCGCGGCACTGGTGCCGCTGCTGATCGCCTATGGCCACTCGGCGGCAGGCCCGACGATGTTGCGTGGCCTCGAACTGCACCTGGCTGCGCTGACCGTGCTGCTGGTGCTGGGCATCACGCTCGCCCGGCGCGCCCCGGCTGAGCGGCCGTTGACGACCGCCGCCGTCACGCTGTTGGCGGTGCTCTACACCGGACTGCTGCCGTCCTTCCTGCTGATCATCCGGCACGCGGCACCGGAGCGTTCGTGGGCTGGCACCTGGCTGGTCTTCTTCCCGTTGGTGGTCACCTGGGTCTGCGATACCGCGGCCATGTTCGGCGGCCGGGCCTTCGGGACCACCAAGTTGGCGCCGACCATCTCGCCGGGGAAAACGCGCGAGGGTGGTGTGGCCGGCGTGGTGGGCGGCGTGGCCACGTCGCTGGTGTTTGCGCTGGTGGTGTTCCCGGCGGTGGGGATTGCGCTCGATGTGGTGCCGGCGCTGGTGATCGGGCTGGTGCTGTCGATCGTCGGGCAGGCGGGTGATCTCGCCGAGTCGCTGTTCAAGCGGGAGGCCGGGGTGAAGGATTCCTCGGCGCTGATCCCGGGGCATGGTGGGGTGCTCGACCGCTTCGACTCGCTCTACTTCGTGCTGCCGGTAGCCGCCACGCTGTACGCGCTGCTCGGGGTGGTGTGATGCGGGGTGTGGCCGTGCTCGGATCGACCGGGTCGATCGGTGTCAGCACGCTGCGCGTCCTGGCCCGGCACCCGGAACGGTTCCGTCCTGTGGCCCTGGTGGCTGGTCGCAACCATGCGCTGCTCGCGGAGCAGGTGGCGACCTGGCAGCCCGCCTGTGTGGGGCTGGTCGCGCCGGAGGCGGGCGTGTCGCTGCCCAACGGTACCCATCGTGGACCGGAGGCGCTGCTGGAGGCAGTGACCCGGCCGGATGTCGATATCGTCGTCAACGCCGTGGTCGGCGCTGCGGGTCTGGACGCGACCCTCACGGCACTCCGTCATGGCAAGCGGGTGGCGTTGGCCAACAAGGAGTCCCTGGTCATGGCCGGGCCGCTGGTGGCGGAGGCGGCACGGGCCGGCGGCGGCGAGATTGTCCCGATCGATTCCGAACACAGCGCCGTGCTCCAGTGCCTGGCCTCCCACGACAGCGCGCCGAGCCGGATTGTCCTGACGGCCTCGGGCGGCCCGTTCCGCACCTGGGAGCCTGAGGCGATTGCTCAGGCCACGGTGGCGGAGGCCTTGCAGCATCCGACCTGGCGGATGGGTGCCAAGATCACCGTCGATTCCGCCTCGCTCGCCAACAAGGCCCTGGAAGTCATCGAGGCGCACTTTCTCTTCGGGCTGCCGTACCCGGCCATCGAAGTGGTGGTGCACCCCCAGAGCCTGGTCCATGCCTTCGTCGAATTCCCCGACGGCAGCATGCTGGCGCAGCTCGGTGTGCCTTCCATGGAAATCCCCATCCTCTATGCCCTGACCTGGCCGGAGCGGCGGCCGGACGCGGGGGTGCAGCGCTTCGACCCGCTGGCGGCCGGCTCGCTCACCTTCGAACCGGTCCGGGGGGATATCTTCCGGGCCTTCACGCTGGGGGTCGCGGCCGGTCGAACCGGTGGCACCGCACCAGCCGCATTCAACGCAGCCAACGAGGTCGCGGTGGCAGCATTCCTGGCAGGGCAGATCCGGTTCGGCGCCATCGCCGATGTCATCGACCAGGTGTTGTCACGCCATCAGGGCACGACGACGCTCTCGCAGGAGAGTGTCCTCGCCGCCGACGCCGAGGCGCGCCGCCTCGCTCAGGAGAGCCTGTCGTGAGCAATTTCCTCTTCACCCTCGCCACCTTCATGCTGGTGCTCGGGGTGCTGGTCTTCGTGCACGAGCTGGGGCATTACTGGGCGGCCAAGGCCTTCGGCATCTGGGTGCATCGCTTTGCGGTGGGCATCGGCAGTCCCATTCCCGGGATGTCCTTCAAGCGGGGCGAGACCGAGTGGGCCTTCGCGTGGCTGCCCATCGGTGGCTACGTCAAGATGGCCTCGCGTGAGGAGGACCCCGCCTCATCGGTGCTCGAAGGCGGCAGCGCGGTGGAGGTACCGCCCGATCGCGTGTTTGAGGCCAAGCCGGTCTGGCAGCGGATGATCGTGATCCTCGCCGGGGTGACGCTCAACACCATCTTCGCGTTTCTGATTTTCACGGGCCTGGCCTTCAAGAACGGGCATCAGTACGACCCGACCCTGACTATCGGCCTGATCGATCGTGCTGCGCTGCCGGAGGCCGCGGTCGCGCCGCTGGCAGCAGTCCAGCCGGGCGATGTCATTGCGGCGGTCAACGGCGCCCCGGCCACACGCTGGGCCGATGTCATTGACGGGATCGCCACCGGCTCGGCGGACCCCATCGTCCTGGCGCTGGCCGACGGGCGCAGCATCAGCATTCCACTGCACCGCGACGCCCTGGTCGAACGGGCCCACCTGGCGCAGGCGCTGAGTCCGATGCCTCGGCCGGTGATCGGTCGCCTGCTGCGGGGTGGTGGCGCCGATGTGGGTGGCCTGATGCCGGGCGACTCGATTGTGGCGATCAACGCCGTGCCGGTGCGGTTCTGGACCGACATGGTGGACACCGTCCAGGCCGCTGCCGGGCAGACCCTGCTGGTCTCGGTCTCGCGTGACGGGACGCCGATGGACATGGCAGTGACCGTCACCGGTGAGCCGCGCAGTGCCACCGACAGCACCCTCGTGGGGCGGATCGGTGTCTATGGCGCGACGGCAGTGCAGTATGAGTCACTGAGCCTTGGCGGGGCGGTGTCGGAAGGGGCTCGGCTCACGGCGGTGGCGGCCACCTCCATCGGCCGCATGCTCCGCGGGCTGGTCAACGGGCGGGTCTCCCATCGGGAGGTCGGCGGCCCGATTCTCATCGGCCAGATGGCTGCCGACGCGGCCCGGGCCGGCCTCGATCCGCTGCTGGCCCTCATGGCGCTGATCTCGATCAACCTGGCAGTCATGAACCTGCTGCCGATCCCGGTGCTGGACGGCGGGGCCTTTCTGCTGCTGGTCTACGAGGGGATCACCGGCCGGCCGCTGCCCGAGCGGCTGCGGGTGGTGGTGACCATGATCGGCCTGGCCATGGTGGTCCTGTTGATGGTCCTGGCCACCTCGAACGACCTGATCCGCTTTTTCCGGTCCCTGGGGTTCTAGGTCGTGGCACTTAAGAACGTCGTAACCTGTTGTGGTACAGCAAGTTGCGGTGGATGGGCGGGGTGGGTGGCAGGCGGGGGGCGGGTGGTGGTCTTGTGTCCGGCTCCCGTCCCGGCTAGTTTTGGGGGCTATCAGAAGATGATAAACATCAGCGCAGCATGGGACTCAGCATGATCGCGAAGCAGCCAGTTATCGAGAAGCATCGTCAGCACGAAACCGACACCGGGGGGACCCGGGTCCAGGTCGCTCTGCTGACGCAGCGGATCAACGAACTCACCGAACACTTCCGGACCCACAAGCACGACCATCACGGTCGGCGTGGCCTGCTGAAGATGGTCGGTACTCGTCGGCGGCTGCTCAACTACCTCAAGAGTCGCGATCTGTCCGGGTACCGTTCGCTCATCAGCGAACTCGGGCTCCGGAACTGAGGCGCAGTCCGATGTTGCAGGGCGTCCCACGGGAGCACGGTGGGGCGCCTTTTGTGTTATGCGGGTGCTCACTGTCATGAAGGATTGATCGTGCATCGTATCGAAACGCAGTTCGCAGGCCGTCCACTGGTGCTGGAAACCGGTCGACTGGCGCGTCAGGCCGCCGGCTCCGTGCTGGTGCAGTACGGGGAAACTGTCCTCCTCGCCGCCGTTACCGTCTCCTCCAACATCTCGACACTGCCCTTCTTCCCGCTGACCGTGGAGTACCGCGACAAGCAGTACGCGGCCGGGAAGGTGCCGGGCGGCTGGCTGAAGCGCGAGGGGCGTCCCTCCGACGACGAGATTCTGTCGGCCCGGGTGATCGACCGGTCGATCCGGCCGCTGTTCCCCGAAGGCTTCAAGCACGAGGTCCAGGTGTTCGTGACCGTGCTGTCCGCCGACCAGGAGAACGACGCCAGCATCCCGGCGCTGCTCGGTGTGTCCGCCGCGCTCTCGATGTCCGAGGTGCCCTGGAACGGGCCGATCGCCGCGGTGCGCGTCGGTCGGGTCGAAGACAAGTGGGTGCTCAACCCGACCTTCCAGCAGCTCGAGTTCTCCACCATCGACATCACCGTGTCCGGCTCGGCCGACTCGATCCTGATGGTCGAAGGCGGCGCCCTTGAGGTGTCCGAGGCCGAGGTGCTCGAAGCCATGCGCGTGGCGCAGCTCGGCATCCGTGAGCAGCTCGCGGTGCAGGCCGATCTGGTCTCCCGCGTGCCCGCACAGAAGATGAGCTGGTCGGCACCGGCCGTCGATGCGGCCCTGGTGGCCGAGGTGACGTCCCGCGCCGAGAAGGCCATGGCCAAGGCCATGAATGCCAAGGACAAGGCCGGGCGCGCCGACGGCATTGCCGCGGTCCGGAAGGACACGCTGGCCGGGCTGGCCGAGGCGTTCCCGGATCGGGGCCGCGACATCAACAACGTGCTCGAAGAGATCGAGTACCGCGTCATGCGCGAGCAGATCCTGAGCAAGGGCGAGCGGGTCGATGGCCGGAACACCACCACCATCCGTCCGATCAGTGTCGAGACCCGGGTGCTGCCGCGGCCGCACGGCTCGGCGCTCTTCACCCGCGGTGAGACCCAGGCGCTGGCCGTGGTCACGTTGGGCACCGCCGACGACGAACAGCGGCTCGACGGCATCAACTACGCCGCCCAGCAGACCAAGTCGTTCCTGCTGCACTACAACTTCCCGCCGTTCTCCACCGGCGAAGTCAAGCCGATCCGCGGCGTGTCGCGGCGCGAAATCGGGCACGGGGCCCTGGCCGAGCGGGCGCTGCAGCCGCTGCTGCCGCATCCGGCCGACTTCCCCTACACCATCCGGCTTGTGTCCGAGGTGCTGGAGTCGAACGGCTCCTCCTCGATGGCCACCGTCTGCGGTGGTTCGCTGGCGCTGATGGATGCCGGTGTGCCGATCAAGGCCCCCTGCGCCGGTGTGGCCATGGGCCTCAACAAG
>CAYQXR010000023.1:0-37768 GCA_964421625.1 uncultured Gemmatimonadaceae bacterium | reverse complement strand
GGCGACCAGCCGGTCGCCCCTACGACGCATCCCAACAGGTGCCGCCCGGGCGACCAGCCGGTCGCCCCTACGACGCAACCCAACAGGTGCCGCCCAGGCGACCGCCGGTCGCCCCGACGCCGCGCCGCTATCGTTCCCGGTGCCCCCTACCGCGGGGCTGGTGCCGGTGACATTTTGCAACGGTCTCAGAAGGTCTTCCACCCCATCAGGAGTGCGTTGCATGAGTATGGCCTCGGAGTTCCGGGAGTTTGCGCTCAAAGGAAATGTGATGGACCTCGCCGTCGGTGTGATCATCGGCGGGGCGTTCGGCAAGATCGTCACCTCACTGGTCGACGACGTGATCATGCCGGTGGTCGGCCGGGTGGCCGGGAACCTGGACTTTTCCGCGTTCTACATCGCCCTGGCCGACATACCGGCCGGGACGGGCACGTCGCTGGCCGCGGTGCGTGAGGCCGGTGTACCAGTGCTGGCCTACGGAAGCTTCCTCACCGTGCTGGTGAACTTCCTGATCCTGGCCTTCATCATCTTCCAGATGGTCAAGATGATGAACCGCATGAAGCGTGAGGCACCGGCTCCCGAGCCGGCGCCGGTCGCAACGCCGGAGGACATTCTCCTCCTGCGTGAGATCCGGGACCAGCTCCGCCGGTCCTGACCCCAGCGACGGGGATGGTCACACGACTGTCCCCGTCCGCGCCGGCGCCCGTAGCTCAACTGGATAGAGCGGCAGCCTTCTAAGCTGCAGGTCGGTGGTTCGAGTCCACCCGGGCGCATGCCACCCCTTCGCCGAGAGCTCGGATGCAAGACGACGAACTGTTCGCTTCCCCCAAGTCCCGCCTCACCACCATGCTGCTGGGGTCGATCCTGGGAGTGTTCGGTGCCCACCGGTTCCACGTCGGTCGTCCGGGGTCCGGGGTGCTCATGGCGGTGACGCTGGGCGGCTGCGGGATCTGGTATCTCTACGACTGCATCGTGATCGCCTCGGGCTCGTTCCGCGACGGCGAGGGGCGCCTGATCTCGAACTGGGATCCCGAGACCGCCCGACTGGTGCCCCCCGGCACGGCCGCATCCATCCTCGATGAACTCGACGCGCTGCGCGCTGAAGTGGGCGAGCTGCAGGAGCGGGTCGCATTCAGCGAGCGGTTGCTGAGTGATCCGACGCGACGCCTGCCGCACGGGTGAAGCGGCTGTATCACGACAGCCTCCTGCGGGGGCTGCTGCGGCTGGCGATTCCGGTGATCGCCGTCAATCTGGGCATGATGTTGATGGGGGTGGTCGACGTTCTCATCGTCGGGCATGTCTCCGCCGAGGCGCTCGCAGCCGTCGCCGTGGCCAATGTCTACTTCATGGCCGTCACCCATCTGGGCTTCGGGACACTGCTGGGTCTCGATCCGCTGCTGTCCCAGGCCGATGGTGCCGGCGACCACGACGCGGTGGCGCGCACGGTCCAACGCGGGACGGTGCTCGCCGGCCTGCTGGCGCTGCCGTTGATGCTCGCCCTGACCGCCACAGGTCCGATTCTCCGGCTGGCGCGGCAGCCCGCCGAGATCATTCCGCTGGCGCATGAGTATGCCGTCTATCTGATTCCGTCGGTAGTTCCGTTCCTGCTGTTCAACGTGATGCGGCAACTGCTCCAGGTGCGCCACCGGATGGTGCCCATTCTCTGGGCCATTCTGTACGCCAACCTGCTCAATGCCGCACTCAACTGGGTCCTCGTCTTCGGTCACCTCGGCGCGCCCGCGCTCGGTGTCCGCGGATCGGCCATCGCGACCACCTGCTCGCGGTGGTTCATGGTCGCGGCGGTGCTCTGGCTGGCCCGGCGCGACCTGCGCCAAGTGCTGCGCCCGTGGCATCCGGGGCTATGGCGCTGGGCGCCGTTCCGTACCATCCTCGCCGTCGGCCTCCCGATCGCCGTCCATATCGAACTCGAGATGGGAGCCTTCTCGGCGGTGGCGCTGCTGATGGGCCACTTCGGCACTGCGGCCGTCGCGGCGCACCAGATTGCGCTGAACGTCGCCTCGTTCACCTTCATGGTGCCGCTCGGGTTGGGCATTGCGACGTCGGTGTTCGTGGGCCAGGCCGTGGGACGGGGCGACCAGGCCGCCGTCGGACGGATTGCCCGGCGCAGTCTGGGTGTGGCCACACTCTTCATGCTGGGCACCAGTCTGGTGCTGCTGCTGGCACCGGGTGGGCTCGCGGCGCTCTACACCGACGACCCCGTCGTGCGCGCAACGGCCGTGCTGCTGCTGCCGCTGGCCGGGGTGTTCCAGGTCTTCGACGGCATTCAGGTCACCAGTATCGGTGTGCTGCGTGGTCTGGGCGATACCCGCACGCCGATGCTGGTCAACCTGATCGGCTTCGGCGGCTTCGGATTGGGGAGTTCGATCTGGCTGGCGCATCGCACCTCGCTCGGTGCCCCCGGCCTCTGGTGGGGGCTGGTGGCTGGGCTGGGCGTGGTGGCTGTCATCCTGGGGCTCCTGGTCCACGCCATGGTGCGTCGGCCAGTGGTGCGGTTGGAGGGGTAGGGGGGCGATCCAGGGGGCCCGTCGCCCCGACAATCCCGGTCGGTCGCAACGATCACGACCGGTTTGCCCCAATGCGCCGTAGGGGCGACCGGCGGTCGCCCGAATGCTAAGTCATTGAAATACAGCAAGTTCAGCCAAGGCACGTCGCTTGCCCTTTGGGTGCCCATAAATACGACTGCCTCAGGCGCCTATCCCGCCTATTCCGAGCATATCATCACGTCTCCCGTCACCCGGTTCCGCACTTCGCTGTTCCGGCGTGTTGCATCATGCACGATCGTATTGCAGTTGGCGCTCGCCGCAATGGCGTTGGTGCCGGCCGCTGCGGTGGGACAGGGCGTCGACCTGGTCCTCAACATCACGGATACCCCGGATCCGGTACCTGCTGGTGGCGTCGTGACCTACGAGGTCCGGGTGACCAACGACGCGCTGGCCACCACCGCCACGGGGAACGAGGTGGCGGTGACGGTGCCGGCGGGGATGCGGTACGAGGGCTTTACCGGCCCCGCCGGAGTCTCCTGCTCGGGGATGACGGTCGGGGCCGATGGCCCCGGCGCGCTGACCTGTACGCTGCCCAACCTCACGGCGGGCAGCATTGTCGAGTTCGATTTGCGGCTGCGCCCGCTGGCGGCTGCCACATACGATGTCGGGTTCGAGGTGTCGGGCGAACAGTTGGACACCGAACCAGCCAACAATACCCGAACGGAGCAGACGACCGCGTCAGCCGGTTCGGATCTGTCCGTGGTGATCACCGGGCCCACCGAAGCGGCATCCGGTGCGACGGTGTCCTATAACATCGAAGTCCAGAACGCCGGCCCCAACGCCACCGCCGGTGCCATCACGTTGCAGTATCCGGTGCCCACCGGTTTCGTAATCACCGGTGCGTTGCCGGCCGGGTGTTCCGCTGCTGGTGGGGTGATCACCTGTACGGTGCCAGGGCCGATCGCCTCGGGCAGCAGCGTCACGCGGGGGCCCTTCACCGGTCAGATCACCGTGGGATCGGGCAGCACGGTCACGCATTCGGCGTCGGTGACCTCTGGTCAGGATCCGATCGCAGACAACAACGTCGGGACCCTGTCGGTCACCGTCACCTCTGGCACCGACCTCCGCATGGTGAAGGCGCGGAGCCGCGTCGGTCCCTACTTCGTGGGCGAGGACATCAGCTTCGTGCTGACGCCGACGTACACCGGCGATATCCCCTACGGTCTCGAAGTCGTGGACATTGTGCCGTCCAACTACACCATCCGGATTGCCGATTTTGCGGCGGTGCAGGGGGACTGGACCTGCGGCGTCGCCGGGCAGACGGTGACATGCACCCGTCCTTCGACCGGACTCGTGCCCGGTGCGAACCAGGCGCTCGGGCCGATCACCATCCCGGTCACGATAACGACCGCCGGGAACAATGTATCCAACAGCGCGACCCTGTCGGCTGCCGACCCGAGCGATCCCAATCCCGGGAACAACACGGGGTCGGACGGTTCCACCACCTTGCAGGTGCCGACGGCTGACCTCTCGATTGCCAAGACCGGTCCCAATCCGGCGCTCGCGGTCGTGGGGACCGACTTCACCTATGTCGTCACCGCCCGCAACAACGGGCCGATGCCGTTCAACGGCACCCTCGTGGTCACTGATCATGTGCCCGAGCATCTCACCATTACGGCGGTCTCGGGCGCCGGCTGGAGCTGTACCCCCGTGCTGCCGGTCGCTGGTGCGCAAAATCTGGTCTGCTCGCGGGTCTACGCGCCTGGGTCGCCGCTGGCCTCAGGGGCCAACGCGCCGCCGATCACGCTGACCGCGGTGGCCACGGCAGCCGGTACCATCACCAACAGCGCGACGGTCTCCAGCGTGGACCCCAACGCGCCCGACGGCAACCTCGGCAACAACACGACCTCGGTGGACATCACCGCTGGTACCCCGGGCAGTGCGGCGGATCTCCAGGTGGTCAAGACGGTGGTCGCGCCCGATCCGGTGCCCGCCGGTGAGGTGCTGGTCTACCGGATTGAGATGGTCAATGCCGGCCCACAGGTCGCCACCAATGTGACGATGGTGGATTCGCTCAAGTCGCTGATCAACAACGCGTCCGGCCCCGACGAAGGGTTTGTCGGGGTGACCTTCGCGAGCGCGGGCATCGTATGTACCGATGCGGCAGCCGGCACCGGGGTCCGACGGCTCTCGTGCACGGTACCATCCGTGCCGATCTGTACCCTGGGCACAGACTGCCCCTACATCACCGTTGCCGTGCGTCCAGTCATTGCGACGACCGGGGCCCGGACCAATGAGGCCCTGGCCTACTCGGCTGACGTCGGCGACCCTAATACGGCCAATAATCTCGGGTCCGTCACCAGTCAGGTCGAGGCCCGGGCGGACGTTCAGGTTACCAAGAGCGGCACACCCAATCCGACACCGGCCGGTCAGGACATGGTCTATGTCGTGACGGCCAGGAACAACGGTCCCAGTACCGCCCAGGGCGTCGTCGTGGTCGATTCGCTCCCGGAAAACATGGTGTTCATCTCCGCCACGCCGTCCAGTGGCAGTTGCCCAGTGCGTCCAGCCGATGGTTCGGTGACGGCCGACGGCAACCGGGTGGTTTCCTGCAACCTTGGCAACCTTGCCCGGAACAACCAGGGCACGGTGACCATCAGGGCTCGGCCGACCTTCCCGACGTACAACACCACCATCGAGAACATCGCCAGGGTCTCGACCACCACCACCGAGCCCACTGTGCCCGGTGATACCAACAATCGGGCGACCTTCTCCAGTGGCGTGACGGCACCGGTCGTGGACCTGCTGATCAACAAGATTGATCTGGTGGACCCGGTGACCGTGGGCGACACCACGATCTATCGGGTGATCGTGGCCAACAACGGCCCGTCGGACGCTGAGAACGTGGTGGTGACGGACTCATTGCCGGCGACGGGGCTGAGTTTTCAGAGCCTGACCATCAGCTCCGGGGCGTGCAGTGTGGTGCCGGCCGTCGGGGACGAGGGTGGGGTGATCGTCTGCCAGATTTCGCGGCTCGCCAATGGCGCGGCGGACACGCTGCTGGTCAAAATGCTCGGCACCAGCAAGGGCGTGCGGACCAACATCGCCCGGGTCAGTTCGGACGAATCGGACGGTGGGTTCGACCCCAACGAGGCCAACAACCGGGCCACCGAGAACACCACCATCCGGACCCGGGTGGACCTGGAGGTGGTCAGCAAGACGCCATCCACTGATCCGGTGGCCCTGCGGGTGCCGTTCACCTGGACGCTGATGGTACGCAACAACAGTGGTCTCGGGCTCGCCGAGGCCGATCAGGTGCTGGTGTCGGACAACCTGCCGACCGGGATGGAACTGACCGGGACGCCGTCCATCGTCAGCGTCGTCGGTGGCACCATCTCCAACAACACCTGTACGGGTGGTGCGGGGAGTACGGCCTTCACCTGCGACCTGGGGACGATGGACAGCGGGACCGAGGTGACCATCTCGATTCCGGTGCGGGTGGTGCAGATGCCCGCTGCGCCGGGCACCCTCACCAATACGGCGACCATCGGCTCTGCCGTCTCGCAGGACGTGGACACCAGCAACAACAGCGGGTCCGGCACCGTGACCATCGTCGCCTCGACGCTGTCCGGGTCCGTCTTCCGCGATTTCAACAACAACAGCGCCATCGATGCCGGGGATACCGGGATCGAGAACGTGACGATGACCCTGACCGGGACGGCATTCGACGGTTCGACCGTCACCCGGGTGGTCACGACCGATGCCAACGGTGAGTACCTCTTCGTCGGGCTGCCGGCCGGGACCTACACCGTCAGCCGCGGGACGCCCTCCGAGGGGCACCTGGTCCCCGGCGGTCAGGTTGTGGGTGACCGGTCGGGTAACGCCGCCGTCGTTGGTGACATCTCCGGCGTGGTGCTCGATCACGACGATGATGGCACCGGCTACCTCTTCGCCTTCATTCCGCAGGCGCGAATCGGTGTGGCCAAGGCGCTGAGTCCGGCCGCAGTGCTGCAGGCGGATGGCAGCTTCGTGGCCACCTTCCAGATTCTGGTCCGCAACCATGGGCTTGAGACGCTGAACAACGTGGTGGTCACCGACCTGCTGGCCGGGGCACCCTCACGGTTCGGTACCTTCGTGACCGGCGGTGCAGCGGCCACACTGGCGGTCGGTGATTACACCATCCAGACGGACCCGGCCATTGTCGGGGTCTGTGCCGGCGCGACCATCAACCCGCTGTTCGATGGCAGCAGTGATGCGACCGTTGGGAGCATTGCCTCGCTGGCAGTCGGCAGCAGTTGCACCATCGCCATGGCGATCCGCTTCCAGCCGACGGATCCGCTGCCCGGGGGCGGCTACGCCAATCAGGCGCACGCCACCGGTACGGGCGCCCTCTCGGGGCAGACCCCCGAAGACCTGTCGCACACGGGAACCGATCCGGACCCCGACAGTGACGGCAACCCGACCAACAACAACACGCCGACCCCGGTGCCGGTGGTGTTCATCGCCGATGTAACCTCCGATGTCACCCTGCCGGCCACGGCTGATGCGGACGACGACGTCCATGGTACCGTGATGTTCCGCAATGCCGGACCGTCAGCGGCCCATGATGTGGGGTACACCCTGACCATGACGCCGGGACTTGCCGGCGTGGTATTCGGCAATCTGCCGGTCGGGGCAGGGGCCAGCTACAACCCGATCACCGGAGTGGTGACCTTCACGGGCATGCCGACGACGCTGTTGCCGGGGCAGATCGCCTCGGGTGACGGAACCGGCCCCATCACGTTCACCTATACTCAGCCCGGCACAGCAACCAGCACGGTGACGTCGGGCATCAGCACCACCACCAGCCAGGGCGCCAATGCCCTGCCGGATACCGACAGCGCCACCGTGAGCGGCGATCTGATTGCCGATGTCACCACCGTGCTGGATTTCCCGGCTACGGCAGACGCAGGGACGACGGTGGATGGGACGGTGGTCTTCACCAATGTCGGCCCGTCGACGGCCTCAGGGGTGACGTACGGATTGGAACTGACGCCGGGGCTCACCGGCGTGACCTTCGGCAATCTCCCGGCGGGCGCAGGGGCGAGCTACGACCCGGCCACGGGGGTTGTGACCTTCACCGGGATGCCGACCACGGTGGCCCCGGGTGCCATCGCGTCCGGCAACGGCACTACCGGGATCACGGTCAGCTATGTGCAGCCCGGCTCGGCCACCAGCAGCGTCGTCAGCACCATCACCACGACGACCACGGAACCGTCGGGCCACCAGCCCAATCAGGATGATGTGACGGTGAGCGGCAACCTGATCGCCGATGTCACCACCACCATCACCGTGCCGCCCGGTGGCGACAACGTGGCTGCCGGTGAGACGGTGATCGCCCAGGTCACCTTCCAGAACAACGGGCCCTCGACGGCCTCCGGCATGACCTATCAGATCACCCTGGAACCCGGACTGAATCCGGCGACGGTGATCTTCGACAACCTGCCGGTCGGTGCAGTGGCCAGCTACGATCCGGCCACCGGTATCGTGAGCTTCACCGGCATGCCGACGACGCTGGCCTCCGGTGCCATTGCCTCGGGGAACGGTACCGACGGGATCGAAGTGCGGTATCCGCAGATCGGCACGGCCGACAGTTGGATCCGGAGCAGCGTCGGGACGACCACCGATCAGGGGGCGAACCTCGCGCCGGATTCGGCTGAACAGCCGACGAACGGCACGCTGATCGCCGATGTGACCACGTCGCTCAGCTTCCCGGCCAGCGCTGACGCCGGCACGCTGGTGTCCGGCACGGTCCGCTACACCAATCTCGGCCCGTCCGTGGCCTCGGATGTCAGCTACTCCCTGCAGCTCACGCCGGGGCTCTCCGGCGTCACCTTCGGCAATCTGCCGGCGGGTGCAGGAGCCAGCTACGACCCTGCCACGGGGGTGGTGACGTTCACCGGCATGCCGACCACCCTGAACCCCAGTCAGATTGCCTCGGGCGATGGGACGGGCTTCATCACCGTGTCGTATGTCCAGCCTGCGGACGCGCAGAGCAATGTGTCGAGTACCATCGGGACCAGCACCGACGAGGGCGCCAATGTCGGCCCCAACAGTGCCACCGTGGCGATTCCCGGCAATCTGATTGCCGATGTGACCACCAGTATGTCCTTCCCGGCCAGCGTCAATGCGCTGCAGCAGGTGAACGGTGCGGTGGTGTTCCGTAACGATGGGCCTTCTCCCGCGGCCGATGTGACCTACCAGCTCACCATGACGCCCGGGCTCACCAATGTGGCGTTCGGCAATCTGCCGGCCGGCGCCACCGCCAGCTACAACCCGGCCACAGGGGTCGTGACCTTCACCGGCATGCCGACCACTCTGGCGGCCGGGGCAATGGCCTCGGGGAATGGCACCAGCGGCATCACGGTGCAGTACGATCAGCCTGCCGACGGCTACAGTCAGGTGCAGAGTCAGATCGGCACCAGCACCAGTCAGGGCACCAACCCCCTGCCGGACCAGGCGATCGCCACGGTGATCGGCCCGGTGGCCGACGTCACGGTGACCGTCGCGCTGCCGCCCAGTGCCAATGCCGGCGACGAAGTGGTCGCGCAGATCTCCTTCAGCAACAACGGCCCGTCCACCGCGGAGAACGTGACCTATCAGGTGATGTTGCCGCCCGGTCTGACCGATGTCGTGATCGGCAACCTCCCTGGCGGCGCCTCGGCCAGCTACGACCCGGTCACCGGTGAGGTCACCTTCGTAGGACTGCCGACCACTCTGGCACCGGGTGCCGGCGTGCCGGATATCGAGATCCGATATACGCAGCCGGGCTCCGGGACCAGCACGGTCACCGGGCACATCCGGACGTCCACGAACCAGGCCGACAACCTTGCGCCTGACGATGCCTCGGCGACGGTGTCCGGTGGCCTGATCAGCGACCTCCGGGTCACCAAGGTCGGCCCCGCTGGTCCCGTGACTGCGGGGGCGGACGTGGTCTACACCGTACGCGTCGACAATCTCGGCCCGTCCGACGTGACCGGCAGCACGCTGGTCGACGCACCGGTCGGCTCGATCATCACCGCCGTGGCCTGCTCGGCCGCTGCGGGGAACAGTTGTACGACAGCTCCCTCCCCGGCCGTACTCGGTACGGGTGCGGTGCTGCCGACCATCGTGGTGGGAGGCTTCTACGAGCTGACGGTCACGGTGCGGATCGGGTCCGTGGGGACCACCATCTCCAACACGGCGACGGTGTCCCCGCCGCCGGGCGTGACCGACCCGACCCCGGAGAACAACACCTCCACCGTCACGCATCCGCTGGTGCATGTGCCCGTGATCGGTGTCGCCAAGCGGGTCAGCTCGCTGGAGCCTCTGGCCGGCGGCGGCTACCGGGTGCGCTTCGCCATCAGCGTGCGCAACTACGGCAGCGAGGCCCTGACCAATGTGGAGATCACCGACCCGCTGAGTCAGACCGCTGGCGGCAGCTTCGGGACCCATCTGGCCACCGGAGCCCTGACCCCGGGCAGCTACCGGGTCGCCAGTGTCTCGGCGGTCGGTCTCACCGTGCAGCCAGCCTTCAACGGCGACGGCAGCGTGGTGCTGGCCACCGGCAGCCTGGCAGTGGGTGCCAGTGCCTCGGCCGAGGTCGTGGTCGACTTCATGCCGACGACGGCGAGCGAGGTCCTGTTCAACCAGGCACGCGCGACCGGGACCGGCGCGACCAGTGGGGCGCCAACCTCCGACCAGTCCGAGGATGGGGTGGATCCCGATCCCGATGGCGATGGTGACCCGGACAACAACAATGTTCCGACGCCGATCCTGCTGCCCACCATTGAGGTGACCAAGTCGCTCACCGACCTGGTGAACCGCGGCGATGGACGCTACGACGCCACCTTTGCCATCACCGTCCGGAATCTCGGTGCGGTGCCGTTGACCGGTGTGCAGATCCATGACGACCTGGGGCAGTTCGGCAGTCATGTTGTCGGGACCTCTCCCGCAGCCGGTGAGTATGCCATCGTCAGTGCGCCGGCGGTGACCTCCGCCCTGAATGGCGCCCTGTTGGTGCCGCGCCCGGCTGGTGAGTTCACCGGTCAGGGAGCCGGAACCGCGATGCTGGTGGCGCCAAGCAGCGTGCTGCCGACCACGGCTGCGGCGACCATGACGTTCACCCTCCGCTTCTTCCCGAAGGGCAGTGGGCCCTTCCGGAACGCGGCGGTCGCCGCTGCGGATGGCCCTGGCGGGACCACGGTCACGGACAGCACCGATGCACCGGTGGATGTGCCTGTTGATCCGCAGCAGATCGGGGTCGCCAAGTCGGCCGGCGAACCCGTCCTGACCGGCGCCCGTAGTTTCCAGGTTGAGTACCAGATTGTGGTGCGCAACATGAGCCGCACGGCCACGGCGACCAATGTGCAGGTGACGGACGATCTGCGGAACACGTTCCCCACCGCGCAGACGATCAGGATCACGATGGCGCCCCGGGTGGGCAATTGCACCGGCACCGTTCTGGACCCGGACCCGGCGTACGACGGCGTCAGCCGGACCACGCTGCTGGTCGGCAACCAGCATCTGCAGCCGGGTGAGAGCTGCATCATCACCTTCGCGGTCGAGGTCGACTTCGGTGCGGAGCCGATCCCCACGACGACCTTCCTGAATACCGCTGTGGCCACCACGGCCGATGTGCCGGGTGGACCGCCGACCGATGAGGACACATCCCAGAATGGTACGGATCCCGATCCGGACGACGACGGCAACCCCGGCAACAACGAAGAGCCGACGCCGGTCGTCATCGTCCCGGACCCGACGCCGGTGGAAGGCAACTTCCTGATCACCAAGTCGAGTGCCCTGACCAACGTCGCGGTCGGCCAGCTCGTGCCCTATACCATCACGGTCACCAATGTGTCGGCGGCGCCTGCCCATGGGACCGAGGTGCGGGACGTGATGCCTCCGGGCTTCCGGTACCGCGTCGGGACGGGGACCGTGGATGGTGTTGCCCGGGAGCCGTTGGTGACGGGGCGGACGCTGTCCTGGAACGACCTCAGCTTCACCCCTGGTGAAACGCGGGTCTTCCGACTGGTGCTGGTGGTTGGCGCCGGGGTCGGCATGGGTGAGCACACCAATATTGCCCAGGCCTTCGGCGGCAATGGGGCCGTCCCGGTGTCCACGATCGCCAGCGCGACTGTGCGGATCATGCCCGACCCCGTGTTCGAGTGCTCCGAGGTGATCGGTCATGTGTTCGACGACCGCAACGGCAACGGGATCCGGGATCCGGGGGAACGGGGCCTCGCCGGTGTGCGGCTGGCGACTGCCCGCGGCTGGCTGGTGACCACCGATGCCGACGGCCGGTACCACATTGCCTGCGCCACGGCGCCGGATGGGGAGCGCGGCAGCAACTTCGTGCTCAAGATCGACGAGAGTTCGTTGCCGACGGGCTACACCATCGGCAGCGAGAACCCGCTGGCCGTCCGCCTCACCGCAGGCAAGATGTCCGAGGCCAACTTCGGCGCCGTCCTGCCGCGCCGGGTGCGGGTCGAGATGCGTGACGCGGCCTTCCTGCCGGGCACGACGACACTGGTGACCGAGTGGTTGACGGCGCTGGAGCAGGTGCAGACGGAGGTACAGGGGCGCTCGACGGTGGTGGAGCTGGTGCTTCACACCGACGAGGGCAACCGTGAACTGTCCCGCGCCCGCCTGGCGGCGGTGGCGGAATACATCAGAACCAGATGGCGGGAGGACACGCTGAAACACCTGCTGCGGATCGAGGAGTTGCTCGAGATGACTTCCCGTCGGGAGGGCGGACGATGAGCCGCCGGATGGCAGGACCCTTCGGGGTCGGAATCGACCGCACTGGTCGGGTGGGTCACGCGCTGCTGGTTGCGCTCGGTCTGACGACCGTGCCGGGGGTCGCGTCCGCACAGGACCTGCGCTGCCCGCCAGCCGCGGCAGCAGCGGGGTCGCAGCTCCCCTTCCGCATCACCGTGGACGGTCAACCGCGGCAGCGCGGGGACAGTGTCTCCCGGGTGGACCTGCTTCGGTGCCAGGATTCGGCGCTTGAGCGGGCCCAGTTGCAGGTACGGGCCGATCCGCGCGAGCGGACGCCGGTGCTCAACATCGCCGGGCCCCGGACCGCGGTCAGGCAGCAGACGGTCGACTTCCGCTGGTACAGCAACTATCCCCACTGGGTCGTGCGGCCGGAGTTGCGGGTACTGCCGTCCGACGGGTCGAGCGAGGCACCGCCGATCGCGGTGGTCACCACCACCGATCCGTCCGAGCCGGAGTTCCGTTGGACGGTGGATGTGCCCGAGGGCCTCGAGCAGGTCCGCTACGTCGTGCGCGTCTACGACCGCGAGGGACGGTATGACGAGACCGCGCCCCGCGTGCTCCATATCGTCGATCGCGATTACGCAGCGGCCGACCGCGACCGGGCTGATCGGGAAGCCCTGATCGGCTACGGGGAGAATCACCGGGCCATCGCCAATATTCCGGTGCAGGGAGTGGCCGTGACGGTCAACGGCGATCGGGTCGATCCGCGCGCCCGGGTGACGGTGCTGGGGCAGGTTGTGCCGGTGGGTGATAACGGCCGATTCGCTGCCCGTCAGCTCCTGCCTGCGGGCACGCATGCGGTCACGGTGTCCATCCTGGCACCCGACGGCACCCGGCAGGACCATACCCGGGACGTTGACGTGGGTGAGCGCGAATGGTTCCATGTCGCGCTGGCCGACTTCACGCTGGGCAAGAACTCCGTGGATGGTCCCGCAGCCCTGGTCACCGGCCGGGACACCCGCCGCTATCGCGGGGAGAGCTACCTGGACGGGCGCCTGGCTTTCTATCTCAAGGGTGACATCGGCGCGGCCACGACGTTGACGGCGAGTGCCGACACGCGCGAGCAGCCGTTCGGCGACCTGTTCTCCAACTTCGGAGCACGTGATCCGCTGGCGCTGCTGCGCCGACTGGATGCCAACTATGCCTATCCCGTCTATGGAGACGATGGCATGCTGGTGGAGGATGCGCCGACGCAGGGCAAGTTCCATCTGCGACTGGACCGGTACGACACGCGCCTGATGTGGGGCAGTTTCCAGACGCCGGTCACCGGCACCGACCTGGTCCGCTTCAACCGCGGCCTCTACGGCGCCGAGTTCCGGCATCGTGGGTTGGCGACGACGGCGTATGGCGAACGGCGGACACAGGCGACTGTGTTCGGCGCCGATCCAGGGACGGTCGGGGCGCGGGACGAGTACCATGCCACCGGCGGCTCCCTCTACTACCTGCGCTACACCGACATCCTGCTTGGTTCGGAACGGGTGATGGTGGAGGTTCGTGACCGGGAATCCGGGCTGGTGCTGGAGTCGTCGACTCTGGTGCCCTTCCAGGACTACGAGGTCAACGCCCTGCAGGGGCGGGTGATGCTCCGCTCGCCGCTGGCCGCCATCGCGGCCTCGCGCGGGCTGGTCCGTACCGGCGCGCTGAGCGGGGATCCCGTGCATCTGGTGGTCACGTATGAGTACACACCGACGGCGATCAAGCTGGACCAGTTCACCACCGGCGGCCGACTGTCGCACTGGTTCGGGGATCACGTCCTGGTCGGCCTGACCGGCTATCACCAGGACGGTACCACACTGGGGCAGCAGTTGTTCAGCGGTGATGTCACCCTCCGCTACCGTCCCGGCACCTACCTCACGGTGGAGCGGGCCCGGTCGGAAGGAGTGGGCAGCGGCAGCATGGCGTCCATCGACGGTGGTTACTCCTTCACGCCGATCGAGACTTCCGCGACTGTCGGCTCGGATGCAGGGGCTTCGCGGGTTGAACTGGGTATCAACTTCGCAGAACTGCGCGAGGGACCGGCCCGGGGGACCTTGGGCGCCTACTGGCAGAACCGCGCCAACGGGTTCGCCGCGCCAGGCCAGTTTGCGATGGAAGGTGTGTCCCAGGGTGGCGGGCATCTGAATCTGCCGCTCAACGATCGACTGGGGCTGCGGGCCAAAGCCGACATCCGCGAAGGCAGCCGTTCGGGCAGTGCCCGGTCGCTGGAGCTTGGGGGCGACCTCGATCTCACAGAGACGCTGCGGTTGCAGGCCGGGGTCCGGCAGGAGCAGCGCGCCAGCGGCATGTTCGGTGGCAACAGCAGTCTGCTGTCGGAGGTGGGCGATCGCACCGACATGATCGGCGTGCTGGGCTACCATCCCGTCGATTCGCTGGGGGCGCCACGCCGCTACCATCTGTATGCACTGGCTCAGGGAACGGTCCGCCGTGACGACGGCCGCACCGCCAACGACCGGTACGGTGTTGGCGGGGGCCTCCGGGTCAGCGACCGAGTGACGCTGACCTCCGAGGTCAGCGACGGCACCGGCGGCTGGGGTGGCAAGATCGCCTCGGCCTACCAGGTATCGGATCGGTCCAGCCTGTACCTCAACTACCTGATGGACACTGATCGTGCCGATCAGGGCGTCCGGGGCCGCACCGGCAACCTGGCGGCCGGTGGGCGCGTCCGCTACTCGGAAACATCAACGCTGTTCGCGGAGCGCCGCCAGCAGACGTCGGAGCATGGCCCGTCGGGACTCATGCACGCGTTCGGGCTGGATCTGGCGCCGACTGATCGCTGGAACTGGGGCGTCAAGCTCGAGGCCGGCTCGGTGTCGGAGCCCACACTTGGGGATATTGACCGCCAGTCTGCCTCGCTCTTCGCGGGGTACGCCGCCGACCGGTTCCGCTGGAGCGGTGCACTGGAGTACCGGGTCGAGGAGGGTGATACCTACGGCCAGCGCACCTCGTGGCTCAGCCGCAATGCCGTTGGGGTTCAGCTCGACAGTGGCTGGCGGGCGCTGGGGCGGGCCAACATTGCCCTGAGCACGGCGCCCAACCACGCCATCGGCCTGGATGCCAACTATACCGAACTGGTGGCGGGTCTGGCCTACCGCCCGCTGGATGGTGGCCGGGTCAATGCGCTGTTCCGCTACACGTATCTGTACGATCAGGCCGCTCCCGGACAGCTCGGCGCGCACAACGACTTCAACCCCTATGCGCAGCGCAGTCATGTGCTGGCGGCGGATGCTGTGGTCCGGGTCACCCGGCTGGTCTCGGTTGGTGGCAAGATCGGTCACCGTACCGGCGAGATCCGAGACCGGAGCCAGGACGATGCGGCATGGCAGCGCAGTGGTGCCTGGCTGGCCATTGCCCGCGGCGATCTGCATGTGGTCCGGCAGTGGGACGTCATCGGCGAGTACCGTCGGCTCTGGGTCACCGAATCGGGCGATGTCCGCTCCGGGGCGCTGGTCGGGGTCTACCGTCAGATCGGTGGCAGTCTGCGTCTGGGCGTGGGCTACAACTTCACCAACTATTCGGATGATCTCACAGACATGAGCTACCGCAGCCGTGGCTGGTTTGTGAATCTGCTGGGCACCAGGTAACGACTGGGGATAGTACGGGCGACCAGCCGGTCGCCCCTACGGTCCCGGTCGGTCGCAAGGATCACGACGGATTCGGCCCGACGCGTCGTCGGTGCCAACGATCACGGCCGATTCGCCCGAATGTGTACGGGCGACCAGCCGGTCGCCCCTACGGTCCCGGTCGGTCGCAACGATCGCGGCCGATTCGCCCGACGCGTCGTCCGTCCCAACGATCACAGCGGATTCGCCCGATTGTGTACGGGCGACCAGCCGGTCGCCCCTACGGTCCCGGTCGGTCGGAAGGATCACGACGGATTCGGCCCGCCGCGTCGTCCGTCCCAACGATCACAGCTTATTCGCCCGAATGTGTAGGGGCGACCAGCCGGTCGCCCCTACGGTCCCGGTCGGTCGGAACGATCGCAACGGATTCGGCCCGACGCGTCGTCGGTGCCAACGATCACGGCCGATTCGCCCGAATGTGTACGGGCGACCAGCCGGTCGCCCCTACGGTCCCGGTCGGTCGCAACGATCGCGACGGATTCGGCCCGACGCGTCGTCCGTCCCAACGATCACAGCCGATTCGCCCGAATGTGTACGGGCGACCAGCCGGTCGCCCCTACGGTCCCGGTCGGTCGCAAGGATCACGACGGATTCGGCCCGACGCGTCGTCGGTGCCAACGATCACGGCCGATTCGCCCGAATGTGTACGGGCGACCAGCCGGTCGCCCCTACGGTCCCGGTGTCTCGACCGAACCCCGTGCTCGCCCCTACTCCCCCGTCGGCCTGGGCGATCGGGCATAGCGGTCGAGGGCCTCCACCCGCTGCGCCGGGTCGCCGAAGATCCGCTCGCCGTCCCACCGGCCGTTCTCGATGAACACTTCCGAGATCCGTCGCCCGGCACCGGCGCTGCCCGCCACATGGATCCCCCGCACATTGCTCTCCAGGCTGACCGGATCGAGGGTGGGCCGACCGTCCTCGTCCAGCGTGAGGCCGAGCTTCCGGAGCAGGTCGAAGTCCGGGTGGTATCCCGTGAGTGCGTAGACGCGGTCGGCCGCGATCGACTCCTGCCGCCCATCCGCGAGTGCGACCTCGACCGTCCTCGGCGTGATCGCCGTCACCTGGGCGCCGAAACGAACATCGATCTCGCCGGCCGCGACCCGGTTCTCGAAATCGGGCCGCAGCCAGAACTTGACGCTGGGGCGCAGCGCCTCGGCCCGCGCGACAACCGTGACGCGGGCGCCCGCCCGCCAGCAGAGGAGTGCCGTCTCGATCGCCGAGTTGCGTGAGCCGACGATCACCACTCGGCGGCCCGCCACCACATGCGGTTCGTCGAACCAGTGACTGACATGCGGCAGCGACTCACCCGGCACGTCGAGCAGATTGGGGTGCTCGAAGTAGCCCGTCGCGAGTACCAGGCGCGACGTCTCGATGACCTCCTCGCCATCCCGCCGCGAGACAGTACACCGGACAATCCCATCCTCGACTGAGGCGTCCACCAGTCGCGTGAAGGTGTCGACTGACAGTCCCTCCGCGCGGGCCACGCCGCGATAGTACTTGAGGGCCTCCTCGCGCGTCGGCTTGGCGCCGCTGCAGGTGAGCGGGTGGCCGCCGATCTCAAGGCGTTCCGGCGTGGTGAAGAAGGTCATCCCGATGGGGTAGCGGTAGATCGCATGGGCAATGGTGCCCGCATCGATCACCCGGGGAGCGAGACCGCGCCGCTGGGCCGCGATGGCGCAGGCCAGGCCAATAGGACCGGCACCGACGATGAGGGGCGGGGGGAGTGGATTCGGCGACATGCCCCAATATGCCACGTCGGGCCGCTGTATCAGGAGGGAAGCGACGGAAGTGATTACAATCCCGGACGCCCCGCCGGATCGACCGGCCCCACTGCCAGGCATGCCAGACGCCGGGGCAGGCACTTGTCCACTGTCACAGGTTTGCCCGTGCACCAGCCGCCCGAGCCACTCTCCATCCTCTCGCCCGAAGCTCGGGCGACCGCGGTCGCCGAGAATCTGCGGCTGCTGACGGGGGAGGACTGGGTGGTCCGACGGCGCTGGAGCGGGCCCTGGGGAGCGCTGGGCGTCTCGGCCATCCTCCACCTGGGGTTCATGTGGCTGCTGTTGCGGGCCGTGCCGGTCGCTGTCCCGGTGGAGCCCGTGCCGAGTGGGGCACCTGAGCAGGCTATCTCCCTGCCGCCGTGGCGACCGACGCCACGCGAGGCGCAGCCCACGAGAGAGACGCCGCTCGGGCCGGATTCGAAGAAGCCCGATGCCGAGATCCCGCGGGAAGCCGGGGAGGCCACTCCGCCGATCGACCCGGACCTGCTCGACCCGTCGCGACGGCTCGGGGCAGAGGCACCGCCGCAGGCAACCGAACCGGTGGAGACGCCGCCGACCCCAACCGAACGCACCGCGCCGACGACCAACCGGAACTCGCGACTGATTCCGGGGCCCAGCAGCGCCAGCAACGGCAGCCTGCTGGCCAATACCAGCCGCTGGGGCCCCACGGTCCCAAACCCGGAGCTGCCGCGCAGCGGGACCAGTGGGACCACGGCACCGCCCCCGTCCAGCTCAACCGTCATGGGCAACGGGCGCGCCGGTGTACAGCCCACCGAGGGGCAGCGCTGGCAGTCCTCGTTCGAGGAGCCGGCCGGTCGCTGCGTGAGTCTGCCCGACCTCGGCGTCGATGCACAGGGCAAGCCCCGCCTCGCCACCGTTCTGGGCAAGGTCTTCCACGAGGATCATGTCACACCGCTGGTCGGCGCTCACCTGCAGATCATCGGGACGTCCTTCAGCACCTTCAGCAACGGGGCCGGTGAATACGAACTGCGCTTCGACCCGAATCTGCTGGAGAAGTGCCGAGTGCAGTATGTGCGCGTCTCGGCTGGGGGGTACGTGGGGGCCATGCTGACGCTGTCGATCGGCGCGCGCGTCCGCAGCGACGATGTCGTGATGCGGCGGCGCTGACTGGGTACCTTTCGGCCATGACTGCCACTGTGTGCTGGACCCCTGAGCCCGATCGCATCGCGTCGGCGCACCTGACCCGCCTGATCGACCATCTGCGCCGCCGCGGCGAGTTTCCGCCGGAGGTGCCGACCACCTTCGCCGCGATCCACCAGTGGTCCATCGACCATCCCGACCGCTTCTGGGCCGCCGTCTGGGAAGATGCCGACATCCTGTCCGAGCCACGCCCGGACGGTACCTGCTGGGACGCGGTGTTCGTTGGTGACGGCCGCATGGTGCCACCCGGCACACCGGGCGCTGGACAGTGGTTCCCGGGCGCGCGCTTGAATTTCGCCGAGAATCTGCTGCGCCACACCGGCGCCGACGATGCGCTGATCAGTTGGGACGAAAACGGCTGCGCCATGCGGTTGAGCCGGGACGCGCTGCGTGCGGCGGTCGCCCGCGTCGCCGGGGGGCTCCGCGTGCTTGGTGTCGGCCCGGGGGACCGGGTGGCAGGCTGGGTCCCGAACACGCCGCATGCGGTGATCGCCATGCTGGCGACGGTGTCGCTTGGCGCGGTCTGGACCTCGTGTTCACCCGACTTCGGGGTGGACGGCGTCGTCGACCGCTTCGGACAGACGGAGCCGACGGTCCTGTTCTACTGCGACGGCTACCAATACGGCGGGACCACGCACGACTGTCTGGCCCGTGCCCGGGAGTTGCTGCCCCGGCTGCCGTCGGTACGCCACGCGGTGCAGTTCCACTGGCATGGCGACGAGACTCCGATTGCCGATTCGCGAGTGATGACCTGGGAGGCACTGGAAGCGCTGGATCCGGCCGCACCGCTGAGCTTTACTCGACTGCCGTTCGACCACCCGCTCTACATCCTCTACTCGTCCGGCACCACCGGTCTTCCCAAGTGCCTGGTTCACGGGGCTGGGGGCACGCTGCTCCAGCACCTGAAGGAGCATCGCCTGCACGGTGACCTGCGCGCGGGAGAGCGGTTGTTCTACTTCACCACCTGCGGCTGGATGATGTGGAACTGGCAGATGAGTGCCCTGGCGCTGGGTGCCACGCTGGTGCTCTACGACGGGGCGCCGATGCCGCCACAGGAGCGGGACATCCTCTGGCGCCTGGCAGCGGCAGAGCAGGTGACCGTGTTCGGCACCAGCGCCCGGTATCTGATCGGCGCCGAGAAAATGGATCTGCATCCACGCGCGAACCACGATCTGCACCGCATCCGGCAACTGCTGTCGACGGGCAGTCCGCTGCCAGCTGACGGTTTCGACTGGGTGCGGCAGGAGGTGGGCCCGCAGGTGCAGGTCGCCTCGATCTCCGGTGGGACCGATATCGTCTCCTGTTTCGTGCTGGGCAACCCGCTGGCACCGGTGCTCCGCGGGGAGATCCAGGGCCCGGGGCTCGGCATGGCCGTTGACGTGTACCGCGAGGACGGCACTCCGGCTGCGGTCGACGAGGCGGGGGAGCTGGTCTGCACTGCTCCCTTTCCTGCCATGCCGGTCACCTTCTGGAACGATCCGGAGGCGCAGCGCTACACCGACGCCTACTTCAGCCATTATCCCGGGGTGTGGCGCCACGGGGACTGGATCACCCGGACGGTCACCGGGGGCTTTGTCATCAGTGGCCGCAGCGACGCCACCCTCAATCCCGGGGGTGTCCGCATCGGTACCGCCGAGATCTACCGGCAGGTGGAGACCATCCCGGCCATTGCCGAGGCGCTGGTGATCGGGCAGCGGATACCCGGCTCGGCGGAAGGGGATGTCCGGATCGTGCTCTTTGTCCGGCTGCAGGAGGGTGCCGACCTCACCGACGACCTGGCCCGTCTGATCCGGACCCGGATCCGTGAGGGGGCATCGCCGCATCACGTGCCCCGGGTGATTGTGCCGGTCACCGACCTGCCGCGGACCCGGAGTGGCAAGCTCAGCGAACTGGCCGTCCGCGACATGGTCGAGGGGCGGCCCGTGGCCAATGTCGGGGCCCTTGCCAACCCGGAGGCCCTGGCACAGTTCCGCAACCGGCCGGAGCTGGCGGGGTAGCACCGGAGGCTCCCGGGACGGGGTATCTTTCGGGGTCTGCCGGGGCCTTCGCGGCCCGTCTGGGCGCCCACTGTCTGGAGGGAAGCATGACCACTGTCGGTTCCGTCCCGGTCGCACCGGGACTCACGACCACCCGGGCGGCCTTCATTGAGGAGGCCGTTGCCAGCGGCCAGCTCTACATCGAACAACCGTACGAGCTGTATTCCGAAGAGAATCACGCCGCCTGGCGCGCCCTGTACGCGCGCATGGGCGAGCGGTGGGCGCGGTACGCCAATCACCGCTTTCTTGAGGGGCTCCAGACGCTCTGCCTCGACCCGGAGCGCGTCCCGCGGCTGGAGGACGTCAACCGCTTCATGGCGCCGCTCACCGGCTTCCGGGCCAAGGCGGTCTCCGGCTACGTCCCGGCCTATCTGTTCTTTGACTGTCTCCGGCAGCGGGCCTTCCCGACCACCATCACCATCCGGGACGGCGCGGTGCTCGACTACCTCCCCGAGCCCGACATCTTCCACGACATCGCTGGCCACGTCCCGATGCACACCGACCCGGCCTTCGCCGATGCGCTGGTGGCCTTCGGGACCTGTGCGCAGACGGTGGCGCAGCGGGCGAAGGAGATCACCGATCCGGCCGAGCGGGTGGCCCGGGTGACCAGTGTGATCCAGGCGATGGCGCGGTTCTTCTGGTTCACCATCGAGTTCGGCCTGATGAAGGGCCCGCAGCCGGGTGAACTGAAGGCCTATGGCAGCGGTCTCCTTTCGTCCTACGGCGAGCTGGAGCACTGCATCGTGTCACCCGACGTGCAACGGGTGCCCTTCCAGCTCGAGTGGGTGGTCAACCAGGGTTTCGCGATCGACCGCTACCAGCCGCTGCTGTTCGTGATCGATTCGTTCGATCATCTGTTCGCCGAGGTGGAGCGCCTGATCGAGTGGGTGAAGGCAGGTCGGCTCGACCATGTGGCGCCGGGCGAACCGGAGATCAGTGCCGCGGATCTGGCCTCCTTCCTTGAGGCGGCGCCGACCGCATGAATCAGCGTGAGCCGCGGCCGGGGCACCGGCGCACCGATCCGGGCTGGGCACGCGTCCCGTATCGCCGTGATCCCGCTTGCTGTTCGCACCGTCTCTCAGGAGTCCGTTCATGACTGCCACACTGCCCTCGACCGCCGCTGACACCACCGACGCCTTTCCGATCAACGGCACCGACTACATCGAATTCTGGGTGGGCAACGCCCGCCAGGCCGCCCAGTACTATCAGCACGCCTGGGGCTTCACCTTGGTCGGCTACCGCGGCCCCGAAACCGGCGTCCGCGACCGCGCCTCCTACCTGCTGGTGCAGGACAAGATCCGCTTCGTGCTGACCACCGCGCTGGGCCCCGAGGGGCCGATCGCCGAGCACGTGCATCTGCACGGCGATGGCGTGCGCGACATGGCCTTCTGGGTCGAGGATGCCCGCGCCGCGTGGGAGACGGCCATTGCCCGCGGCGCCGAGAGCGCCCAGGAGCCCACCGTGCTGCGCGACGAGAGTGGCGAAGTGGTCGTGGCCGCCATCAAGCTGTACGGCGACACCATTCACTCCATCGTCGAGCGGCGCAACTATCGCGGCCTGTTCATGCCCGGGTTCGTACCCATGTCCTCGGCGATCGGTGAGCACGCGGTCGGCCTCAAGTATGTCGACCACTGCGTCGGCAACGTGGAACTGGGCCGCATGAACCACTGGGTCAAGTTCTACGAAGACGTCCTCGGCTTCTACAACCTGCTCTCCTTCGACGACAAGACCATCTCCACCGAGTACTCGGCGCTCATGTCGAAGGTGATGACCAATGGCAACGGCCGGATCAAGTTCCCGATCAACGAGCCGGCCCAGGGCAAGAAGAAGTCCCAGATCGATGAGTACCTCGAGTTCTACCGCGGCCCCGGCGTGCAGCACATCGCCGTCGCCACCGATGACATCATCGGCACCGTCCGTGCGCTGAAGGCGCGCGGGGTCGAGTTCCTCTCGGTCCCGTCCACCTACTACGAGACCGTGCTGGACCGGGTCGGCAGCATCGACGAGGACATCGCTCCGCTGGCCGAACTCGGCATCCTGGTCGACCGGGACGACGAAGGCTACCTGCTGCAGATCTTCACCCGGCCGGTGCAGGATCGGCCCACGATCTTCTACGAGATCATCCAGCGGAAGGGCGCCAAGAGCTTCGGCGCCGGCAACTTCAAGGCCCTGTTCGAGGCCATCGAGCGCGAGCAGGCGCGGCGGGGTAACCTCTGATGCCGATCTACCACTGCCTCGGTGAGGTCCCCCGCAAGCGGCACATCGTCTTCCGTCGTCCGGATGGCGGCCTCTACGCCGAGGAACTGATCGGCCACGAGGGCTTCACCGGCACCTCGGCGCTGCTGTATCACATTCACCCGCCCACCACTGTGGTGCGGGCCCGGAAGATCGCCGACGTCCACTGGGAGGTCGACACCGACACCTCCCTGCGGCACCGTCACTTCCTGACGTCCCGCGCAGCGGTCGGCGGCTCGGCAACACTGGATCGGATGCCGCTGCTTTTCAACGCCGACATCGCGATGTCATGGGTGGCCCCCGATCGGGAGGACACCCATTTCTGGCGGAACTCCCAGGCCGACGAAGTGGTGTACGTGGCCGAGGGGACCGGCGTGCTGGAGTCGGTGTATGGGCGGCTGCCGTTCCGGAGCGGCGACTACGTCGTGATCCATCGGAACATCACCCATCGGTGGACCTTCGATTTCGCCGCTGGTCCGGTCAAGCTCCTGGTGATGGAGAGCCGGGGGCATGTCCGCACGCCCAAGCGCTACCGCAACGAGTTCGGTCAGTTGCTCGAAGGCGCGCCGTACTCGGAGCGCGACATCCGTCGGCCTGAGTCGCTCGATCCCCGGGATGAGCGGGGCGAGTTCCCCATCCTGGTCAAGCAGTACGACGCCATCAACGAACTGGTGCTGGACCATCATCCGTTCGATGTGGTGGGCTGGGACGGGCACTTCTACCCGTGGATCTTCAACATTCACGACTTCGAGCCCATCGTCGGGCGGATCCATCAGCCACCGCCGGTGCATCAGACCTTCCAGGGCGACGGGTTCGTGATCTGTTCCTTCTGCCCGCGCCCGTACGACTTCGATCCGCAGGCCATCCCGGCGCCGTACAATCACAGCAATGTCGATTCCGACGAGGTGCTCTTCTATGCCTCCTCGGAGTTCATGAGCCGCCGCGGTATCGAGTACGGCAGCATCACCCTGCATCCGGACGGTCTGCCGCATGGCCCGCATCCGGGGCGGGCCGAGGCGAGCATCGGGGCCACTCATACGGACGAACTGGCGGTGATGATGGACTCGTTCCGCCCGCTCCGGACGGCGAAGGCCGCACAGGCCATCGAGGATGAATCCTACTTCCGGAGTTGGGTCGACCAGCAGGGCGCGTTCAACCCGCCCACGAGCTGAGCAGCATGGCGGACCGTCCCCTGCACGCACGACCCTTCTTCCATCGGGTGACGGAAGGGATCCGGGTCACGGTCCGCCCGCGCTTCGTGCCGGAGCAGTCCCGGCCGGGCGATGCGCATCATGTATTCGCCTATCAGGTGCGGTTGGAGAACGTGGGGAGTCGGCCGGCGCAGCTCATTTCCCGGCACTGGCGGATTCACGATCAGGACGGAGACGAACTCCAGGTCGAGGGGGCAGGGGTGGTCGGGGCACAGCCGATGATCCCTGCCGGTGGCGTCTACGAATACCAGTCCTTCTGCGTGCTGCGTTCCCCCCGGGGCTGGATGGAGGGCAGCTACCGCTTCGTTCGGCCCGACGGCAGCACCTTCGACGCCCAGATTCCCCGCTTCGACCTGGAAGCATGATGGTGCGGTCGAGTCGTCTGCTGGTCCTGATGCTGGGGCTGCTGATCGCTGCGGCCTGTCATCGCCCATCGGTCCGGGCGCCATCGCCTGCGGGCCGCATCGATGGCCCGGACACGGTGGCCATTCTCACCCTGGCCCGACAGCTCGCCGACGATTCGCTGGGCGGGCGGGGCCCGTTCAGCCCCGGCAATACCACGGCGGCCCGGATACTGGCCCGCGAACTGGCCTCGCTTGGCGGGCAGCCGCTGGTTGGTGGCAACATCCTGGTGCCCTTCGTGGTGCCGACGCGGCCAACGGATACCGTGTACAACGTGGTGGCCGTCTTCCCGGGCCGACGTCACGGCACGACGGGTGAGCTGGTGGGGATCACCGGTCATCTCGATGGCCTGGGTATCGGCCGTCCCGACGCCGACGGCGATTCGATCTACAACGGATTCTTCGACGACGCCCTGCCGGTGGCGATGGCCGTCGACGTGGCCAGGCGCTTCGCCCACCACGGCGGCGATCGCGGCCTGGCGGTGTTCTTCTTCAACCTGGAAGAGCAGGGGCTGGTGGGCTCGCGCGCCTTCCTCGCCCGCGACGACGCTCCGGCGCTGCTGGCCCGGCTGCACCTGCTGGTCGGCGCCGATGCGGGATCGCCCGCGGGGGAGCCGCTCGAATGGCAGCTCATGGGCACGGTGCCGGATCACGCCGGAGCCCGACTGGCCGATTCACTGGCCCATGCCCGTGGCTGGCGGACGGTGCGCGCCGCCCCCCGGCCGATCTCGGATGTGTTCGTGTTCTCGCAGCAGGGGGTGCCGATCATCTTCCCGATTCCCGGGCGCGATTGGCGCGGCTACACCGACGAGGAGCGGGCCGCCGTCTCGGCGCGTTACGACCGGTACCACCAGCCGGGGGATCAGTGGCGACCGGGGTATCCGCTGCTGGGGACGGCTCTCTTCACCGATTGGCTCTGGGCCATCATCCACCACGCCGCCACGGGCGACCGGATCCTGCGCGACCCCTGAGCTGGTCGCGTCGGGCGGTACCGGACCACGTCAGAAAGTGACGATCGACGCAGGCGGCCGCCCCATCCTTGCCGGATGGTCGCCCCACTGCTCCGCGCCCGGGCTCTGCTGCAACGCACCTTCGGGCATCCCGACTTCCGTCCCCTGCAGTCCCGGGTGGTGTCCGAGGTGCTGGCCGGGCGCGACGTGCTGGCCGTGCTTCCCACGGGCGGTGGCAAGTCGCTCTGTTTCCAGATTCCCGCCCTGCTCGACCGCGGCCTCACCCTGGTGGTCTCGCCGCTGATTGCGCTGATGCAGGACCAGGTCGCGGCGCTGCGGCGGCGGGGGATTCCCTCGGGGGCACTGAACAGCACCCTGGATCCGGCTGAACGGATGCAGCTCCTGGCCGATGCCGCGGCCGACGGGCTGCGCCTGCTCTATGTCTCGCCCGAGCGCCTGCCCAGGGCCGTCGACGAACTCCGCTCCCTGGGGGGCGAGGTGGCGCGGCTCGCCATCGATGAGGCCCACTGCATCGTCGAGTGGGGTCACGATTTCCGTCCAGCCTATCGTCAGATTCATCAGGCCCGCTCGGCGTTGGGCATGCCACCCGTTGTGGCGCTCACGGGGAGCGCCACGCCGACTGTCCGCCGGGAAATCACCACCGCACTCGGCTTCCGGTCCGACCACGCCGAAGTGATCGGCTCGTTCGATCGGCGGAACCTCCGGTTCGAGGTGGTGGGTGTGCAGTCGACCCAGGACCGGACACGTCACCTGCTGCGGCTGCTCCGGACCACCAGTGAGGCGGCCATCGTCTACGCGCCGACCCGCGGGCTGGTCGAGGGACTGACCCGTCTGCTGCGGGATCAGGGAATCGCGGCCGCGCCGTATCACGCCGGATTGGAGCACGCGACCCGATCCGATGTGTTGACGGGATTTCTCGGCGACCGGTACCGGGTGGTGGTGGCCACCTGTGCCTTCGGCATGGGAATCGACAAGCCGACGGTGCGCCTGGTGGTACACTGGACCCTGCCGGGTACCCCCGAGTCCTACTATCAGGAGGCGGGTCGAGCCGGTCGGGACGGCCAGCCGGGGCGCTGCGTGCTGCTGCACCATCCCGCCGATGTGGCCCACCCCAGTCGGCAACTCGATGTCACCTTCCCGCGGGAACAGGTGCTGAAGCGGCTGTGGGAGTATCCCGAGGAGCGCCGTCGGCACCCGGCCAGCGTCGTGGCTGCGGCCGATCGTCTTGCGGCAGAACTTCATCCGGAGCGCGGACCGGTGCACTGGGGCAACGTGCGGCGCCGTCGGCGGGAAGCGGAACGTCGGCTGGCGGCCATGGTACGCTATGCGCAGAGCCGATCGTGTCGGCGGGCCCTGCTGCTCGACTGGTTCGGGGAGGCGGTGCGGCAGTGCAGCGGGTGCGACCGGTGCACGCCGCTGCGATCAGGATGATGCGTCCGGCCGGCGAGGGCCGGCGGCGGTGTCAGGGCGTACCACTCCGGGCAACGGGGCGGAGAGTGCCGTCGGCGCTCACGTCGAACCGGGGCAGTTCCAGTTCCTCGTGCAGGCGGACGGGTGGGTACCGATCCGCCAGCAGGCCCGCGAGCAAGTTGCCCCGATAGCTGTCGGCGCTGTCGTAGCTCACCACGTAGCCGAAATCGTGCAGCACGGCGATGGTGAGTTTGGACAGCGGCATCGGATTGCCGGGTGGCTCAATGAAGCCCGTCATCAGCTCGTTGCCGAATACCGTCTTGCGCCAGTGGGCGTCGCGGGTGCCGGAGCCGCCCTGGGTCTCCAGGGGAATCGGGATACCCTCGTAGTTCATGAGGTAGCTGGGCCAGAGGGTATTGGCGATGGTGCCGGTGTAGGTCGGGTCGGTGCCGCCGATGCCGCTGACCAGGCCCTTCTCGCTCCAGCTTGTGCCAAAGCCGAACACGTGGGCCATCTCGTGGGTCATCACCGAGAGCAGACGACCGCTGGCGTCCATCAGGGCCACGTCATCTTCATCCAGGCGCAGCGAGCCGATGGCAGTGTGATAGGACGGCGTGCGGCGCACGCAGGGCCCGGCGCTGGCAATGATGCCGCCAGGGCCGTCGAGCCGGACCACCTGCGCATAGATGATCAGGTTGGTCACCGTCTGGCTGATGGCCGGAGTCCCGGGGCCGCAACTGTTGGCCTGGGGCAGGTTCACCGTCACACCCGGCAGTGGCCCCGTGACCACCTGCATCCAGCGGCGCGCGGCGGCGACCATGCCGTCGCGGGCGTTGGGGCTCATGGTCGTGAGCAGCCGGAGGTCGATGGTGAACGGACGTGCCTGGCCCGTGGCCTGGAAGGTGGCCAGCGGGCCGGGGAAGCCCGGGATGGTCGCCTGGACGGTACTGCTGGTGCCGACTTTGCCCAGGCGCCAGTCGCCCAGGGCAGCAACACCGTTGGCACCCGAGACCGCCGTGGCCCCGGCAATGGTCGCGTCGCCACCGCTCACCACGGTGAAGGTGACGGGGATGTTCGTCAGCGGCTGTCCGGCGGAGTTGCGCACCTGCACGCGAGGCACCCGCTCCACCTGGAAGTCCAGATAGCCCTGCTGCTCCGTCGGCGAGGTTGGCAGCAGGCTGGCCGGGGGTGAGCTGAGCCCCTGGGCGTGGAACGACACGCTGCCGCCCGCCGCCACGGAGGCCGACAGCCGGTTCATCCCGGCGGTCAGCCCGAGTTGCCACGACCCCACCGAGGCGCGCCCGTCGGCGGCAGTGGTCGCGGTGGCCCCCGTCAGGGCTCCACCACCCTCCTGGATGGTGAAGGTCACCGTGGCACCAGCCCGGGGGTTCCCCGAGGCGTCCGTCACGTACACCGTTGGGGCAGGGGTGACGGCTGCCCCTGTCAGGGCCGCGTAGTTGACGGGCTGGATGGCCACGATCCCGGCCGCCGGCCCCGCCAATGCCTGGGCGGCGATCTGCGTCTTGATATCCAGCGACTGCACCTGGGCCGTCAGACGCTGTTCGCCGACCACCGTCCCCAGGGTCCAGCTTCCCACCTTGGCGATGCCCTCATTATCGGTGCTGACAATCGCCCCGGTCACCGTGCCGTGGCCGGCTTCGGTCGAGAACAGAATGGTGATCCCCGGCAGCGCGTTCCCCCGGATATCTCTGACCCGCACACTGGGAGGGGTTCCGACGGCAGTCCGGATCGCGGCCGCCTGCCCGGAGCCCCCTGCCACTTCAAGGATGGCTGGCGGGCCAAGATCGGTATTCGTGCCGACACAGGCAGAGGCCAGGAGAACCAACGGGAGCAGGGCACGGTAAGGGAATGCGAACATGGGCCGGAACTTAACGGTGTCCTTGGCAGGGTGGAGAGGCCTTGACAATGGCGCAGGTCGTGTCATGGCACTAGCTTACGGGCATGCACTTCGGCGCGCGGCTCCGCGCGAACCCCGGTTACGACCTGGTCGTCACGCTCTGGCGCGCCGCTGCATTGGCCCTCAGCAGTTCTTTCCGTCGAGGGATCTCCCTCCTGTGGCATCATGGCCCGATGATGGGTCGACAGCTCCAACTCCCGGTCCGCGCGGACCTGACCCCTGGCGATGATCGTGCAGAGCGCACGCGCCCGCCCCGTGTCGTCCGCCGCCCCGTCTGGAGGCTGGAGCTTTCACCAGCCATGTGCATCCCCGGCTACGGGTCGGGGCAGGTGTGGGCGATCCCGCGATGCCACCGGATCGACCGGTGGATTCATCCTTTCAGCTACCACCATCCGCGGATGGTCGGCAGCAGAGCGGCGAACGCATTCCGTGAAGCGCGAAATTCTGATTTCCGGGACACCCCGCGAGACCCGGGTGGCCATCCTCGAGGACGACCGCCTCGTTGAATTGCTGGTGGACCGCCCCGACCAGCGGCGCATGGTCGGGGACATCTATCTGGGTCGGGTGGATGCGGTGCATCCGGGACTCCAGGCGGCCTTTCTCGACCTCGGTCTGGAAAAGAGCGCCTTCCTCCGGGCAGCCGACCTCCTGGAGCCCGAAGATGACGACGATCCCTCCGAAGAACCGGACGGCGATGGCGACGACGGCGACGAAGATGCCGACGTCCCCGAGCCGAGTGGCGAGGCGGCCACCCCGCGCCGACGGGGGGAAGGCGGCAAGCGCGAGCTGCGCCATCGCCGCAGTGTCCCCGACATCGGCGAGATGCTGAAAAAGGGTCAACTGCTGCCAGTGCAGGTCATCAAAGAACCGATTTCCACCAAGGGGTGCCGCGTCACCGCCCAGATCTCCCTGGCCGGCCGGTTCCTCGTCTACATGCCGTATGCCTCGAAGGTCGGCATCTCCCGCAAGATCGAGAGCCGGGAGCAGCGTGCCAAGCTGCGCGAGATGGTGTCGGGCCTGCTGCCGCCCGACATGGGTGGTGTGATCGTCCGCACCGTCGCGGAGGGGGTCACCGAGGAGCACTTCCGGCGCGAAATCGAATCGCTGATCAATACCTGGCGGAAGATCAAGCGCAAGGAGGGGTACGCCCGCCGCGGGCCCACGCTGCTGCACCGCGAAGCCTCGCTGACCCGGTCGCTGATCCGCGATGTGTTTTCCGACAAGGTCGACGCGCTCTGGGTCGACTCGCGCGAGATCCATCAGGAGATCGTTCAGTACCTGGAGATGATCGATCCCGAATTGCTCGATCGGGTACACTCGTATTCCGACCCGCAACCGCTGTTCGATGCCTACCGCATCGAAGGCGAAATCCGCGATCTCTTCAAGCCGCGCGTCGACCTGCCTACCGGCGGCCACGTGATCATCCAGCCCACCGAGGCGCTGGTCTCGATCGACGTGAACACCGGTCGCTACACCGGCAAGCGCGATCCCGAGAAGACCATCCTGCGGACCAATATCGAGGCCGCGCGCGAAATCGCCCGCCAGATCCGGCTCCGCGATGTCGGTGGCATCATCGTGGTCGACTTCATCGACATGGAGACCAAGGGCAACCGCGACCGCGTGCTCCAGGAGATCCGCGCCCATCTCGGCCGTGACCGCGCCAGAACCAGGGCCTTCGCCGTGTCGGATCTGGGCCTGGTCGAGATGACCCGGCAACGCGTCCGCCCCTCCCTGTGGGCCTCCATGACCCGGGAGTGCATCACCTGCCATGGCACCGGCCGAATCTTCTCGCCTGAGGTGGTCGCGCGACGCCTGGAGCGGACGGTGCGCCGGGTCGGCCTGGAGCAGAAGGAACAGCGGCTCACCATCCGGATCCATCCCGATGTCGCCCTGTACCTGCTGGAAGAGGAAGGCCGCCTGGTCACCACCCTGGGTCGCCAGGGTGGCCTGGAACTGGACCTCCGGGACGACCCCATGCTGCGGCACGACGAGTTCCGGCTGATCACCCGACCGGCTGGCCGTGACATTACGGAGCAGTACGCGGTGGCCTGACACCGAAGAAAGACCGGCAGTGTTCAGGGTTGACTGAATGCACTGAAAGGTATTAGGATCGTCCCCGCTGCTGACGGATGACTCAGGCACGGGAGGCGAGGCACAGTGGATCAGAAGGCCAAGTGGATCATTGAACGGATGGGCGACACCGCCGGTGCCCGGCGATTGACGCGCACCTGCGGTCGCCTCCTGGGCTACCTGGTCCTGACCGATGGACCCGCCTCACTCGATGAGATTGCGGCTGAGCTGGGTATCTCGCGCGCCAGTGTGAGTACCGAGGCGCGCCGCCTGCAGACCGAAGGCCTGATCGAACGGGTGACCCGCCCGGGCGATCGCCGCGATTTCTACCAGATCGCCTTCGACCACACCGTCACCATGATCCAGCATGAGCTGGCCCGGCTGCAAGTCGTCCAGCGCCTCTTCGAAGAGGCGGGCTCGCTCCCGGAGATCTCCCCGCGTGTCCGTGAACGGGTGCAGGGGATCTCCGCCATTCACCTTTTCATGCAGGCGGGCCTCATGGCCCTGCTCGACCAGTGGCGGTCCGGGCAGGAGCACGAGATGGCCGATCCTGCGAAGGCTTTCTAGATGGGCATGGGTTTCTCCCTGCGTCGCGCCCTGACTGCTGCGACGCTGCTCCTGACACTGGCCGGTCCCCGCGCCCTCGCAGCCCAGGGCTGCGTCGGCGTGCCGACCACCGGCACGGTTGCCGCCACGCGTGACACCGCCTGCCTCACCCTGGACCAGGCCCTCGCCCGGGCCATGGGGCAGAATCACGAGGTCCGCACGGCCCGCTTGGGTGTCCAGCGCGCTGAGACCGAGATCCGGTCGCTGCTCGCAACGGCGTATCCGCGGATTGACGGCAACCTCACCTACGCGCGGACCTTTGACTCGCCCTTCCGGATGACGGACGGCGGGTCCGACAGCACGGCCGGCTTCAAGCCCGACACGCTGGCACCGCTGGCCGACCGGATCCGCTACCTGGAGACGACGCCCAATCTGGATATGGGCTCGCTGTTCGGGTCGCTGCCGTTCGGGCAGGCGAATGCCTACTCGTACGCCATCACTGGTTCGCAGACGCTGTACAACGGCGGCAAGTTCCGGGCAATTTTCCGGCTGCGCGACACCTACCGCGATCAGGCACGCCTGGCGCTGGAAGAGGCGAGTGCCGCGACGGAGCAGAGCGTCCGGGTGGCCTACATCCAGACCCAGCTCGCGCAGGCACTGGTCGAGATCGCCGACGCGTCGCTGACTCAGGCCGCTGAGGTGCTGCGGCAGGTGCGTCTCCAGCATGAGGCGGGCAAGGTCTCCGATCTTGATGTCCTCCGGGCGGAGGTCGCCCTCGACAATCTGCGGCCGCAGGCTGTTCAGGCCCGCAGTGCCTCCGAGCTGGCCGACCTCAACCTGAAGCGGCTGCTCGACCTGCCCACCGGTCTGCCGATCCGCCTGGCCACACCGCTGGCCGCGCCAAGCGATGCCGCCCTGACCTCGCTGCCGCCCGATCCCACGGCCACCATCCAGGACCGGCCGCTGATCGCCAATCAGCGGCGTCAGGTGGACCTCATGGCCGATCAGATCATCGTGACCCGCGCGGCCCACCGGCCCCAACTCAGCATGCGCATGAGCTACGGCCGACAGATCTATCCCGACGGCATGTTCGGCTTCAGCGGGCAGAGCTGGCGCACCGATTGGACCGGCTCGCTGGTGCTCAGCGTGCCGATCTTCCAGGGCGGCCAGGCGTCCGCCGATATCAGTCGGGCCCGTCTGGCGCACGAACTCGAGCAGGTCCGGCTGGAGCAGGTGGTGGCCGGTACGTCACTCGAGTACCAGCAGGCCGTCGGGGATCGGGATCGTGCCGCCTCGACCATTGCCGCCCGTCAGCGTACGGTTGAGCAGGCGCAGCGGGTGCACGACCTCACCGTGCTGCGCTTCGAGAGCGGGTTGGCCACGCAGCTCGAAATTGCCGATGCCCGGCTCGCGCTGTTGCAGGCCCGGACCCACCTGGCCCAGGCCACTGCCGACTTGCTCATTGCCGATGCGGCCGTGGCCCGCGCCCTCGGTGTCTCCCCGATTGCCCGGAGTGTGGCCCGATGATCGTCTCAGATGACTCCTTCATGGACAGGACCATGTCTGCTTTCCGTTCCCCTGCTGTTCGTTTCCCCCGGCTGATCGGTGCGGCCGCCCTGCTCCTGGTCGCGGCATGCGCCCAGTCCGATACCGAGGCTCCGCAGACCACCGACGCCCCGCAGGCGGTCGAGCCACTCCGGCTCGGTGCCTCCGATGTGGCTGAGGTCGTGTCCTCGGCAGTCACGGGGGGCATCCAGCTCTCCGGTCCCCTGGAGGCTGCCACCAGCGTGGTGGTGAAGGCCCAGGTCGACGGCACCGTCGGGTCGCTGAACGTCGATCGCGGATCGCAGGTGGCTCGCGGCCAGACGCTGCTGACCATCGAAGGCAACGGCCTGGTCGAGCAGCAGACCGCTGCCCGGGCCGCCGTCGCCTCAGCGCAGGCCGATCTGGCCGTGGCCGAGCAGAACCTGGCTGCCGCCCAGAAGCTCACCACCGCTGGTGCCATGGCGCCCATCGAACTCAAGGCCGCCGAGGCGCAGCAGCAGGGGGCGCTGGCCCGACTGGAAGCAGCCCGGGCTCAGGAACGCGTGGCTGGTCTGCAGGTGGGGCATGCTGCGGTGCTGGCGCCGATCACCGGTGCGGTCAGTGAACGGACCATCGAATTGGGCCAGGTGGTCCGCAATGGCGATCCGGTGCTGACGCTGGTCGATCCCCGCGTGCTCGAACTCCGCGGCCGGATCAGTGTGAACGAGGCCGGTCAGGTGCGGGTCGGTCAGGCTGTGGTCTTCGCCATCGATGGCGTGGCCGACCAGTCTCTGACCGGGACCATTGCCCGGATCGATCCGGCGGCGGACCCAGGCACCCGCCAGGTCGGCGTCTATGCCCGCCTCAACAATGCCGATCGTCGCATCGTCGCGGGGCAGTACGCCCACGGTCGCATCGTGATGAAGAGCACCGGCGGCACCGATGCCCTGGTGGTGCCCAGCAGTGCGCTGCGCGGGGCGGCGGATGCCCGCTACGTCTTCGTACTCGCCGATGGGCGCGCCAGCCGCCGCACTGTGACCACCGGCCAGACCGATCCGGCCACCGGGCTCACCGTCATCCTCAGCGGCCTCAGCGCCGGTGAACGGGTGCTGGCGACCGGGGCGACGATCACGGATGGCGCACCGATCCAGCTCCCGGGTGCCGAACCCGGGAAGGAGAACTGATGTCCCAGCAGGATCTGCGGGGACTGAGCGGCCTCGCCATCGGCCGTCCCGTCTTCACCACCATGGTCATGCTGCTGCTGGTGACCCTGGGCATCTTCTCGTATCGCAAACTGGCTGTCGACCAGTTTCCCGACGTCTCGTTCCCGATCGTGATGGTCCAGTCGGTGTACCCCGGCGCCTCGGCCGAGGTGGTCGAACGCGAGGTCACCCGCCGACTGGAAGAGGCCTTCAATCCCGTCCGTGGGGTCAAGAAGGTCACCAGCACCACGCTGGAAGGCGTGTCGCAGATTGTCGTCGAGTTCGACCTGGGTCGGTCCACCGACGCGGCCTCCGCCGATATCCGATCGAAGATTGATGGGATCCGGGCCACCCTGCCCGAGGAACTTGAAGCGCCGGTGGTCATGACCTTCGACCCGTCGGCGCAGGCCATCTTCTCGCTGGCCCTGAACTCGACCATGCTCACGCCGGTCGAACTCACCACGCTGGCCGAGGAGACGGTTGCCCGTCGGCTGGAGACGGTGGCTGGGGTGGGCGAGGTCCGCGTGTCGGGTGGGACTGCACGCGAGGTCAAGGTCTACCTCAACCCCGTCCGCATGGCGGCCCTGGGCGTGACCGTGCCCGAGGTGCTGGGGGCCCTGCGGCAACAGAACATGGAAGTGCCCGCGGGCCGCCTCGAACGCGGCGTGGGTGAGCGGCTGGTGCGGGTGACCGGACGGATCACCGCCGTGGCCGACTTCGCCGAGGTGATCGTGGCCACGCGCGACGGCCACCCGATCCATCTGCGGGAAGTGGCCCGGGTCGAGGAGGGCGCCGAAGAGTCGCGCTCCATCGCGACGGTCAACGGTGAGCGGGCGATTGCCATCGACATCCTGAAGGTCTCCGGCGGTAACACGGTGGCCATCGCCGATGGCATCAACCTGGCCATCGAGGCACTCAACGCCGAATTGCCGGAAGGCACCGCGATCTCGACGGTGGTCGACGGGTCGGTCCTGATCCGGCAGTCGGTCGACGATGTAGTCCACGAGCTGCTGCTGGGCGCCTTCCTGACCATCCTGATCGTCATGCTGTTCCTGAACGACTGGAAGGCGACGGCCATCACCTCGCTGGCGCTGCCGGTCTCGGTCATCTCGTCGTTCATTCTGATGAACTTCCTGGGCTTCACCATCAACGTGATCAGCCTGATGGCCCTGTCGCTCTCCATCGGCATTCTGATCGACGACGCCATCGTCGTGGTGGAAAACATCGTGCGGCGGCGCGAGCTGGGGGATGATCACTTCACTGCGGCCGCCCGCGGCACCAGCGAGATCGTGCTCGCCGTGATGGCGACGACCTTGTCGATTGTGGCGGTGTTCGTCCCGGTGGCCTTCATGGGCGGCATCATCGGACGGTTCTTCTTCCAGTTCGGTGTGACCGTGGCGTGGGCCGTGCTGGTGTCGCTGTTCGTGTCCTTCACGCTCACGCCGATGCTGAGTGCCTGGTGGGGGGTCAACCCGCACACCGGTCACGGGGGTGGCAATCCGGTGACGCGGGCGATTGCCGCATTCAACCGGAGCTTCGACCGCCTGGCCATGCGCTATCGCGGCCTGATCTCGTGGGCGCTGGACCATCGCATCGCCACGCTCGGGATTGCCGGCCTGATGCTCTTCGGATCCTTCGGGATTGCCGCGTCGGTGGGTGGCGGCTTCATGCCCGAATCTGATGACGGCCAGTTCTACGTTCTGTTCGAGACCCCCGAGGGGTCCTCGCTCGAGTACACGGCCTCGAAAATCACCGAGGTCGAGCAGGCGCTGCGTGCCAGACCTGAAGTGATGCTGCTGTATACCACCATCGGCTCCGGGGCGACCGGCAAGGTCTCCGGCGGTCAGATGTACGTCAAGCTGGTACCCGCCGCGGAACGCACGCTGTCCCAGGCCCAGATGATGGTCGTGGCCCGTGACATCACCAAGAAGTTCTATGGTCTGCGGACCCAGACCCTGCTGGCCGGCGGGGTGGGGGGCGCTCAGGCCCCGATCGCCGTCGAACTGAAGGGGCCGGATCTGGACGAGCTGCAGCGGATCTCGGAGGACCTGCTCCCCCGGCTCGAGCAGGTGCACGGCCTGGTCGACGTCTGGTCCTCGCTGGGTGAGCCCAAGCCGGAACTGCGGATCGACCTGCACCGGGATGTCGCCAACCGGGTCGGCCTGGACGTGGCCCAGATCGCCTCGGCTGTGCGGCCGCTGGTGGCCGGTGCCGTGGCCACGCGCTGGGAAGATCCCTCGGGCGAGGAGCGGGACGTGGTGGTGCAGCTCGCCCCCGAACTCCGCCAGTCGATTGAAGACGTCGCCTCGCTGCCGGTGCCGACCATGCAGCGCGGACCATCCGGCGTGCAGACCATCGCCCTGCGCGATGTTGCCACCCTGGAAGCCGGAACCTCAGCGGCGACCATCAACCGCAGTTCGTTGCAGCGGATCGTCACCCTCAGCGGATCGAACTCGGCCGAGGTCAGTGTGCAGGAGGTGTCGAACAACATCCAGGCCATGGTCGACAGCCTGACCCTGCCGCCGGGCTACTCGGTCTTCCTCGCCGGTGAGACCGAACAGTTGGCCGAGACCACGGGGTATGTGGTCGAGTCGATTGTCCTGGCCATCGTGCTGATCTTCCTGATCCTGGCCTCGCAGTTCGAGTCCTTCACCCAGCCGCTGGCCATCATGCTGTCGCTGCCGCTGTCCATCATCGGCGTGATCCTGGCGCTGAAGCTGACCGGGTCCACCTTCAACATGATGTCCATGATCGGCATCATCATGCTCATGGGGCTGGTGACCAAGAACGCCATTCTGCTGGTCGACAATGCCAACGAGAAACGGAGCAGCGGCATGGCGCGGCGCGAGGCGCTGATCGAGGCCGGCGCGGTGCGGCTCCGTCCCATCATGATGACCACCCTGGCCATGATCTTCGGCATGCTGCCGATCGCGCTGGCCATGGGGCAGGGGGGGGGCTTCCGGGCGCCGATGGCCCGGGCCGTCATCGGGGGGCTGATCACCTCGACCCTGCTGACGCTGGTGGTGGTGCCGGTGGCCTACACCCTGTTCGACTCGCTGGGTGAGTGGACCAAGCGGCTGTTCGTCTCGAAGGACCGGGAGCTGGAGATCACCCAGGAACGGGAGATCGTCGGGCTCCACAAGCACTGAGGCTGGGTGCCGTAACCCCTTGGGGGACGGCAGGTTAGGTCGTCGTCACCGGCCGGTACGGGGGCGGCGGCCCGGGCGGAGCGGGTCAGGGAGGCACTGCTGCCCGCCCCGGTTGCGTCAAGGCGTTGCCCCTGCTAGCTTTGGGGGCTGGACAGACGTTTATTTGCGAAGGGGAAGGGCTGCAATGTACGTGATCTTCAAGGCACTCGGGAAGCAGTACCGCGGCGAGACCGGCGC
>CAYQXR010000022.1:0-37910 GCA_964421625.1 uncultured Gemmatimonadaceae bacterium | reverse complement strand
TGTCCATGAGGGTAACGCAGCGGATCCGGATGATCCGCCTGGCGAGAATATGGGGCCCGGGCCCGGAAATCCGCAAGCTCTCTGCCCTTCCGCCCGGTCGCCCCCGGGAAGCCGCCCCAGGTGCGGCTTCTCGACGCCCCCCCTTGACGAACCGCCCCGACCCCCTCCCATGGTGACCGGCCAGCTCACCCTGATCACCGGCCCGATGTTCAGCGGCAAGGGCGAGGAACTCGCCCGGCGGGTCCGTCGCTCGCTGCTGACCACCCGCACCATCCACCTGTTCCAGCCCCACGCCGGGGCCCTCGGCACCCACCGAACCATCGACGCCGGCACCCGGCGCCGCGAGCTGCTGCTGGTCGATCGGCCCGACGAGATTCTCCGCGCCTGCGGCCCGATCCAGCCAGGGGCGCTGGTCGCAGTGGAGGACGCCCACTTCCTCAGTGCCGGCCTGGTCGAGGTCGCCACCTACCTGGTGGAGCAGGGCGCCCAAGTGCTCCTCGCCGGGCTCGACACCGACTTCCGCGGCGAGCCATTCGGCGTCATGGGGCACCTGCTCGCCATCGCCGACGAGGTCGTCAAACTCACCGCCGAGTGCCCCATCTGCGGCGCCCCGGCGACGCGGACCCAGCGGATCAGCGGCGGGCGGCGGGCGCCCTGGGGGGCCCCCGTCGTCCTCCCGGGCGGCGCGGCGACCTACCAGGCGCGGTGCCGCCGCTGCTTCGTGGTCCCCCGCCACGACGACGACCAGGTCGCCCTGCTCTGATGCGGGTGATCGCGCTGACGGGCAACATTGCCTCGGGCAAGTCCACCGTCGCCGCGCTGCTGCGCGCCCACGGTGCGCCGGTCCTGGACCTGGACGCCATGGTCCACGCCCTCCAGCGCCCGGGGGAGTCCGTGTACGCGGCCATCGTGGCGGCCTTCGGGCCCGCCATCCTGGCCCCCGACGGCACCCTCGACCGCCCTGCCCTCCGTGAGCGCATTCTGGCGGAGCCCGCCGCCCGGCACACCCTGGAGGCCATCACGCATCCGGCCGTCCGCGCAGAGGAGGAGGAAGAACTCGCTACCCTGGCCGCTGCCGGGACACCGCTGGCCTTCGTCGAGATCCCGCTGCTCTTCGAATCCGGTGATCCCGCCCGCTACGACGGCGTGCTCCTGGTCGATGCCCCCGCCCCGCTCCGGCGCGAGCGGCTGATGGCCACCCGCGGACTCTCCGCCGAGACGGCCGACCGCATGATGGCAACGCAGCTCGCCCCCGAGGGCAAGCGCGAACGCGCCGACTGGATCATCGACAACGACGGCGACGCAGCCGACCTCGCCCGGGCGGTCGAGCAGCTCTGGCAGGACCTCGCGGCATGATCCGTTTCTGGTGCGATCCCGTGGCCCGCCCCGGCTGGCAGCAGATGGCCATCGACCGCGGCCTGCTCGATCTGGCCGATCGGCACGGGCTGGCGCTGGCCCGGCTCTACACCTGGTCCGACGACACCATCTCGTTCGGGGCCCACGAAGCCACGGCCCGCCACTGGGACCGCGACCGCATCCAGGCGGCCCCTCTGGCCACGGTCCGGCGCCCCAGCGGCGGCCGGGCCGTCTGGCACGGCACGACCGATCTGACCTACGCCGTTGCCCTGCCCTCCCACGGGATCCCGGCCGCCCGCACGACCTACCGCACTCTGCACCTGCTGCTGCGCGATGCCCTCGACCGCCTGACGCTGGCCCCCACGCTCGCCCCCACTCCCAGCCGCAGTCCCGGACTCGGCGCGGGGTCCTGTTTCGACCAGGCGGCGGGCGGCGAGGTCCTGCTCGACGGGCGCAAGACCATCGGGTCGGCCCAGTTGGTCCTGCAGCAGGCCCTGCTCCAGCATGGCCAGATCGCCCGGTCCGTTCGGACCCCCGTACTGGCACACTTTGCGCGGGGTGCCGGGGAGACTCCACGCCCGGCGGCGCCCGCCGACGATCTCCCGCCCGCACCGCTGCTCGCCGCAGCAATTGCCGACACCTGGCGCGCAGCCGGCTGGGAGGAAGTTGGTCCCGATGCCGCCGAGCCCTGGTTGGCTGCGGCCGCACCATGGGAGGCGCAGTTCCGTGACCCTGCCTGGACCTGGCGACGTTGACCCCTTCTTCCCCGAGGTCGTGAGACTCCCATGACGCGACATCGTTCCTTCACGCTGCTCGGCTGCATCCTCCTGCTCGGGGGCAGCATCACCGCGTGCAGTCGCCCGGACACCACCGCCTCCGTACCCGGGATGGTGGTACTCGGCGTCGCGCGCGAGCCGACGCTGCCGCTCCCCCTGCTCGCGGCCCACACTCCGGATGCCGACGTCAGCGATCAGCTCTTCCTCCGCCTGGGCACCCTGCGCGAGTCGTTCAACCCGAGCGGCGACGAGGCCCTGACTCCCATGCTCGCCGAATCGTGGCAGCGGGTCGATCCACTCACGCTCGACTTCACGCTGCATCCGGACGCGCGCTGGCACGACGGCGTTCCAGTCTCGGCGCGGGATCTGACCTTCACCTGGGAGTTGGTCACCAACCCGCGGGTCAACCGCAATCAGACGTTGTTCGAACCAATCGAGCGAATCGAGGCGCTGGGCGAGCGCAGTGTGCGGGTCCACTTCCGGCGCGCCTTCCAGGAGCAGCTCTACCTGGTCGGCTTTGCCCTGCAGCCGCTGCCCGCGCATCTGCTTGAGGGTGTCACGCCGGATTCCATCGGCAGTTCGTCCTTTGCCGCCCAGCCCATCGGCAATGGTCCGTTCCGCTTCGTACAGCGCGTGCCGGGTCAGCAAGTTGAGCTTGAGGCCGACACCGCATTCTTCCGAGGCCGACCGGGGATCCAGCGAGTGATCTTTCGTACCGCCCCCGATGCGGCGACCCGGCTCACCATGTTCCTGGCGGGCGAACTCGACCTGATCGAGAAAGTTGCGCCGGCCCAGGTGGCCGCGATCGAGGGACGCCCCGATGTGCACCTGATGTCCTTCCCAAGCACCACCATCGCCTACGCCCTCCTCAACACCCGCTCCGCCACCGATACGTCCCGCCCGTCTCCCATCCTGAGCGACGTCCGGGTGCGGCACGCCCTGGCCCACGCGCTCGATGGCGACAACCTGGCGCGCGCCGTCATGGGCGAAGGGGCCCTGGTCCCCGACGCCGTGCGATCGCAGGCCTGGAACTGGACGGCCCCGGTGCCTGCCGCGCCGCGCCGTCTCGCCGAGGCGCAGGCCCTGCTCGACGAAGCGGGATGGCAGGACATGGGCCCGGACGGCATCCGGCGTCGGAACGGGGTACCGCTGCGGCTGCGGGCGATCTACGTCCCCGTGGATGCGACCCGCAACGGCTTCGCCCTGCAGGCACAGCAGATGTGGCGCGAGGCGGGGATTGACGTAGTACTCGATGCCGTCGAGCCAGCGGCGTATGTGCCGCGCCGCTTTGCCGGCGACTGGGACCTCGAGTTCGGCGTCGTGGACCAGGACGCCACGCCGACGTCACTGACCCAGAGCTGGTCCTGCGCGAGCGCGGCCCAGCCGATGTCATCCAACATCGCCCGCTGGTGTGACCCCGTCTTCGACAGTCTGCTGAATGTTGCCGCGACCGCGTCGGAGAGTGGCCCGGCCTGGCGCGCCGTGTTCGACCGGATGGCCGAGCAGCGACCGGCGGTGGTGCTCGGGGCGCGACTCAATCGGGTCGCCGTCCACCAGCGCATCACCGATCTCGCGGTCTGGCCGGTGCGGGCCTATCTCCCACTCTGGCAGTGGCGGATCCGGCCGGAGGCCGCGCTGCCGCGCGACCGCTGACGTCATGGGACGATGGCTGCTGCACCGCTGTCTTGCCGCCGGGGCAACCACCCTGGCGGCCGGTCTGCTGCTCATCGTCCTGGTCCACTCGCTGCCGGGCGATCCGCTCACCGCAGCGCTGGAGCACTATCCGGCCACACCCGACCAGATCGCCGAACTGCGGCGGGTCTGGGGCGTGGACCGGTCCCTGCCCGAGGTGGTGCTCGGGCAACTCCGCGATCTGGCGCGCGGCTCCCTGGGGCACTCGCTCTCGCAGGATCGCGCGGTCACGACCATCCTCGCCGAACGCCTGGGGCCAACCCTGCTGCTCGGCACGCTCACCCTGCTCACCACCATGACCCTCGGCGTGCTGCTCGGTGTCTGGAGCGCATTCCGCAGCGGACAGCGGCGGGCGCTGGCCGTCAACGCCATGGCCATCATCGGTTACGCGGTACCCGCGCTGGCCGTGGGCACCGCGCTGGTCTGGCTGTTCGCGGTCGAACTCCGCTGGCTTCCCTCCGGTGGCCTCGGCAGCAGCTATCTCCCATCGAACGCCACCCGGGCAACACGCTGGCTCGACGCGGCGCGCCATGTGGTCCTGCCGCTGGCTACCATGGTGATCGCGACCATCGCCGTGCCGCTGCGGCAGCAGCGGAGCGCCACACTGGACGCGCTCGGGCAGGGCTGGGTGCTGGCGGCGCGGGCCCGTGGCATCAGTGGCTGGCGGCTGGCGTGGCAACACGCCTGGCGTCCGGCTCTCTCGCCCATCATCACTCTGCTGGGGCTGTGGCTCCCCATGCTGGTGGCGGGCGCCGTCGTGGTGGAGAAGGTCTTCGCCTGGCCGGGCGTGGGGACGCTGATTGCGGATGCCACGGCCGCGCGTGACCTGCCGCTGGTGACCGGCGCGGGGCTGCTGCTGGTGGTGATGGTTCAACTCGGCTCGCTGCTGGCCGATCTGCTCGGGCGCGTGCTGATCCCCACCACCCGGCCGCCCCAATGACCCGCATCGGCCTGGTGTTGCTGGTGGCCCTGGTGCTGCTGGCCATCGTGGGGCCCTGGATCGCCCCCGACCCGCTGGCCATGCACGGTGTCCCCACCGGCATGCCGGCGCCGCCGTCGTCGCTGCACTGGCTCGGCACCGATCAATACACCCGCGACCTCTTCGCCCGGCTGGCGGTCGGGGCGCGCCACTCGCTGCTGATCGGCGGCATCGCCGTGGCAGGCGCGGCCGCGATCGGGCTGTTGCTCGGCATTCTGGCCGGCCGCTCCGACTCGCTGGCGGCCCGAGGCATCCAGCGCCTGATCGACCTCGCACTGGCCCTGCCGAGGATCGTGGTGCTGCTGGTGGTGCTGGCCGCCACGGGCCCGCTGTCGGCCCCTCTGCTCGGGGTGCTGCTCGCGCTCACCGGCTGGCCCATGCTGGCCCGGCTGGTCCAGGGCGAGACCATCCGACTGCGCCAGACCCCGTGGCTCCTGTCCGCCGAAGCGCTGGGCGCGGCCCCGGGCCGCATTCTGCTGCGCGAATTGCTCCCCGCAACGCTGCCGCCCGTGCTGGTGGCGAGCAGTCTGGGGCTGGCCGACGCAATCCTGTTGGAGGCCTCGCTCTCCTTTCTTGGACTGGGTGTCCGGCCGCCGCTGCCCTCCTGGGGCGGGATGATTCTGGACGCCTCCGGCTTCCTCGCCACCGCCCCCTGGCTGCTGCTCCCACCCACGGTGGCCTTGGGTCTGGCGACCACTGCTGCCACATTGCTGGGCGACGGCCTGCGCCGTTCACTCCAGCCCGGCGCGTCATGACTCCGCTGCTCGACATCGACAAGCTCCGCATCAGCTTCCCGCCCCGGCGCGGCGCACCGCTCGTCCCGGTCGACGAGGTGTCCCTGCACGTCGCGCCGGGCGAATGGGTCGCGCTGGTGGGCGAGTCGGGCTGCGGCAAGAGTCTCACCGGCCTGGCGATCCCGCGCCTGCTCCCGCCCGGGGCCACCTTCGGCGCCGAGACGCGCATCCGTCTGCTGGGTGAAGACATCACGGCGCTACCGGAACGCGAGCTGCGCCGCATCCGCGGTCGCCGCGTCGCGATGGTGTTCCAGGACCCGGCCACCTCACTCAATCCGGTGATGCGAATCGGGGCACAGTTCATCGAAGCCATCCGCGCCCATCCCGACCTGGTCTGTGCCGACCCGCGCCAGCGGGCCATCGAGCTGTTGGCCGAGGTGGGTATCGCGGACCCGGCCCGACGGGTCGACGCCTGGCCGCACCAGCTCAGTGGCGGCATGCGTCAGCGGGTGATGCTGGCCATCGCACTGGCCACGGACCCGGCCCTGCTGATCGCCGACGAACCGACCACCGCACTCGACGTGACGGTGCAGGCGCAGATTCTGGAACTGCTCGACCATCTGCGGCGCAGCCGGGGCATGGCGATTCTGCTGATCACGCATGATCTGGGCATCGTAGCGGGACGGGCCGATAGGGTGCTGGTGATGTATGCCGGCCGCATCGCCGAGATGGCGCCGACCGAGCAGATCTTCGCCACGCCCATGCACCCGTACACGCGGGGCCTGTTCGGCTCAATCCCACGGTTGGAGCAGGAATCCAGCCGTCTCACGCCGATCCCCGGATCCGTGCCGCCGCCGGACCGGTGGCCCAGCGGCTGCCGCTTTCATCCGCGCTGTCCGCTGGCCCGTGATGTGTGCCGGACCGATGCCCCACTACTCCATGCGGTGACAGCAGAACATCGCGCGGCCTGTTGGGTAACGACGGGACTGGTACCATGACCACGCCGCTGCTTGAGGTCGAACACCTCCGTCGGCACTATGCCACCGGCGGATTCCTGAGTGGACCGCGCGGTCTGGTGCGCGCGGTGGACGACGTGTCCTTCACCATCGCTGCGGGCGAGACCCTGGGCCTGGTGGGAGAATCGGGCAGCGGCAAGAGCACGCTGGCCCGCACCGTCCTCCGCCTTGAGGAGCCAACCACCGGCACGGTGCGGTTCGACGGCCAGGACCTGGGCAGCCTCTCAGCGGCCGATCTGCGCCGGACCCGGCGACACATGCAGATCGTCTTTCAGGATCCGGCGACTTCCTTCAATCCCAGGCGGACGCTGGGCGCCTCGGTGAGTGAGGGACTGCGCATCCACGGCCTGGTGCCGTCATCGGAGATCCCGGCGCGCGTCGCCGCGCTGCTGCAGGAGGTCGGTCTTGACCCCGATCTGGCGGAGCGGCTGCCCCACGAGGTGTCGGGTGGACAGCGCCAGCGGGTCGGCATTGCCCGCGCGCTCGCCCTGTCGCCCCGGCTGATCGTCTGCGACGAGCCGGTGTCGGCGCTCGATGTGTCGGTCCAGGCCCAGGTGCTGAACCTCCTGCTCGATCTGCGCGAGCGGCATCAGCTTGCCTATCTGTTCATTGCGCACGACCTGGCCGTCGTCGCTGCGGTGGCCCACCGCATCGCCGTGATGTACCTCGGCACCATCGTCGAACTGGGTCCGGCCCGACCGGTGATCCGCGCACCACGCCATCCCTACACGCAGGCTCTGGTGTCGGCCATCCCCGATCCCGATCCCGCACGGCAGCGCGAGCGCATCATCCTCGCCGGAGAGCCCCCCTCACCGGCCGCGCCGCCACCCGGCTGTCCCTTTGCCCCCAGGTGCTTTCACCCGGGGAAGGACGCACGGTGCAGCGCTGAACGTCCGCAGCTCCGGCCGATCGGCGACCGGGCCGTGGCGTGTCATCACGCCGAGGGATAGCCGGTCCGCTCCGCTTGACAGCACCGGGGACTCCCCCCCTACTCTTCAGGGTGGCGTTCGATTGGCCACCTGGGAGATCGCGATGAATCGGTGCAGCGGGGTTCTCTGCCGGGCCACATGGATGCTCACGTTGGTGGCGGGGTCGCTGTCCGCCCAGGCTCCTGCCGCTGCCCTCCGTTCCGCCACCGACTCCGCCCGCCACCTGCTCGACCGCTTCTCCTGGGGTCCGACATCGGCATCCATCGCCGAGGTGGTGCGCCTCGGGCCCCTGCCCTGGTTCGAGCGCCAGCTCACGCTCGCCGCCACCCCGGCTCCGCTGCCAACACGGCTGCATCACTCTGCCCGCGAGTGGTGGGACCTGTATCAGATCCAGCAACAGACGCAAGTGGCGCGGCAGCAGGCACCGGGAATGGTCCGCGATCCTGCGATGACGAATCCGCTTCTCCCGCAGTTGATCGAGCAGTACCGGGCGCTCACACTCCAGCGCGCGGTGAGTCACGAGGCCCAGGTGGTCGAAGTGCTGGCCGATTTCTGGGGCAACCACTTCAATGTCTTTCTGCGGAAGGGTGCGGTGCGCGGGGTCCTGGTCCCGTACGTCGAGACCTCCCTGCGCCCGCATCTCCTCGGGTCCTTCGAAGAGCTGCTGCTCGCCACGGCCCGCAGCCCGGCGATGCTGCTCTATCTGGACAATGCGCAGAGTGTCGCAGCTCCGGCAGCGCGCGGAGCCCGGGCGGGTGCCATGCCCAACCGCGGGCTGAACGAGAACTACGCCCGCGAGCTGCTGGAGTTGCACACCCTGGGAGTGGATGGGGGCTATTCCCAGGAGGATGTCATCAACGTGGCCCGCATCCTGACCGGATGGGGCATCGACCGCGCCACGGGCGCGTTCCGCTTCGCCCCCGGACAGCACGATCGCGACCGGAAGCAGGTGCTGGGCGTGACCTTCCCCGCCGGGGGCGGCGAGGAGGAGGGCGTCCGCCTGCTCCGCATGCTGGCCAGCCATCCCGCCACGATGCATCATGTCAGTCGTCGGCTCTGCGCCCGCTTCGTGGCGGACCAGCCGACCGATGGTTGTATCGACGACGCCGTCGCCGCCTGGCAGGCGCACGACGGTGATCTGCGGGCGGTGCTCCGCGCCATCGTGCGATCGCCGGACTTCTGGGCCGCCGCCGCTGTCCAGTCCAAGATCCGCACGCCGCTCGGCTTCGTGACCGCCGCAATCCGGGCCGTGGGCGGCGTCACCGACTCGACTCCCCGGGCCGCCCGTCAGGTGACGCTTCTGGGACAGCCGCTCTTTGAACACCTGGCCCCCGATGGCTACCCCGAAACGCAGGACGATTGGGTGAACAGCGGCGCTCTGCTCGCCCGGATGAACTTCGCCGTCGCGCTGGCCGCCGACCGCATTCCCGGCATCCGGGTGTCCCTCGACGCAGTGGCCCCGCGCGGGCTGTCCCCGCAGGCCCTGGTGGCCCGTCTGGACACGCTGCTCCTGGGCACGCGCATGACGGACCACACCCGTGACGTCATCCTGCGCGAAATGGCTCTGCGCCTCCTGCCCCAGGAAGCACGCACACTGGCCGTTGGTCTTGTCCTCGGCAGTCCGGAGTTCCAGCGCCGATGACATCGGCCCAGCGAAAGGAGCCACGGCGATGACGATCTCGCGACGGGTGTTCATGAAGGCGGGAGGCATGGCGCTCTTCTCCCTCGGAGCCGACCCACTGTTTCTCGACCGCGCCGCCTACGCCCTGCGCGACCTGCGCGCCAGTGGAGCGCGGAAGCGCACGCTGGTCTGTCTCTTCCAGCGCGGCGCGGTCGACGGCCTCTCCATGGTCGTGCCGGTGGGTGATCCGTGGTACCGTCGGGAACGGTCACGTATCGCCATTCCTGATCGCGACCTGCTGCCTCTCGATAGCCACTTTGCCCTGCACCCCAGACTGGCGGCCCTGAAACCGCTCTGGGATCGGCGCGAGATGGCCATCGTGCATGCCGTCGGCTCGCCCGCTACCACCCGGTCGCATTTCGAGGCCCAGGACTACATGGAGAGCGGCACCCCGGATCGCCGCACCACCCCCGATGGCTGGGGCAACCGATACTGCACGCACGCAGCAGACCATGCCGCTACGGCCTTCCGCGCCGTGGCCTTCGGCCCGCAGCTCCCGCGCCTGCTGGCGGGCTCGGCACCGGCCCTGGCCATCGACGACCTGCGCACCTTTGGCATCCGTGCCGGCGGGCGCGGCGCGGGTCGAGGCTCTGGTGCGGCGACTGAAGATCCGCGCCTCACCCGGGCATTCGAGTCGCTGTACCAGGGCGCCGCCACCGGACTGGTGGCGGCATCGTCCGCCGAGGGCTTCGAGGCCATCCGGATGCTCCGCGCCGCCGACCCGACCGCTCGCGCGCCGGAGCATGGCGCCCACTACCCGTCCTCCCGGTTCGGCACCTCGCTGCAGCAGATCGCACAGCTCATCAAGGCGGACCTCGGACTGGAGATCGCGTTCGCCGATGTCGGCGGCTGGGACACCCACGTGAACCAGGGCGCCGCCGAGGGCCAATTGGCCCTTCGCCTGGCCGATTTCGCCGACGCGATCGCCGCCTTCCATCGTGACCTCGGGCCGCGCATGGACGATGTGGTCATCGTCACCCTGAGCGAGTTCGGCCGCACAATCAAGGAGAACGGTACCGGTGGAACGGACCACGGCCACGGTACGGCCATGTTTGTGATCGGCGGCGACGTACGCGGCGGCATGGTGCACGGCCGCTGGGCCGGACTCGCGCCCGACCAGCGCCATGAAGGGCGCGACTTGGCCGTGACGACGGACTTCAGAACGCTGCTGGGAGAAGCATTGACGGCCCACCTCGGCCCGGTCGATCTGGGCAGCGTATTCCCGGGGTACACCTCGGGGCCCGGGCTCGGGCTGTTCCCGGCGCGGTAGCGGCCATGTCCCCATCGTGACCTGGGCACCCCCTGCGGGGTCATTGATCCGACCGGCAGCATGCTGTTCCCCAATCGAAGGAGTTGACGTGGGTCCTCTCGTCACGCCGTCAGCACGGCAACTGTCCGCCGTGGGACTGGCCCTTGCGTCACTGCTGTTCACAGCCTGTGGACACACCGATCCCTGGCCCACCGGCCCCTGGCCGCGCATGGATCCGATGGACAATGCCTTTCCGACCCAGATTGTTCGGCAGGTCCTGACGGCGCCCGCTCACTTCGCCTGGACAGCCGACGGCACTGGAGTGGTCTACCAGTATGTCGACCCGGCGGAAGGCGGGCGTCCCTGCCTCGGCATCGTCCCGGTCCTTGGGGGCACGCGCCTCTGGTCCTGGTGTGACCAGCGGTCCAACCTCCAGGACTCCGTCGCCCGGCATCCCGCCTACGGTCTCAGTGCTGGCGGTCGGATCGCGGCGGTCGAAGGACTCTATCGACGACCAGTCCCGGGGTGCCCGACATGCCCTATGCCGACCATCCTGGACGCCGTCGGCAAGTCCCTCTGGATTTCCGACACCGCCGACCCGGCCGGCCATCGACAGCGGCTCGCCTCGTTGCCGACCCCGATGGGATCGATCACCGTCTCGTGGGCCACCAGGATCGACTGGATCAGTGAGGATGCATTCATCATGGCTGCGGCTCGGTACGTCCACGACGGCCGGGTTGAGTTGCCCGAGCCGCTGCAGCTCGTCCGGGTCCAGTTGGGGCCGACCGGCCCCACCTTCACCCCGATCGCGGGGACCGAGGGCGTCAAAGCCTTTGCGATCGACGCCTCCGGCGACATCCTCCTCCTCCGCACCCACGCCTGGACCATCCAGCAACCGCCACCGTCGCAGCCACTGACGCGATGGCTCGCCGACTCGGTGGTTCTCCGTGTTCGCGCCGCAGGAGGCCCCATCGACACCATTGCCACCACACCAGCGCGGCTGGGGGATATCCACTGTGCCGGCGACGCCTGCATGGCCACCAGTGACGATATCCGGTGTGGCACACCGCCACCCGGCACGACGGGGCCGACCTGCCAGATTGTGGCCCCCTACACCATCGCCTGCCAGGTGGCCTGCCAGACCAGCCGCCAGGTCTTCCGGTTTGCGCGCCAGACCGGCATGTTCACCGAACTCCCGACACTGGCGAGTTACGGGACCTTCCGGATCAGCCCGGACCACAACCGTCTCGCGGTCATCCGTGAGGGTGGCCTTGCGGTGATGGGGATGCCATGAAGACGCTCCTCCGCCTGCTGCTGCTCTGCTGCCTGGCCGCTCCGGTTTCCGCGCAATCCGCCGGTATCGTCGGCCGAGTCTACAACGCCGCCAGCGATCTGCCTGTGGTGGGCGCGACGGTCCGTCTCGTCAACACGCCGTACACCGTTCGCACCGGCGGGCAGGGGCAGTATCAATTCCGGGGCATTCCCGCCGGATGGTATCGGGTTGAAGTCGCCCAGTTCGGCTACACTCCCGCCGCCCGCGACAGCATCCGCGTCGGCAGTCAGGGGCTGATCCAGCTCGATGTGCGCCTGGTGCCCGATGCCGTACGGCTCTTGCACTACGAGGTCGTTGGCGTTCTGGACCCCATCCTGGATCCGCTCGCCACGGCGACCCAGCAACGGATTCCTGTCGAGGACTTCCGCCGCCTGCCGGTGTCCTCGCTGGCGGATGCGGTCGCCCTGCAGCCGGGCGTGGTCGGCCAGAGCTGGCGCGGCGGGCGGCAGGGCCAGCAGACACTCCTGCTCGACGGGCTCGGCGTCAAAAACCAGTTCGACGCCTCGACCAGCCAGGTCGGTCTGGTGGTACCGCCAGCCCTCATCGAGGAAGCGGCAGTGATCACCAACGCCTTTTCGGCCCGGTACGGTCAGTCGGTCTCGGGCCTACTGTCGGTCACGACCCGCGACGGTGGCCCCGCCTGGCGCGGTTCGCTGGCCTACGAGACGGATCGTCCCATGACCGGCGGTGCCGATCTCGGCCTCGACCGCCTGGTTCTCTCAGGGGACGGCCCGCTCGGCAAGCATATCCGCCTGCTTGGCATTGTCGACGCCAACGCCCGCCTCGACGCCGACCCGGTGCACGCCCCTGCACCAACCGACCCGCGCGATCCGCGCTCCACCTGGCGCGGCCCCCTGCCGCACAGCGCTGGCGAGCAATGGGTTCTCGGTGGCAAGGCCACCGTCATCGCTGCCCCACTCACGTCGCGCCTGCTGGTGCTGACCTCGCGCGATCAGCGCCTGCTGTACGACCCACGCTACAAATACGACCCGGAGTTCGGGCCCGGCCAGCGGATCGATGGCACCCTGATCAGCGGATCCTTCGACCTGGTACCCACCACCAGCGGTCGTCTCCGCCAGGCCTCGCTGCAGATCGGTCGCTATCAGCGGGAGTTTGCGCGCGGGGCCGTGGAGCCGGTCACCGCACGCTTCGGTGCGTTCACCGGACAGCGCTTTGCGATCCGCGGCGAAGAGCTGGCGCGGGCACAGGACACGGTCCGCACCCGCGCGCCCGTGCCGGGCTTCGAGACCAGTCCGCACTTCTCCGACCGCACCCCGTGGGGCGTGCCGGCCTTCTTCCTGGGCGGGGCACCCTCCGGTGAAATCAGTTGGAACCGCTTTGCCGAATGGCGCGGTCAGCTCGATGCGGCTGTGGTTATCGCCGGCCCGGTGGAGCTGCTGGTCGGTGGCAATGTGGTGCGCCAGGAGGCGCGCTCCTTCCTGCGCGTCCTGGGGCATCTGCCGGTTGGGGGCGAGGTCCCGCCTCCCGTGGCGTCGTCGCTCACACCCACCATCTCGGGTGCCTACGCCGAGTTCTCGGGTCGCCTGGATGACCTGGGGATCAATGTCGGCCTGCGCTACGACGGGTTCGACCCCGGACCCGGCCTCAGCCTGCAGCCACTGAAGGCGCACCACCGGATCAGTCCGCGCATCGCGGTCTCCTCCGCCATCCGGAACGCATCAATCGTCGCCTCGATCGGTCAGTTCGCCCAGCCGCCGGACCTCCAGTACCTGATCGATGCCAGCTTCGACGACACGCTGCGCACCGGGCGGTTCCGGAAGGGAAATCCCACGCTCGGCTTCGAGGACGCCACCCAGTTCGAGCTCAACGCCCGGATGCGGCTGCACCCCCACGTGACGCTGCAGAGCGGCTTGTACTATCGCAAGCTCAACGGCCTGGTCTCCTCCGTCCCGCTGAACATCCACCCGGATTCTTCGCAGTTCCGCAACACCGACAACGGCGACGTGCAGGGTCTCGAACTGGTCCTCACCCTGGAACGGCGTCATGGCGTGCAGGCGCGGACCAGCGTGGTCTACCAGCGCGCCGTGGCCACGGTGCAGGATGCCTTCACACTCAACCACCTGGTCGTCCTCGACCCGACGACGGGCGACACCATTCCTGCCGCGCGGCATCAGTATCCCATCGACACCGACCGGCGCCTCAGCGTGACGTTCATGCTCGACGCGGAACTCGGCGGGGACGCCGGCCCGCGACTGGCCGGAATCCGCCCGCTGGCGGGCCTGATGGTAGGACTGGTGGGACAGTACCACACGGGGTTGCCCTACTCACAGACCTCAGCGGACGGGCACAGCATCGTCGGCGAGATCAACAGTCAGCGCCTGCCCTCCCAACGGACGCTGGATCTTCTGATCCGTCGGCCACTTGCCATCGGCGCGATGACCGGCAGCCTCTATCTCGACGTCCGCAATCTGCTGCACCAGCGGAACATCGTGAGCGTGCGCCGGGACACCGGCACGCCCTTCCTGGCCGACGAGGCCATCGACGCGCTGGCCCGCACCGCCTGGCGGGCGCACCCCGAGCCCATCCCCTACGAGTCCTCACGCTACCGCGCGTACGGCGACCCCAACCAGACGGGATGGATGGAGGGTGAGGCCAACCTGCTCCCTCTGTACCGCGCCGCCGCCACCGATTTCAGCGCCCCACTCTTTCACTACGGCGCACCGCGATTGATGCGCTTCGGCCTGGAGGTCATCTTTTGACCGCGTTGTTCTATCTCCTCCTCGGCGCCACGGCCGGGGTGCTGTCCGGCCTGTTCGGCATCGGAGGCGGCGTGGTGATCGTCGCCGCCCTGGTAGGCTGGTTCAAGCTGTCGATCCACCAGGCCACCGGCATTTCGCTCGCCGCCCTGCTGCTGCCAGTCGGTCTGCTCGGCGTCCGGGAGTACTGGAAGGCCGGTCACGTCGACATCCGCATCGCCCTGCTGATCGCGGCGGGCCTGACGGTCGGCGTCTGGGTCGGCGCCCGGGTGGCCCAGGGGATCACCCCGGCGCACCTGCAACGCGGCTTCGCCGTGTTCCTGGCCATCGTGGCGGTGCGCATGTGGTTCAAGACGGGCTGAGCCCGCACCCACCCGACACGGCGCGTTATCTTCCTGAGGGGTACGGGGCCTTCGCGTCTCGTCGCCCCCGGGCCTGTCGCCACATTCCCTCATTCCGGAGCCCTCGGTGTCCGATCATTCCGCCTCCCTCGACCGTCGGGACTTTCTCGGTCGTGTCGCGCTCACGGGCGCGCTGCTCTCCTTCCCCAGCATGGCGGTCGCCCAGCCGTTCCGGGGCTCCGATGACTGGGATCACCGCTGGCTCGACGGGCTGACCCGGAAGCACCGCGCCTTCTTCGACGCCAAGAGCTGGGGCGGCGGCGAAGCCTTCGGGTACCCGATGCGCTACTACGACGCGATGCTCGACGGCTACGGCGCCAAGGCCGAGGAGGTCCAGGTCGTGGTCGGTCTGCACGGCACCGCCTGGCCGCTCGCGCTGGACGACGCAGCCTGGTCCCGTTGGCAACTCGGCGAAGTGGCTGCGATCAACGACCCCGCCACCCGGGCGCGGGCGCTCCGCAACGTGACCCGCAGCGACGAAGCCGGCGAGCCCTTCGCCCAGACCTCCCTCGTGGCCTGGCAGAAGCGCGGCGCCTCCATCCTGGTCTGCAACAACACGCTGCGCCGGGTCTCGCGCGAGCTCTCCGCCAAGCAGGAGGGCAGCACGCCGGATCAACTGTACACCCAGCTCCGTGCGGCTGTCCTGCCGGGCGTGACGGTGGTCCCGGCCATGGTCGCGGCGATTGCCCTGGCCCAGGCCAAGGGCGCCTCCTACATCGTGAGCGGCGGCTGACATGACCGGCCCCGACGACTTCGACCACCGTTGGCTGGGCACCCTGACGGCCAAGCACCGCGTGGTGTACGACACCCTGGTTCTCGGTGAGGCCGTGCCGCTGGCGCGCGCCGACTTTTTTCTGACCGCCTGCCGTGAGGCCTACGGCGCCGGTCCGGGCGAGGCCCAGGTGGTGGTGGCGCTCCACGCCTCACCCATGGTGCTGGCCTTCAACGATGCAGCCTGGGCCAAGTACGGCTTCGGCCAGCGGGCCCGGGTCACCGACCCACGCACCGGACAGATCTCGCTCCGGAACATCTTCGCCTCCGAAGCCACCGACGACCCCTACGCGTCGATCGCCATCCCCGCCCTGCAGCGGCGCGGCGCGATCTTCCTGTTCTGCAACAACGTGATGCGGAACCTGTCCTCTTCGCTGGCCCGCAGCCGTGGCGAAACTCCCGATGCGGTGCGCGCCGATCTGATCGCCTCGTTTCTGCCGGGGGTGGTGCTGGTGCCCGCCGTGGTCGCGGCGGTGGCCATGGCCCAGGAGCGCGGATGCGGCTACGCGCTGATCAACTGACGCGTCCACTCGCAGGGGCGCTGCTGTGCGCGCTGGCGGCCTGCGCGCCACCGGCACCCGAGGCACCGCTCGCCGCCAGCCCCGACAACGGTCTCGGCTATACCGTCGTTCCCATGGCGCCGATTCCGGACGGCGAACTCGGTCTGGCCATCCGGCGCGGCGCAGCCATTCTCAAGGCCACGCGCGATTCGCTGCCCGGCCATGTCGGCAACGCACTGCAATGCACCTCCTGTCATCTCGACGGCGGACGTCGGCTCAACGCCATGCCCTGGGTCGGTATTGCTGCACGCTTCCCGCAGTTCCGTTCGCGGTCCGCCACGGTGCAGTACCTCGAGGACCGGATCAACGACTGCTTCGAGCGCTCGATGTCCGGGAGCCCGCTGCCCTGGGACGATCCCGCCATGCGCGATATGATCGCCTACATGTCCCATCTGAGCGTCGGCACGCCGCACGGCACGCCCACACCGGGGCAGGGCCTGCCGATGGGTTCACCTGAACGCGGCGACAGTGCCAACGGCGAGGTGCTGTACGCGGCCCAGTGCGCCCGCTGTCACGGCAGCAACGGCGAAGGGATTCCGCCTATCCCGCCGGTCTGGGGCCCGGAGAGCTACAACATCGGTGCCGGCATGTCGCGCCTGCGGACGGTGGCAGCGTTCATCCGCCACAACATGCCCTTCGACCGACCGGGCTCGCTCACCACTGATGAAGCACAGGATATCGCCACCTGGCTGACCACCCGCCCGCGCCCGGACTATCCCGCCAAGGCAGAGGACTGGCCCCGCGGCGACCCACCACCGGACGTGGCCTACCCGACCCGCGCCGGGCGGATCGCCAAGCCGTAACGCACATCCAGGCCAGCAACCGAACGGGCCCCCTGCCGAATGACAGGGGGCCCGTTCGTGCATCCGGGACGATGCTCTGTGGCGTTCAGGCCCGCGAGAGCATCCGGCTGATCGGCTTGATCATCAGAGTCAGGATCAGCGCCGAGGCGAACAGCGCGATGGCCGTCCAGGTAAACAGCGCCGGCGTCTGCTCCAGTGCCTCGGGATCCACCTGGCCGCCGACCAGGCCGGCGATCAAGTTGCCGAGCGAGGCGGCGATGAACCAGATCCCCATCATCTGACCAACGTACTTGCGCGGGGAGAGCTTGGTCATCGAGGAGAGCCCGACGGGCGAGAGGCAGAGTTCGCCGGCCGTCTGCAGGAAGTACGACCCCACCAGCCACCACGGCGCCACCTTCAGCAGACCGCCGCTCTCGACGATCGCGTTGGCCGGAATGATCATCAGCGCGAAGCCGACCCCGGCGAAGGCCAGGCCGGCCGCGAACTTGGCGGGACTGGAGAGTTCCTTGCCGCTCTTGGCCATCTTCTCCCAGAGCACCGCAAAGAGCGGCGCCAGCGCGATGATGAAGAACGAGTTGATCGGCTGGAACCAGGTTGCCGGCATTTCGAACGAGCCGAAGGTCCGGTCGGTGAAGTCACGGGCGAACAGGTTGAGCGAGGTCGGCGCCTGCTCGAACGCGCCCCAGAAGATCGCGGCAAAGATGAACAGCACCACGATCACGATGATCTGTTTCCGCTCCTGACTGCTGTTCTCCTTGTCGGCCATGACCACGGCGAAGAAGATGCCGGCCAGCAGCACCTGCGCGCCGATCATGTAGCGGGTGATGGCGACCGGGTCGAAGCGGAAGAGGCCCATGGCCCCCGCGGCAAACAGCGCAACAATCAGGGCCAGCGAGCCCAGGGCCACGTTCCGGACCATGCCCTCGCGCCGGGCCTGAGCCGCCGGGTCGGCCAATCGGACGATGTCGGTACCGAGGTTGCCGAGCGTCTTCGGGGCCATGGCCGTGAAGGTCACCAGACCCAGCAGCATGCCGACGCCCGCCGCACCGAAGCCCCAGTGCCAGCCGACCGCCTCGCCCAGATACCCGGTGATGATCTGTCCCAGGAAGGCGCCGGTGTTGATGCCCATGTAGAAGATCGAGAAGCCGGCGTCACGCCGGGCACCGCCGTCGGGATACAGATCGCCGACGATCGCCGAGATGTTCGGCTTGAGGAGACCGGTGCCGATTACGATCAGCGCCAGGCCGGCGAAGAAGGCCGTCTTGCCGGCCGTGTCCTGTCCAGCCATGCCGCTGATGCCGATCGAGAGATGGCCCAGCGTGATGAACAGCGCCCCCCACCAGATCGCCCGGCGCAGGCCGAGCCAGCGGTCGGCGATCCAGCCACCCGGCAGCGAGGCCAGGTAGACACTGCCGGCGTAGATACCGACGATGGCGGAGGCCTCCGTCCGGGTGAACCCGAAGCCGCCATCCAGAATCGCGGCCGACATGAAGAGCACCAGCAGCGGCCGGAGGCCGTAGTAGCTGAAGCGCTCCCACATCTCGGTGAGGAAGAGGGTGCGGAGCCCGACCGGATGGCCGAAGAACCCCTTGGTTGGTGCCTGGCTCACATGGAACCCCGTCGGGAAGGGTGTGGGCGTGCATTGCTGTCCGGTGCCATGCGGCATCGGACCATGGGTGGTGGAGCGCTAGCCGCGCTCGCCGAGCTTCTGCTTCAGATGGGCCAACTGCGCTTCAACGGCTGCTTCGCGCGCCTGCTGATCAAACCGCAGGTCGGTCAGCGGATCGTCCAGCGTGCTCTCGGGCTCCGGCGCGCTGGTGCCGAGCTTGGCCGACTGGAACCGCTGCCGGGTCACCTCGTACTCGTGCTCGGCGACCTGCAGCTCGTCGCGTTGAGCGGCGGCCTTCCGCTGGAGGATGGCCAGCTTCTCCCGGACCCGGGCGGTGAACTCCTCCGCCACGGCGACAGTGTCGGCATCGCCGATCTCCGCCGCCAGCCGCCCGCGCCGCTCGGCGTCGGCGACGTCCCGCTGCAACGCGCTGACCTGCCCTGCGGTCCGGTCCAGCGCCTCGCGCAACTGCTGGATCCCGACCTTGAACTCGATCAGGGCCTCACGCAACAGCGCCGCCTCGCCACGGGAACTCCCCGGCGTGCGCGCGGCGAAAATGCGGTCGAACTGGGCCTTGATGTCGTCGAGATCCATGAGCCTGCTGGTGTGGAGTACCAGTCAATGTTACCCGCCGCACCCGGCAGCGGTCAAGCAAAGGTGCCCCGTTAAGATTCCCGCATGACCGTGCCGCCGCCCCCAGTGACCCCGCTGCGGATCATTCACGTCGCCAGTGGACGGGAGTGGCGCGGGGGCCAGCGTCAGGCCTGGCTGCTGGCCCGGGCGCTGGCGCGCCTCGGGGTGCCGCAGATCGTGGTCACCGGTCGGGGCACTGCCCTGGCCGACCACCTGGTGGCCGATCAGATCCCAGTCCACCTGGTGGACTGGCGCGCCGGCCTGAGTCCCGCGGCAGCCCACGCGGCCTGGCTGCTCGCGGCCAACCCGGGGCTGCTGCATGCCCACGATGGGCACGCCACCACCCTGGCCGGCATGGCCGCGGCCATGCGCAACCGCCCGTTCATCACCACCCGCCGGGTGGTCTTCCCGCTCCGACGCCAGGGGTTCTGGAAGCGTGCCGATCGGGTGGTCGCTATCTCGGGCGCCATCAGGGACGTCCTGGTGCAGGACGGCATCCCGCCCGACCGGGTCCCGGTCATTCCGTCCGGGATCGACCTCGACTCGCTGAGCCATGTCTCCGCCATCGGGGCCCGCGCCGCCCACGGACTGCCGGAGCACGCGCCGCTGGCCATCGCGGTCGGCCAGCTCGAGCCGAGCAAGGACCACCAGACGCTCATCGCGGCGGCGGCACACCTGCACGCCCGTCACCCGGACCTCCACTGGGCGATCGCCGGTCGCGGTCCGCTGGAGCGCAGCCTGCGCGAGGCCATCCGCACCCACGGGCTGGCGGAGCGGGTCCACCTGCTGGGTCAGCTCGACGACCCCCTGCCGCTGATGGCGGCGGCGGACCTTTTCGTCACCTCCTCGGCCAACGAAGGCCTGGGCACCGCCATGCTCGATGCCATGGCGCTCGGGCGTCCCATTGTGGCGACCGGCAGCGGCGGCATCCCTGAAGTGCTCACGGAGGGAGCGGGGCTCGTCGTGCCAGTTGGCGACGCACCCGCCCTGGGCGACGCGGTCAGTCGGGTGCTCACCGAGGAGCCGCTCCGCCACACGCTGGGCTCACTTGCCCGGCGACGGGCCGACGCCTACTCGGCGGATCGCATGGCAGCGGCGTACCTGGCACTCTACCGGACCGTCTGGCAGGAACGGACCTGACCCCCGTCGCGCCGCGCGCGGTCTTATCTTGCAGGGGTGATTTACTTCTGCGTCCCCAGCCGCGACGAGGCCGCCACGATCGGCCTGCTGTTCTGGAAGATCCGCCGGGTCCTCGAGTCCAGTGCGCGCGAGTACCAGTTTCTAGTCGGGGACGACGCCTCGACCGACGCCACCACTGAGGTTCTGGCCTCCTACGCCAAGGTCCTGCCCATCACCGTTTTGCGCAGCGAGGCCCCGCAGGGCTACGCCGCCACGGTAGAGCGGCTCCTCAAGGAAGCGCTGCGCTCCTCCGACCGCCACAAGCGCGATGTGGCCATCCTCATGCCGGCCGACTTCGGTGCCGACCCGGACGCCCTGCCGGAACTGCTGCGTCGTCTGGATTCCGGGGCCGACTTGGTGGTGGCTGAGAGCACCCTGGTGGGTGAGACCGACCCCTGGCGGGTCCGGCTGCGGCGTTGGGCTCCGCGGCTGCTCGGGCGGCGCGCGCGTGTGCCCGGGGTGCGTGACATCGTCTCCGGCTATGTGGCGTTCCGACTGGTGACCCTGCGGCACGCCTTCCGCGAGCGGCCTGGTCCCTGGCTGACCCTGTCCGGCTGGGCGGCCAACGCGGAGTTGCTGGTCCGCGCAGCGGCCGGGGCGCGACGCATCGAGGTGGTCCCGGTCGAGGAACGGGTCGAGCGGCATCCCCGCCCGTCGCGGCACCTGCCGTGGCCCCGCGCCCGGGAGCTGTGGGCCGCCCGGCGACACTTCCGGACCGCCGCTCCCCCGACTGCCGCGCGCGAGCGCACCTCACGCACCACGGCCAAGGAGGTTGCATGAGTCTCACAGCCATTGCCCTGCTGGCCCAGGTGGCGGCCGCGACGCCCACCAGTGCCGCGGTGGTCGCCCGACCGTTCGCCGTAGGTGAGCGCTTCACCTACAAGGGGAGCCTCCGCACCCTGGTGCCGATCCCGGCCGGGTCGGCCGTGCTCGCTGTCGAGGGCATCGAGACCATGCGCGGCGTGCCGAGCTGGCGCTTCACCATGAAGACCTCCATCTCGTCCATCGCCTTCAAGGCCCGCTCCGAACTCACCTCGTGGACCGGCGTGGACGATTTCATCTCGCGGCGCTTTCTCAAGTTCACCACCGATACCGGCGTCAACCGCCCGGCCATCGAGGACTTCAACATCCACCCCGACTCGGGCTTCTTCCGCCGCGGGGCGGACACCGGTCGCAAGGCCACACCGAAGGACCCGCTCGACGACGTGGCCTTCCTCTACTACGTGCGGACCATTCCGCTGCAGGTGGGGGATTCGCTCACCATTCCGCGCTACTACCGCGCTGAGGTGCTCAATCTGACGGTGCGGGTGAGCGGGCGGGAAACGCTGGAACTGCCCGACGGGCAGAAGGTCTCCTGCCTGATCCTGCACCCGGTGGTGAACCAGCGGAACGGTATGTTCCGGGCCGAGGCCAAGGCCAAGTTGTGGATGACGGACGACGCCCGGCGAATCCCGGTGCGGATTGAGAGTTCAGGCTCCTACGGGCGGGTGCGGCTGCAACTGGACGAGATGGTGCTGCCCCCCGCCGGACGCTAGCCCCCGTGGCCGTTGCCACGAGGGCCCGCGTGACCATCGGTTCAGCCGACGCTGCTCGACCCGTTGCCGCGGATGGTCGAGCGGATCTTGTCGGCGGTGTTGGGCGCGAAGATCTTGAGCACCGTGTAGATGGCGAAGCCGATCAGCGCCCAGAACAGCAGCGTGAGGACAAGGCTGAAGGCCGCACCCAGAAAGCCGACCATCAGCTTGAACAGCATGGTCGCGACCACGGCGAAGACAGCGAACCCGGCGACATTCCTGACCATTTCAGACTCCTCGTTGCGGCCGATGCCCAGATGCCCGGCGTCTACCAGTGATACGGACCTCCCCTGCTGGAAGTTTCAGAGCGAACCGTCATGACCCATCCTGAAGTCCTGATCGTCGGCGGCGGTATCGTCGGGGCAGCCACCGCCCGGGCACTGGGCCGAGCCGGCCGCCGGGTCACGCTGCTGCGCCACCCCAGCCCGCGCGGCGAGGCGTGGCGGGCGGCCGCCGGAATGCTGGCGGCCCAGATGGAGGGCCACACCGAGGACCCGATGCTGGATCTGGCCCTGGCGGGCCGGGCCTTCTACCGGCGTCAGGCGGGAGCGCTGCTGGAGCACACCGGGATCGATATCGGCCTGTCGCTGCGCGGCATCCTGCAGGTGGTGACCACGGAACAGGGCGTGGAGGAGGCGCTCTCCCGGATCGCCTGGCAGCGGCAGCGCGCCCTCTCGGCCGAATGGCTCGACCCCGACGAGATCCGCCAGCACTTTCCGGGCATCGCCCCGGGGCTGGGCGGGTTCTGGGCCCCGGACGACGGCCAGCTCGACCCGGTCCGCACCACCGAGGCCCTGCTGGCCGATGCGGTGCGTCTGGGGGTGCAGGTGGTCGAGGAGCCGGTGGTCGGCCTCCACCACAACGGCCGAACGGTGCTCGGCGTTCGTGGGCCCGGCACCACCTGGGCGGCACCGATCGTGGTGCTGGCCAATGGCGCCTGGATGCCGCAGCTCACCGACCTCCCCCGCCCGATCGCGGTCGCCCCGGTACAGGGGCGAGTACTCACCTACCCCTGGCCCACCGGACTGCATCCGGGCGTGGTCTACGGCCCGCGCTGCTACCTGCTGCCCCGGCAGGGGCAGCTCCTGGTCGGGGCCACCATGGAGCATGTCGGTCTGACGCCGACCGACCAGCCCGGCCCGATCGCCGACCTGCTCCAGCGGGCCGGCAGCCTGTTCCCGCCGCTGCAGGCCATGCAGAGCACCGGCACCCAGTCCGGCTTCCGCCCCGGCACCCCCGATGGACGGCCCATTCTGGGGCCGGAACCCCGCCTCCCCGGGCTCTGGTACGCGGCGGGCCTGGGCCGGAACGGGATCCTGCTGGCGGGGGCCGTGGGCGAGCGGATCGCCCAGGGCATCAGCGAGGGCCGCTGGGACGACAGCCTGGCCGCGGCGGCCCCCACCCGCTTCTGGGATTGGGCTTGAGCCACAGGGACTAGCGCCGACCCCGCCAGTCCGCTATGCTTCCGTGCTGGCTCTCAACCGTCCGGGAGCCGGTCCAGCCGTTTCCGGCGTGTGCCCCGGCTGGTGAACCATGGCTACGTTTTTCTGAGGCTTTCGTGAATCTTCGCGGCCCCAAGGGCAAAATTGCCCGACGACTCGGTATCCCGCTCTCCCCCCGCACGGCCCGCATCCTTGAGAAGCGGCCGACTCCGCCGGGACAGCACGGCGCCGAGCGCCCGCGGAAGACCAGTGAGTACAAGAAGCAGCTCACCGAGAAGCAGCGCCTGCGCGCCCAGTACAACATCAGCGAGTCGCAGCTCCGGCTGACCTTCGCCCGCGCGGTCCGCATGTCCGGCAACTCCGGCCAGAACCTGCTCCAGCTCCTCGAGCAGCGCATGGACGCCCTGGTGCACCGCGCCGGGCTTGCCCCGACCATCTTTGCCGCCCGCCAGCTCGTGGCCCACGGCCACTTCACGGTCAACGGCAAGGTCTGCCGCGTGCCGTCGCGCCGGGTCCACCTCGGCGACCAGGTCGCGCCGCGCCCCCGCAGCGCCGAACTGGCCGTGATCTCCGACGCCATGAACCGGGTCCGCGTACCCGGCTACCTCGACGTCGACACCGGCAAGAAGGCGGTCCGGATGACCTCCCTCCCGCTGCGCGACGAGATCCCGGTGATCTGCGAAGTCCCGCTGGTGGTCGAGTTCTACTCGCGGTAAGCCGACCGCCCGACGCGACACGGCCCCGTCCACCACTCGGTGGACGGGGCCGTTCGACATCCGGGGCCCGCGTTACTTGTCGGTGGGCTTCTTGGCGGCTGGGGTCGCGAGGGTCCCCGTCAGCACCACACCAGTCGCGACGAACTGAATGCCGGTGGCCGTGCCGTCGGCGTTGCGGGTGAGCTTGGCCCCCTCCTCGATGAGGTGGTCCGCCTCGGCCTTGGTGTAGGTCTTGAGGGTGGCCTTGCCGAGGGCGCGGGCCTTCATGCCCTTGGAGTTCATCGGGATGAAGAACTTGTGCTCGAACCCGACGTGCGCCGGCAGGGCGCCCTTGGTGGTATCGGAGGCGATCTCCATCCAGCAGCCCATGTCCTGGCAGACGGCCACGATCACCCCTTCGACCACGATCTCCTTGCCGGCCCAGTCGGCGGGCTTGGCCGCAACGGTGGCGAGGGGAACGGCCTGGGAGGCGGCCGGGAGCTTGGCGCCAAGCGCAAGCGTGGTGTCGGCGGGCGCGGCCGCAAGCAGCAGGGCGAACAGGGGGACGAGTGCCATGGGTGACTCCTTCGATTGCAGTGCCCCGTCGTGGGACACCATCCGGGCGGAAGTATAGTGGCCCAACGCCCGCTGTCACCCGAAACCCTACGGAGACCGGGCGGCCGCAGGAGTCTCCCGTGCCACCCGGGTCGGGCCCTCATCGGGGGCCATGCGGTTATCTTGCGGGCCTATTGCCGGTATTCCCCGGCGCGCGGATCGGGTCCTGAGGAGTCGACATGGCGGTGCCGCTCGTACAACTGACCAGACAGACCACCTCCACCGAGGAGCATGTCCCGTCGGCCACGGTGGTGCCGCTGGTGCGCAAGCCCTCGTGGCTCAAGGTCAAGGCCCCCGGCGGCCCGAACTACCTCCATATCCGCCAGATGATGCGCGAACTCGGGCTGCACACCGTCTGCGAGGAGGCCCGCTGCCCCAACATCGGGGAGTGCTGGGAGCACAAGGCCGCCACCTTCATGATCCTGGGCGATGTCTGCACCCGCAACTGCGCCTACTGTGCCGTGTCCCACGGTACCCCCAAGGCCTTCGACCCGGCCGAGCCGGTGCGCCTGGCCGAGGCAGTGGAGCAGATGGGGCTGGAGCACGTGGTGATCACCTCGGTCGACCGGGACGATCTGCCCAACGGCGGCGCCGAGGCCTTCGCCGGCTGCATCACCGAGATCAAGCGGCGCCTGCCCCGGACCTCCGTCGAGGTGCTGATCCCCGACTTCAAGGGGTCGGAGCGCGCCCTGCAACTCGTGATGGACGCCAAGCCCGACATCCTGAATCACAATCTGGAAACCGCCGAGCGTCTCTATCGCCTGGCCCGGCCGGGCGGGCGGTACGACCGCGCCATCCGCCTGCTGGCCACGGCCCGGCGGATGGATGCCACCGCCCTCACCAAGTCGGGGATCATCCTCGGCATGGGTGAGGAGTGGGACGAGATCATCACCTGCCTGCGCGATCTCCGCCGCAGCGATGTGAACATCGTCACGCTGGGGCAGTATCTCCGCCCGTCGGACGGGCATCTCCCAGTGGTGCGGTACTATACGCCGGACGAGTTCGCCGAACTGCACGACATCGGCATGCGGATGGGCTTCTCCCACGTACAGGCCTCGCCGCTGACCCGCTCTTCCTATCATGCCTGGGAACAGGCACGCTCCGCCACCGCCCACGAGGCGGGAGCGGGCACCGACCGTTGACCGTCACGAAGGATTCCTGATGGCCACCTCCCGGACGTCCACCCGTGCGCCCCGCCCCTCGGCGGCACCGTTCGCCGAGCAGTACCGCGATTGGCTGCGCATGATGCTCCTCATCCGCCGCTTCGAGGAGCGGGCCGGTGAGGCATATGCCATCGGCCAGATCGGTGGCTTCTGCCACCTCTATGTCGGCCAGGAGGCGGTTGCCGTCGGCACCATCGCCTCGCTGCGTCCCGACGACTACATCGTGAGCGCCTATCGCGAGCACGGGCAGGCGCTGGCCCGCGGCATCACTTCGCGCGCCGTGATGGCGGAGCTGTTCGGCAAGGCGACCGGTTGTTCGCACGGCAAGGGCGGCTCGATGCACCTCTTCGACCCGTCGCTCGGCTTCATGGGCGGGCACGGCATCGTCGGCGGACAGATTCCGCTGGGGGCAGGCTTCGCCTTTGCCGCCAAGTATCGCGGCACCGAGCAGGTGGCGCTGGCCTACTTCGGCGATGCGGCCGCCAACATCGGCGCCTTCCACGAGGCGCTCAACATGGCTGGGCTCTGGAAGCTGCCCGCCATCTTCATCATCGAGAACAACGGCTACGGCATGGGCACCGCGCTCCATCGTGCGGCGGCCATCACCGATCTCTCGCAGCGGGCGGCCGGCTACGGCATGCCCGGCGTGGTAGTCGACGGGCAGGATGTCGTGGCCGTCAAGCAGGCCACCGATGCAGCCGTGGCCCGCGCCCGCGCCGGCGAGGGCCCCACGCTGATGGATATCCGCACCTTCCGGTACGTGGGCCACTCGATGTCCGACGCGGCCAGCGGCACCTACCGCTCCAAGGAAGAACTCGACACCTCCCGGCAGCGCGACCCCATCACGGTGCTCATCGACCGGATGCGCGCCGCCAACCTGCTCGACGATGCCGGACTGGCCGAACTGGAAGCCGATGTCGCGCGCGAGGTGGCCGATGCGGTGCAGTTCGCCGAGGAGTCGCCCGAACCCGATCCGTCCGAGTTGTGGACCGATGTCTACGCGCCGGAGGTGCACTGACATGGCGGTGATGACCTACCGCGACGCGCTGAATGCTGCGCTGCGCGAAGAGATGCTTCGGGACGACACCGTCTTCCTGATGGGCGAGGAAGTGGCCGAGTACAATGGCGCCTACAAGGTGTCGCGCGGCCTGCTTGAGGAGTTCGGCGCCCGTCGTGTGGTCGATACGCCCATCGCCGAACTCGGCTTTGCCGGCATCGGCGTCGGTGCCGCCATGGTGGGCCTGCGGCCCATCATCGAGATGATGACCTGGAACTTCGCCCTGGTGGCCATCGACCAGATCGTCAACGCGGCGGCCAAGATCCGCTACATGAGCGGCGGCGCCATCGGCTGTCCGATCGTCTTCCGTGGTCCCGGTGGCGCGGCGCTCCAGCTCGGTGCGCAGCACTCGCAGGCCTTCGAGTCGTACTACGCCCACATCCCGGGCCTCAAGGTGGTCATGCCCGCCACGCCGGCCGACGCCAAGGGCCTGCTCAAGGCGGCGATCCGGGATCCGGACCCGGTGATCTTCATCGAAGGCGAAATGCTCTACAACCTCAAGGGCGAGGTGCCCGACGAGGAGTATGTCACGCCCATCGGTGTTGCCGACGTGAAGCGGTCCGGCAACGACGTTACCATCATCTGCCACTCCAAGACGGTGGCCCCGGCCCTCAAGGCCGCCGACTCGCTGGCGGCGGACGGCATCGACGCCGAAGTGATCGACCTCCGCACCATCCGGCCGCTCGATACCGCCGCGGTTCTCGCGTCGGCGCGGAAGACGCATCGGGTCGTGGTGGCCGAAGAGGGCTGGGGTTTCGCCGGTGTCGGCGCGCAGGTGGTCGACCTCATCCAGCGCGAGGCCTTCGACGACCTCGACGCCCCGGTGATCCGGGTGCATCAGGAAGATGTCCCGATGCCCTACAACAAGTTCCTGGAGCGTGCCGCCAAGGCCGACGCTCCGAAGATCGTCGCGGCCGCCCGTCGCGTCTGCTATAAGGACTGAACTCATGGCGACCAAGGTGGTGATGGAGGCGCTCTCGCCCACGATGGAAGAAGGGCGCCTGGTCGAGTGGAAGAAGCAGGAAGGCGATCCGGTCACGACCGGCGACATCCTGGCCGACGTGGAAACCGACAAGGCGACCATGGAACTCGTCGCCCGGGCCGACGGCGTGCTGCTGAAGCGGCTCGCGGCCGAGGGCACCACGGTGCCGGTGGCGCAGGTGATCGGCTGGATCGGCGCGGCTGGCGAGGCGATTCCCGGCGACGGGCCCGCCAGCGCACCGGCTCCGGCAGCACCGGCCACCGCGGCCGCCGCTCCCGTTTCCGCCACTGCGCCTGCTGCGCCTGCTGCGGCGAGCGGATCGGCCAGTGACACCGGCCGAGTCAAGGCGTCGCCGTTGGCCCGCAAGATCGCGGAGGCCTCCGGCATCGACCTGCGCGGAGTGACCGGCAGCGGCCCCGAGGGGCGCATCATCCGGCGCGATCTCGACGACGCGCCAGCGGTTCCGGCCGCCGCCGCCACCGCCCCCATGCTGCCCGATGCCGGTGCCACCGACATCCCGCTGACTCAGATGCGCAAGACCATCGCGCGGCGTCTGGCCCAGTCGATCGGCCCCATCCCGACCTTCTACCTCACCGCCGAAGTCGACATGGAGCGCGCGCACGAGGCGCGTGAGTCCCTGCTGGCCCGCGACGAGGGCAAGTTCTCCTTCAACGACCTGATCGTCCGCGCCTGCGCCGCCGCGCTGCGGCAGCACCCGTGGGTCAATGCCTGGTGGACCGACACGGGCATCCGGCAGTGGCACGACGTGCACATCGGCGTCGCGGTCGCGGTCGAGGATGGGCTGATCACCCCGATCGTCCGCCACGCCGACCGGAAGTCGCTCCGCGCCATCGGCACGGAAGTGCGGGAACTGGCCGGCCGCGCCCGGAACCGGAAGCTGAAGCCCGAGGAGTACACCGGCGCCACCTTCTCGGTGTCCAACCTGGGCATGTTCGGGATCGACGAGTTCACTGCCATCATCAATCCGCCCGAGGTCGCCATCCTGGCCGTCGGCCGGATCGAGCCGAAGGCCGTGGTGGTAGATGGCGCCGTGACCATCCGGCGCCGGATGCGGATCACCCTGAGCTGCGACCACCGCGTGGTCGACGGCGCCACCGGAGCCGCGTTCCTCAAGACCCTCGTGGGCATGCTGGAAAACCCGCTGGCGGTCCTCTTCTGATGTCCCCGTTCCTGTTGCCGACCACTACCCGGAGCTGCCGTCGTGGCCACTAGTTCGTTCGATGTCGTCATCATCGGCGGGGGGCCTGCCGGCTACCCTGCCGCCATCCGTGCCTCGCAGTTGGGGCTCTCCGTCGCCGTGATCGAGAAGGACCGCCTCGGCGGGGTCTGCGTCAACATCGGCTGCATCCCCACCAAGGCCCTGCTCCATTCGGCCGCAGCCGCCAACCTGATCCGCAAGGAAGCCAAGGAACTCGGCATCACCGTCGGTGACGTGGTGACCGATTACGGCGTCGCCATGAAGCGCTCGCGCAAGGTGGCGGACCAGAACTCGAAGGGCGCCGAGTTCCTGATGAAGAAGAATAAGGTGACCGTCATCAAGGGCACCGGCGTTCTGACCTCGGCAACCACCGTGCAGGTCGGTGACAACGTGGTCACCGCCACCCGGGCGATCGTGATCGCCACCGGCTCCCGCACCAAGGGCATTCCCGCCATCGGGCTCGGCATCAACGGCACCACGGTGATCACCTCCGACGAGGCGCTCTTCCTGGAAACGGCCCCCAAGCGGCTCGCCATCGTCGGCGCCGGCGCGGTGGGCACCGAGTTCGCCGACGTGTTCAATGCCTTCGGCAGCGAAGTCACCCTGATCGAGGCGGCCCCGCGCATCCTGCCGGTCGAGGACCACGAATCGTCCGACCTGATTGCCAAGGTGTACAAGAAGAAGGGCATCAAGACCCTGGCCGGGGTGAAGGTCGTCAAGGCCGATGTCGGCGCGACCGAGGTCACCCTGCACCTCGAAGTGAACGGCAAGACCGAGACGGTGGTGGCGGACAAGGTCCTGATGGCGGCGGGCCGCGCGGTCAACACCGAAAACAACGGCTTCGAGCAGGTGGGCGTTGCCCTCACCGATCGGGGCTTCGTCGCCGTCGACCCCGCGACGCTCCAGACCAGCGTGCCTGGCGTCTACGCGGTGGGCGACGTGGCCGGTCCGCCGATGCTGGCCCACAAGGGAACCCGCGAGGGCATCCATGTCGCCGAGGTGATTGCCGGGCATCATCCGAAGGCGATCGACTACAGCAACGTGCCGGGCGTGACCTACTGCCACCCCGAAGTGGCCTCGGTCGGCCTGACCGAGGAACAGGCCAAGGCGCAGCAGCTCGACTACACCGTCGGCCGCTTCCCGTTCTCGGCCAATGGCCGGGCACGGGCAACCAACGAGACCGACGGCTTCGTCAAGATCATCCGCGGCGCCAAGTACGGCGAGATTCTCGGCGCGCACATCGTCGGCGGACACGCCTCCGAAATGATCCACGAGCTGGTGGTGGCCCGCACCAACGAGTACACCGTCGAGGAAGTCGACCTGGCGATTCACGCCCACCCGACGCTGTCGGAAGGCATCGCCGAAGCGGCGCTCGATTCCCTCGGACGTGCCGTCCACATCTGACCACGTCGCGCCGCCGCCGGGCTCGGGCAATCCGCTCGGCTCGGCGACGGCCAGCGAGGATCAGGTCAGTCTCGCCCTCCACGTAATCGCGAGCGGGATGATGGTCTCGCTCGCCTGCTTCTCCCTGCTGACCTGGGGCACGCTGCAGCTCACCTGGGCCAGCGGCGTCACCAGCGTCGACCAGGTGACGCCCGATTCCCCCGCCACCAACCTCATGGCCTTCGGCACCGTCGGCACGGTGCTGGGCGTCGCGCTCCTGGGGTGGTTTCTGCTGGCGCCGGTGCGCTCGCCCTTCCGCCGCTTCGGCGTGGCGATGGTCGGCACCCTGGCGGGGGCCGTTCTCTCGATCGTGGCCACTACCGTGGCGCGGTGGGCCCTCGCGGCAGCGGGGCTGCTGCTGCTCTTCGGCATCGCGGTGGCCCTGAGCGGGTACTTCCTCCGCCGGACGCGGGCCGCAGCGGCGGCCCTCCCTTCGGCACAGCGCGCCGCATGAGGCCGCCACTGCTGGTCGTCGATCTGGGACGGCTCCCCTACCGTGAGGCGTTGGAACGGCAGCGGGCCTGGCGCGAGGCCCGCCTGACGGGCACGCTCACGGCGGACTGCCTGCTGCTGGTGGAGCATGACCCCGTCTATACGCTCGGGCGGGGCACCCGCGAGTCCTCCATGCCCATGCCTGAGGAGGCGCTCCGCGCCCGCGGGGCCGACGTCGTGGCCATCGAGCGGGGCGGTGACATCACCTGGCACGGCCCCGGGCAACTGGTGGGCTACCCGATTCTGGACCTCAGTACGCATCGCCAGGACCTGCACTGGTACCTGCGGACTCTGGAGTCGGTCCTGATCGCAGCGCTGGCCGCGCATGGTGTAACGGCGGGCGTGATCCCGGGCCGCACCGGCGTGTGGGTCGATGACCGCAAGATCGCCTCGATCGGCATCCATGTCCGGCAGTGGGTCACGCTGCACGGCTTCGCCCTCAACGTCGATCCGGCGCTGGAGTGGTTCGATGCCATTGTCCCCTGCGGGCTCCACGGCATCCAGATGACCTCGCTGGCCCGCTGCCTCGGCGCAGCGAGTCCGGCAGAGGCACTCCACGCCAGCAGCCGCGCCGCTGTCATCGAGGCCTTCGGCGAGGCCTTCGCGCGGACACCGCGGCTGCTCTCGGCAGCCGAATGCGACTTCGGGCCAGGCACTTGCGATTCTGGCGCCGTGGGGACACCCTTCATGTCCTATGGCTGACGCGACAGACAAGCCCCGGATTTCGGCAGCAGCCGACGACATCATCTCCCAGATTCTCCGCTCCGCGAGACGTCTGGCCGATGAGGGTCCCGCGCAGCTCACGCTCTCGACCCGGGCGGTCTGCGTGCGGCTCGCCGAGATGGTGGCCGATCAGCGGCACTACCTCTCCCCGCTCCCGGAGCCACAGGCCTCGGAGCGGGCCGCTGTGCTCACCCGGGTGGCGGAGCAGCTCCGCAGCGGACCGGAAGCCTGTGAGCTGCGTCCGCAGCTCGACGCGCTCGCCGAGATGGAACTGCGGGCCACCGGCTCGTGGTCGCTGGTGGCCAACGCCCAGAGCGAATGGACCGAGCGGGCCATCGAGTACCTCAGCACGCAGTGCCGCAGCCTGCCCGACACCGACCGTCCCGACGAATACTGGGCCGACGATGTCGTGGCGCTCATTGTCGCCTCCGTCAAGAACATCATCGGCGCCGACAACCTCCACGCCCGCATCGAGGCGCAGTACGCCGGCAACGGCCGCCCTAAGGTCGACCGAGACTAGCGAACAGCTCCGCGAAGACGGCCATCCCGTCCCACAACTGCTGCAGGTCCATCTTCTCATTCGGAGAGTGCAGGCCGTCGTCGGGAAGCCCGATGCCGGTCAGCAGAATCGGCGCGCCCGCCTTGGCCAGCTCCGTCACGATCGGAATCGAGCCGCCTCCGCGCACAGCCACCGGCGCGCGGCCCACCACGGTCGTGAAGGCCCGGGAGAGCTGCTCGAACACCGGCGCGCTCACATCGATCCGGACCGGATCTCCCCCGTGCAGGAAGCGCAGCTCCCAGGTAGCCCAGGGCGGCGCCACCGCGGCCACGGCCGCACGCAACTGCTCCTGCACCACCGCCAGCGTCTGCCCCGGCACCAGCCGCAGGGAGATCTTGGCCATCCCGGCCGCCGGGATCACCGTCTTGGCGCCCTCTCCCACGAAGCCACCGCTGATCCCGTGGATCTCGAAGGTTGGCAGCGCCCACTTCCGCTCGAACAGCGTGGCCTCGGGCAGGCCGACCACCGCCCGTCCAGTGATCTCCTCGCGCAGATAGGTCGCCAGGTCGAAGGGCAGTGAGGCCCAGCCCTCGCGCTCCTCTGCGGTTGGTGGAATCACCGACTCGTAGAGTCCGGGCACCGCAATCCGTCCGTCGGGGCCCTTGAGGTCGGTCAGCATCCGGCAGAGCGTTTCGAGGCCGTTGGGCGCCACACCACCGTACGATCCCGAGTGGAGATCCCGCTCGGTGGTGCGGACGTGAAGTTCGGCGTAGCAGAGACCGCGCAGGGAGGTGTACACGGCCGGAATGCCGGGCGCGTAGTAGTTCATGTCCGCCACCAGCACGGCATCGACCGCAGCGCGCTCCGGTTCCGCCGCCAGCAGGTCGAAGATCACCTGGCCGCCGCACTCCTCCTCGCCTTCGAACAGGAAGCGCACGTTGAGCGGCAGCGTCCCGTCGGGGCGGCGCACCAGTTCGCAGGCCTTGAGCAGGCAGTAGACCTGTCCCTTGTCGTCGATGGCGCCGCGGGCATACAGACGCCCGTCCACAACCGTCGCCTCGAAGGGTGGCGTGCGCCACTCCGCCAGGGGCTCCACCGGCTGGACATCGTAGTGCCCGTAGATCAGCAGGGTCGGTGCACCGGGCACCGGCGCACTCTCGCCCCACACCACCGGGTGGCCGCGCCCTTCGAGCAGCTCCACGACGGGGCAGCCCAGGTCGCGCAGCGCGTCCATCAGCCAGTGGGCGGCACGTCGGCAATCGTCGGCATGGGCCGGCAGGGTACTGACACTCGGAATGGCCAGAAACTCAGTGAGTTCGCGCAGGTAGCGGTCCTGCTCCCGGGCAATGGTGTCACGCAGCATGGCAGGTCTCCAACAGGGGGTCAGCGCGCAGGGAGCGCGGGCAGGGGGTCGAGGTCAGGGAGGGGGCTGAGCACCGGCACATTCCGCAGACGCAGCATGGCCTCCATCCGGCGGAACGCGCCCTCGGTGTCTTCGGCGCCTTCCAGTGTCAGTCGCAGCTCATCCAGCGCCCGGGTGAGGTCGCCCCCGAAGAGGCGATCCCAGGCATCGAACACATCGAGATTGGTGCGGTACAGTCGCACGCCGATCAGCGTGGCGTTGTTGATCGGTCGACCAGCATACCAGCGTGGGTCCGTCGCACGGAGATACGCCCCCAGCCCGGTCAGCAGGGTATCGCGACTCCACCCCGCAATGGCCTCGCGGCCAAACCCGTTGGCGCGGGCCGGCAGCTTGAGCGCGTAGAGCGAGTCGAGCTTGCCCATCAGCAGCCGGTAGTAGGTATCGAGCACCCGTTCGTCGTGCCACCGGTCGGCGGCCTGCCGGGCCGAGAGGCTGTCACCGCGGGACAGGAAAAAGGTCTCGGCGGCCCGATAGCCGACCCACTGGGCGTAGCTCTCGTTGAACGCCGTCGCCCCCTTCACCCAGATGGTGTTGTGGGCGATCTCGTGGAAGACCAGCGCGGCGAGTTCGACGGGATCCCGTTCGAGCGCAGTGGAGAGCAGCGGATCGTTGAACCAGCCCAGGGTCGAAAACGCGGCCGACGGGCGCAGCGAGACATCGTACCCCTCGGCGGCGAAGGCATCGGCCTTGGCCTGCGCCTGAGCAAAGTCGAAGAAGCCCTTGTAGGGCACCCGCCCGACGATGGGATACTTCCAGGTGACGGGGCAGAGACAGTCCTGGGCCGAGGCCGTCAGCACCAGCAGCAGGGTATCACGACCGACATCGGTGTAGCTGGTGTAGGTCTCCTTGGCCTGGAGCCCCAGGTACTCGGCGTAGGCGCGCACATCGAGCACGAGCTGGGCCTGGCTGCGCAGCAACTGGGGACGCGTGGTGTCGCGGGCGAGGACCGACAGGGGCTCGCGTGCCGCCAGCAGGCGCGTCTCCTCGAACCCGGCCCGCGACAGATAGCGGACCTCTTCGGACGCCACGTAGGCAGTGCCGTACCCGGCCAGCAGCACGACAGCGGCAATCAGCAGACCCATCCGTTTCCTCTTCCGTGTGCGGGGGGCGACCGACCCGGCCGGGCGCCGCCGGTTGGTCAACGGCTCCATCGAAGTCCGATCAAATGCACGCTCCGGCCCAGGGCACTGCGCGGTTGAAAGGCATAGTCGACGCGGCCCTGCCCCAGCATGATGGATCCGCCGTAGGCCGTAGACCCGGCCCGACTGCCCTCCGGTTGTCCCCCGGACCCGATCCGGGCCACGAGACCGACGCCCTGCACCACCACGCCCCCCTCCAGTCCCAGAATGGTCCGCCGCGACGCGCCCGAGGTCCAGACCGTCTCAAGTGTGCCGAGCAGACGACCGCTGGAATATGTATCGATGAGGTTGAGCGAGAACCCGACATGGGTACTGGCCGGCAGGGTGAGCCGCTCCCCGCTCAGGGCAAAGCGCCCAAGATTCTGAAATGAGAGGCCGATGGCGGCAATGTCGAAGAAGGCCAGCGTGACCCCCGCATCGGAGGAGAGGGTCCGGTAGACGACATTGGCCGAGTCACGCAGCGCGACATACTTGGCCGAGGCCCCCAGGGCGACGCCCTGCAACCGATAGACCGGCGCCACCACCCAGGAGAGGTTGTCCCGGACAGGTGCCCCCTCGGGATAGCGCAGATAGCGGTAGCCGCCCCCCAGATTGCCCCGCCCGAGCTGAAGGGCCCCTGCCCCCGTGGTGTACCAGGCGTCGTCCGGCAGACGGGCCCAGGCGGCCTCCAGCGAGAGCGTCCGGATCGGACCCACCAGAGAGGGGTTGTCGAACACCCCGGCGGCGTAGCCAGGCATGGCCACGCCCGCTCCGGCCATCCCGGCCACCCGCACCGAGGCCGGCAGGTCGGGCAGCGCAGGCCGGGGGGGCAGGGACACCTCCTGCGCCGACACCCTGACCGCCACCAGCGCCAGCGCGAAAAGCGCCGAAATCCGCCCCGTCACGCCGCGACCGGAAGCGCGCTAACCATAAGCACCACAACGACTTTTGACATTCTCGCCGGATTGGGGTACACTGCGACATGGCCTTCGTGCATCTGCATACGCACAGCGAGTTTTCCCTCCTCGACGGGGCCAACCGGCTCCCGGATCTGGTCAAGCACGTCACCGCCCTCGGCATGGACTCCCTGGCGGTCACCGACCACGGAAATCTCCACTCGGCCTGGAACTTCTACAACGCGGCCCGCAAAGGCGGCATCCGCCCGATCCTCGGATTCGAGGCCTACCTGGCCTTCGGACCGCGGACCAGCTTCAGCAAACCCTCCTGGGCCCCGGCACAATACTCCCACCTGGTCCTGCTTGCGCGCAACAAGGCCGGCTACCAGAACCTGATCAAGCTCTCGTCCATCGGCTACACCGAGGGCTTCTACCGTCGCCCGCGGATCGACCGCGATGTCCTGGCGGCGCACAGCGAGGGCATCATCTGCCTGGCGGCCTGCCTCTCGGGCGAGGTGGCGCTCTGGCTGCGTCAATCGCGGTACGACAAGGCCCGTGAGTCGGCCGAGTGGTTCGCCACCACCTTCGGGCAGAGCGGCTTCTACCTCGAGATTCAGGACCATGGCATCGCCGAGGAGCGGCTGGTCACTCAGGGCATGCTCGAACTGGGCAAGGATCTCGGGCTCGGCGTGGTCGCGACCAACGACGCGCACTACCTGCGCCGGGAGGACGCCGAGGCGCACGATGTCCTCCTGGCCATCGGGACCGGGGCCGACCTCGACGACCCGAAGCGCTTCCGGTTTACCGGCACCGAGTCCTACGTCAAGAGCGAAGCCGAGATGCTGGCGCTGTTCCCGGAACATCCGGAGACGCTGGCCCTGACCCAGACGGTAGCCGATCTCTGCGAGTTCGACTTCGAGAAGCGCTACTTCCTGCCGCAGTTCCCCCGCCCGGCCGAGTACGCCTCGGACGAAGACCTGCTGCGCGCGCTGGCGGAACAGGGCGCCGAGCGCCGCTATGGCTCGCCGTTGCCGGAGGCCGCGCGGACCCGGCTGGAGTATGAGCTGGGCGTGATCAACACGGCAGGCTACGCCGGGTACTTCCTGATTGTGTCGGACTTCATCGCGGCGTCGCGGGAGCGCGGCATCCCGGTGGGGCCCGGCCGCGGCTCGGCCGCGGGATCCCTGGTGGCCTACGCGCTCGGCATCACCGATGTATGTCCGCTCCAGTTCGATCTGCTCTTCGAGCGCTTCCTGAATCCGGAGCGCGTCTCGATGCCGGACATCGACGTGGACTTCTGCTTCGAGCGTCGGGGCGAGGTCATCGAGTATGTCCGGGAGCGCTACGGACGGAACTCCGTCGGACAGATCATCACCTTCGGCACCATGAAGGCCCGGGCCGCCGTGAAGGATGTGGCCCGCGTTCTCAAAGTTCCTCCCGGCGAAGCCGACAAGCTGACCAAGCTGATTCCTTCGGGACCGGCCTTCAGCATGACCGTTCCGGAAGCCGCCGAGAAGGTCGATGATCTCCGCGCCCTGCTGCGTGAGAGCGAGGTGTACCGGCGTGTGTTCGACTACGCCGGCCGGATCGAGGGGCTCTCGCGGCATGCCTCGGTGCATGCGGCCGGTGTGGTCATCGCCCCGGGGCCGCTGTCGGACTATGTCCCTGTCTGCACGGCTCCGACCAAGGGATCGGGCGCCAGCGCCGACGGCGAGGACGCCATCATCTGTCAGTACGACATGGGCGCGCTGGAAAAAGTCGGCATGCTCAAGATGGACATCCTGGGCCTCAAGACCCTGACGGTGATCCACGACGCCGTGGCCATGATCGTGGCCCGCACCGGCGAGCCGCTCGACATGAACGCCCTGCCGTTCGACGATCCAGCCGTCTACGAGATGCTGCGGCGAGGGCGGACGGCCGGCGTCTTCCAGTTCGAATCGCCTCTGGCCACCGAGACGCTGCGCAGCATGAAGTGCGACCGGTTCGACGACCTGGTGGCGTCGAACGCGCTGCTGCGTCCCGGCCCGCTCGACGCCGGCATGCACACGGTGTTCATCCGGCGCAAGCTCGGCCAGGAGCCGGTGACCTATCCGCACCCCGCACTCGAAAGCATCCTGGAGCCGACCTACGGCGTCATCACCTACCAGGAAC